>DATHQX010000042.1:0-44881 GCA_035482295.1 Verrucomicrobiia bacterium
ACTTATCTGGCAATCGTCTCGAACCCGAACCCTGAACTTGAATCGGAGCCCAGCTAGCGATGAGGGAAGGACCAGAGGAAAAAACGCTCTTACAGGACGTGCCGTGGCCCGATGAACCACCGGTGATGGCACCGGGGCAGACCTACGGCAGCGTCACCGACTCTATCGCTGATGTGGTGCTGAAGCGGCCGATCGGCTTGGGTTGGCTCGGCGGCTTCCTGATCGCCGGCGGCCTGGTGATGCTCCTGCTCGTGGCCGTCACGTATCTGTTCATTCGCGGCGTCGGCATCTGGGGCATCGAGATCCCGGTGGCCTGGGGGTTCGCCATCATCAACTTTGTCTGGTGGATCGGTATCGGTCATGCCGGCACGCTGATCTCCGCAATTCTGTTGCTGTTAAAGCAGAGCTGGCGCAACTCCATCAACCGATTTGCCGAAGCCATGACGCTATTCGCTGTGGCTTGCGCCGGCATGTTTCCGGTGCTACACCTTGGCCGTCCCTGGCTGGCGTACTGGTTGTTCCCGTATCCCAGCAGCATGGGCGTGTGGCCGCAGTTCCGCAGTCCCCTGGTGTGGGACGTGTTCGCGGTTTCGACATACGCGACGATTTCGGCGGTGTTCTGGTATGTCGGACTGGTGCCTGACTTCGCCACCATGCGCGAAAAAGCCACGCATCCGGTGCCGCGCAAGATTTACGGCTTGCTGGCCATGGGCTGGCGCGGATCAGCCCGTCATTGGAAGCGCTACGAATCGCTTTATCTCCTGCTGGCCGGTTTGGCGACGCCCCTGGTGCTCTCGGTACACACGGTCGTCAGCTTCGACTTCGCTGTGGCCATCATGCCCGGCTGGCACACGACCATCTTCCCACCCTATTTCGTTGCCGGCGCTATTTACTCCGGCTTCGCGATGGTGCTGGTGCTGGCCATTCCGATTCGCAAGTACTACCACCTGGAAGCGCTGATCACCATGCGCCACCTGCAGAACTCGGCAAAGGTGATGCTGGCCACCGGATTGATCGTCGCCTACGGCTACTTCTTCGAAACCTTTATCGGGATGTACAGCGGCTCGACCTACGAGCGCTTCATGTTGGAGAACCGCTGGTTCGGACAATATGCGCCGTTGTACTGGTCGCTGATCCTGTGCAACATCCTCATCCCGCAGATCCTGTGGATTCCGAAGATGCGCTCGAATATCAAGGTGCTCTTCCTGGTCTCACTCGACATTCTGATCGGCATGTGGCTCGAACGTTTCGTCATCGTCATCACCAGCTTGAGCCGCGACTTCCTGCCATCCTCGTGGGGACATTACACCGCGACACGCTGGGACTGGGCAGTTTTCCTGGGAACGATTGGATTCTTCAGCGCAGCGATGTTTGTGTTCGTCCGAATCATGCCCGCCATTTCGATCTTTGAAATGCGCATGCTCCTGCCGGAGGCGGAGGTGAAAGCCGAATGAAGCACGAGCTGACACCTGCAATCTACGGCCTGATGGCCGAGTTCGAAAGCTCAACCGATCTGGTGCAAGCGACCAGAGCCGCGTATTCGGCGGGATATCGCAAGATGGACGCCTACAGTCCGTTCCCGATTGAAGAGGCGAGCGAGGCGCTCGGCTTCCACAAAACGCGCATTCCGCTGATTGTTTTGATCGGAGGACTGCTCGGCGGATCGGGTGCGTACGCGCTGCAGTACTGGATCAACTGCATCTCGTATCCACTGAACGTCGGCGGACGCCCGTGGCATTCGTGGGTAGCGTTCATCATCCCGACCTTTGAGATGACGGTGCTGTTCGGCGGTCTTGCCGGCGTCTTCGGCATGTTTGCCTTGAACGGGCTGCCGATGCCGCATCACCCGGTCTTCAACGTCGATCGCTTCTCGGAAGTGACGCGCGACAAGTTCTTCCTGGTAGTGGAAGCGGCCGACAGCAAGTTTGATCTGGTAACAACGACTCAGTTTATGGAAAGTCTCAAGCCGTTATCGATCTCGGAGGTGCCGCATTAACCGGCTAGCACAAGTTACGACGGCTCCCTCCGGTCCGGCGTTGTGGCGGCGCAAGCTGCCGGCCTTTGTCCTGGCGGGTGCGGCCATGCTGCTGACCGCGGGATGCCGCTCCGACATGCAGGTCCAGCCCTACCAGCGTCCGCTGGTAGAGAGCGACTTCTACGCCGACAAGCGCTCTGAGCGCCCGATCATTGAGGGAACGGTGGCGCGCGGACATCTCAACGCGGACACCTATTTCTATACCGGCAAGATCGGGAGCAACGATGGCGACTATCTGCCGTTCCCGGTCACGCCCGAAATCATGGCCCGCGGCCAGCAGCGCTTCAATATTTATTGCGCTCCCTGTCACGGTGAGATTGGCGACGGCAACGGCATGATCGTGCAGCGCGGTTACAAGCGGCCGCCGTCGTATCACATCGATCGCCTGCGCAAAGCGCCCATTGGATATTTCTTCGACGTGATCACGAACGGCTTCGGCGCCATGCCCGATTATGCGGAGCAGGTGCAACCGGGAGATCGCTGGGCGATTGCCGCTTATATCCGCGCGCTGCAGTTGAGCCAGCACGCTACCGAGGCTGATGTTCCGTCGGGCACGGAAGTCTCGAAGACGGTTCCCTCCGGCGTCATGATCATGCCTCCTTACGACACGCAAGGCGCCACCGCGGCCGCCTCGACTCCGCCCCAGCCGCAAACCGCGGCGCCGGCTACGGGAGGCGCGCAGAAATAATGAGTCAACAAACTTTGGAATACCGGGCCACCGATTTCGTGGTACCACCGGATACGCCGCACTGGCAGAGCCGCGCCCTGATCGTGGGTGTGGTGGGTGTGGCCTTCTGTCTGGTTGCTGCGTTCCTCGATCTTCGGGATTTTCTACGTGGCTACCTGATCGCCTACATGTTCTGGACCGGCCTCAGCCTCGGCTGCCTGGCGCTGCTGATGGTGCAGTATCTGTCGGGCGGTCTGTGGGGCCTGTCCATTCGCCGCATTCTTGAGGCTTCTGCGAAGTGCCTGCCGCTGATGGCGCTGCTGTTTCTCCCGCTCGCCTTCTTTCGGCTTCATGTCTACGCGTGGATGACCGACGCGTCGCTGACAAAAGAAGCCGGGTGGTATCTGTCGCAGCCGAAGTGGTTCCTTCGCGTAGTGGTTTACTTCGTGATCTGGATCGGCTTGCAGATGATTCTCTGCAAGCGCGGCGACCGTCAGGATGCACCCATCGTTGGCGACTATCCGCGATTCCAGGGACTGGCGGGCATCGGCTGCGTGCTGTATGCGCTGACGATTTCATTTGCCGGGGTTGACTGGGTGATGTCGCTGGACCCGCACTGGGGCTCGACGATTTACGGCCTGATCTTCCTGGCCGGCCAAGGACTCTCGGCGCTGTGCTTCTCGGTCATCATGCTGACCGTGCTGACCCGCTACAGCCCGTATCGCGAGATCATCAAGCCGATGCAGTTCCACGATATCGGCAAGCTGACCTTCGCCTTCGTCATGCTGTTCGCCTACTTCTCGTTCTCGCAGTGGCTGATTATCTGGTCAGGCAACCTGCCGGACGAGATCAGCTGGTACCTAAGCCGCATTCGTGGAGAGTGGGGCTACATCATTCTCGCGATTGTGCTCTTCCATTTCGCGTTGCCGTTCTCGCTGTTGCTCTCGCAGCAACGCAAGCGCGCCGGCAAGCGGCTGATCAAGATTGCCATTCTGCTGATGGTCATGCGCATGGTCGATATCTACTGGTATGTCATTCCCAACTTCCGCGACGCCAAGCTGTTCAGCATCTGGTATCTGGCGGCGCCGATCGGTATCGGCGGGCTCTGGGTGACTTACTTCTTCATCAATTTCCGGAAGCGGCCGATTCTGCCCTTCTATGAAGTGCAAGTGCCCAGCCTCTTGCATCAAGGATCGGGACATGGCCACTAATCACAACACTCACGATCCTTTCCGCAATCCGCAGGTCGATTACGACCGGTCCGACTTAAGCCCCAAGGGGATTTTGTGGTTCCTCATCGGACTGTTCATCGTCGGCTTCTTCATCGAGCTGGTGGTGTGGGGCATGTTCCGCTTCATGGCGCGCAGCGAGATTCTGTTCGCGCAGGGCCAAGTGTCGCCCATGAAAGGGGAGCAGCCGGCGCCCTACCAGAACCCGCCGTCGGTTTTCCAGAACACGCCTGAGACGAATCTGGGCAAGTTTCCGGAGCCGCGTCTACAGATCAACGATGCCGGCGACATGACGATGTATCTGGACTCGGAGAACAATCTGCTGGACGCACAGCCGTTCACCGATCCGCAGGGCAATGTGCATATTCCGATCTCGATGGCGATGCAGCTGATTGAGCAGCGCGGTTTGCCCACGCGACCGAATGCTCCGCCGCCGGATTTGGAAGAGCAGACGGGAGCAGGGAATCCAAAGATTCTGAACGAGCAGCCGGGAGAATTGCCTCCGGGCGGCGGCAACGGCGCCGGCGTGAAGAAAGCCGGCGGGGAATAGCAGGCCCGGGAAGTTTCCTTCCGGGGCGATTAGCGCCGTTGAGATGTTCGACCGGCGCAAGTCGAGTAGTAAAGCGGTAACGCAGAACTGGATTTATCGAAGTGACGTATCGGCAACAACTCGCGATAGCGGTCCTGCTGCTGGCAACCACGTTTGCCGCGGCACAGCCTCCATCTTCGTTTCAGGACAAGAGCACGGGACCCACCTCGCAACAGCTTCCCGCCGATCTGAACAACATCAAGATCGAGCAGCGGCTGAACAACCAGGTCCCGCTCGACGTCGAATTCAAGGACGAAACCGGCAAGACTGTGCGCCTGGGCGATTACTTCAAGACCGGCCGTCCGGTGATTCTGAACCTGGTGTATTACACCTGCCCGATGCTGTGCGGTGAAGAACTGGCCGGCGAAGCCAGCGCCCTCAGCATGCTGAAGTTCACGCCGGGCAAGGACTACGAGATTGTTTCGGTGAGCTTCAATCCCGACGAGACGCCCAACGACGCGGCTGAGAAGCAGAAGGTTTACCTAGAGCGCATCAACGAGCATCTCGATCCCAAAACCGACGCATCGGGCTGGCATTTCCTCACTGGACAGGAGCCGCAGATCAAGCAGCTGGCGGACGCAGTGGGATTTCATTATCGGCGCGATCCAGAGACGAAACAGTACATTCACGCGACGGCGATCATGATCGTCACGCCCGGCGGCAAGCTTGCCCAGTACTACTACGGCGTGGAGTACGCGCCCAAGGACATTCGGCTGGGGTTGATCGAGGCGTCGAAAGAGAAGATTGGCAACGTGGTCGACGAGGTGCTGCTTTACTGCTATCACTATGACCCGAAGACCGGGCGATACGGGGCAGTCATCTCCAACATCATGCGACTGGCCGGGGCCGCCACCATGCTGGTTCTGGGTGGATTCCTGATCATGATGTTCCGGCGCGATACGCATGACAGCAAAAAGGAAACAGGACGGGCCTGACAGATATGTGGAAGAACTTCCCACTCTTTCCTGAACGTGCATCGGCAATGGCATGGCAGGTGGACGGACTTTATTTCTTGCTGATCGCGGTGTCGGCGTTTTTCACGCTGCTCATCTTCTTCCTCATCTTTGTCTTTGCGATCAAGTACCGCCGTTCCGTCCATCCGCATCCGGTGCCGATTGAAGGCTCGCTGCCGCTGGAGCTCGCCTGGACGCTACTGCCGCTGGGCATCTGCATGATCTTCTTTGCCTGGGGTTCGCTGATCTACTTCCAGGAAGCGCGTCCCCCCAAGGGAGCAATGGAAGTCTACGTCGTCGGCAAACAGTGGATGTGGAAGTTCGAGCATGAGACCGGCCAGCGCGAGATCAACCAGCTGCACGTGCCCGTAGGACGCGACGTGCGCCTGATCATGGGCTCGCAGGACGTGATTCACAGTTTCTTTGTGCCCGCATTTCGCGTGAAAGCTGATGTGCTCCCGGGCCGCTACACCTCGATCTGGTTTCGCGCGACCAAACCCGGCAGCTACTACCTGTTTTGTTCGCAATACTGCGGCACGCAACACTCGGGCATGATCGGCGAAGTCATCGTAATGGAGCCCACCGCCTACCAGGCATGGTTGAGCGGCGGAGGCGCGACCGGGACGATGGCCTCGAACGGACAGCAGATGTTCCAGCAGTTGGGATGCGCCACCTGCCATCGTTCCGACACGCAGGGACGCGGTCCGAACCTGAACGGCGTGTACGGCAAGCCGGTGCTGCTGGATGACGGCCGCACGGTGATGGCCGACGAGAATTACATCCGCGAATCGATTCTGAATCCGACAGCGAAGATCGTGGCCGGATTCAAACCCATCATGCCGAGCTTCCAGGGGCAAGTTTCGGAAGAGAGCCTGATGGCTCTGGTGGCTTACGTGAAATCGCTGGGACAGCCGCAGCAGAGCGAGCCGGTCAGCAATCGGCCCGCCGTCCCGGAATCGTCGAACGCGCAGTAAGGCTAGACCCAGAAGGTGTGTGACATGGCAACCGCTGTACAACCCGTCGAGCGCGAGAACTACCTGAATTCCAACTACGGCATCAAGTCGTGGCTGTTGACGACTGACCATAAGCGAATCGCGCTGCTCTATCTCATCTCGATCACCGCCATGTTCTGGATCGGCGGTTTCTTCGCCATGATGATCCGCCTGGAGTTGTTGACTCCGGCAGGCGACCTGGTTTCGTCCGACACGTATAACAAGCTGTTCACGATGCACGGAATCATCATGGTGTTCTTCTTTCTGATTCCGTCCGTGCCGGCCGTGATCGGCAACTTTGTGATTCCCCTCATGGTGGGCGCGAAGGACCTGGCGTTTCCGCGTATCAACCTGCTGAGCTGGTACATCTACATGGCCGGCGCCATCACCGCGCTGACCGCCATGATCACCGGCGGCGTCGATACCGGCTGGACCTTCTACACCCCGTTCAGCACCACCTATTCGAACACCCATGTGATCGGCGCAGCCATCGGCGTCTTCATCGCCGGCTTCTCGTCGATCTTTACCGGTCTGAACTTTATCGTCACCATCCACCGCATGCGCGCGCCCGGACTCACTTGGAGCCGTCTGCCGTTGTTCTGCTGGTCGAATTATGCGGCCGCCCTCATCATGGTGCTCGGCACTCCGGTTATCGCCATCACCTTACTACTGGTTGCGCTGGAGCGGGCATTCAACATCGGCGTCTTCAATCCTCAATTGGGTGGCGATCCCCTGCTCTTCCAGCACCTGTTCTGGTTCTATTCTCACCCGGCCGTGTACATCATGATTCTGCCGGGCATGGGCGTCATCAGCGAGATCGTTACCTGCTTCTCGCGCAAGCGCGCCTTCGGATACGAGTTCGTTGCTCTGGCTTCCATCGCCATCGCCGTGCTGGGCTTCCTGGTCTGGGCACACCACATGTTCGTTGCCGGCATCTCTGTCTATGCCGCGCTGGTGTTCTCGCTTCTCAGCTATCTGGTCGCGATCCCGTCGGCGGTCAAGGTCTTTAACTGGACAGCCACGATGTATAAGGGCTCGATACGATACGAGACGCCGATGCTGTACGCCTTCGGCTTCATCGGCCTGTTCACCATCGGCGGCCTCACCGGCGTCTTCCTCGCGTCCCTCGGCCTGGATGTTCACGTTCACGATACCTACTTCGTGATTGCTCACTTCCATTACGTGATGGTGGGCGGCATGGTCATGGCGTACATGGCCGGCCTGCACTTCTGGTGGCCGAAGATCACCGGCCGAATGTATCCCGAAGCCTTCGCGAAGCTGTCGGCGCTGCTGGTTTTCGTCGGATTCAACACTACGTTCTTCCCGCAGTTCATTCTGGGCTACATGGGCATGCCGCGCCGCTACCACGCGTATCCGCCTGAGTTCCAGGTGCTGAACGTGCTATCGACCGCCGGTGCCTCGATACTTGCCGTGGGCTATGTGCTGCCGATGATTTACTTCCTGTGGTCGCTGCGCTACGGAGAGCTGGCGCCGCCGAATCCTTGGAATGCCGTCGGTCTGGAATGGATGACCGCCTCTCCGCCGCCTACGCATAACTTTGACGAGACTCCCATCGTGACTTGGGAAGCTTACGACTACGAGCACCAGCCGCAAGAGGAGGTCACCGTTGGCCACTAGCGATATCCAAGTCGCTGAGCACGCGTTCCAGCACCACTTTGCTGACATGGAGCAGCAGCGGGAGACGTCCACTTTCGGCATGTGGATGTTCCTGCTGACCGAAATCATGTTCTTCGGCGGCCTGTTCTGCGCGTACCTGGTGTATCGGGCTTCCTATTACCAGGCCTTCGTCGAAGGCAGCCAGAAGATGAACATCTGGCTGGGCGCGACCAACACCGCTGTCCTGATCTGCAGCTCGCTGACCATGGCGCTGGCGGTGCGCTGCGCGCAGCTCGGCAAGCGTAAGCTGATGGGCTGGCTGCTCATCTTCACCATGATCTTCGGCTTCGCCTTCCTTGGCATCAAGGCCAAGGAGTATACCGAGCACTGGGAGAACCACGAATTCCCTGGCCCTCACTTCCACTTCCAGACGGGCGATCCCCAGCACCCAGCAACCGATCCGGTGCACACTGAGATTTACTTCTCGCTTTATTGGGCAATGACGGGCCTGCACGCGTTGCACATGATTATCGGCATCGGTCTGGTGACGTGGATTCTACTGGCAGGAATGGCGGGCGCGTATTCGCCCATCTACTACAGTCCGGTGGAAAATGTCGGCTTATATTGGCATTTCGTCGATTTAGTGTGGATCTATTTATTCCCGCTGCTCTATTTGATCAGCAAGAAACACGGTGGGGCCTAGCATGGCACAAGAACACGCGCACTTTCATCCCGGCAGTAAGCAGGAACATTTCGATCCCAGCTCCCACATTGCTCCCATCAGCATGTATGTGGGCATCTGGGCTGCGCTGATGATCTTTACCGGCGTGACGGTGTTCGCGGCGACGATTGAATTGCACGTATTCAACATCGTGCTGGCACTCCTGATTGCCACCATCAAAGGCACGCTGGTGGTACTGTTCTTCATGCACTTGCGTTACAGTACGAAGTTAACCATGGTGACAGTGGTAGCGGCGATATTCTTCCTGCTCATCCTGTTCTCGCTCAGCATGACCGACTACCTGACCCGTGACTGGCTGACCTTCGTGTCTCACTGAAGTCGTTCAGGCTTTATGGAAGGCGCTCCCCGATGCGGAGCGCCTTTTTATTTGTCGCGCTAGGAAACGGCGAGTAAAAGGTTGCTAGGTCTTAATTCGGGAATCCCACAATGTGGGACGCCGCTTCCAGCGCCGAAATCTAGTCCCACAATGTGGTATTTACCAATCGGCTCATCGCCGTAACTGCTCTATTTTGTTTCGCTTACTTTCATCATCCTGTAACAATAATGCGTGTACCCTTAGAGCGTGATTCCCACATATGACAGTTCCGCGACGACGGTCGGCTACAATACAGCCGTGAAACAAAACATATTTGCTGTGGAAGACGACACGGATATCGCCCGCCTGGTGCGTCACCATCTGGAAGCCGCGGGCTACGGCGTGCGCACTTTTGCCAGCACCGCCGGCGTGATTGCCGAGGCCGAAAAGCAGGTTCCGGTGCTATTCCTGCTCGACATCATGGTGCCGGGCGGCGATGGCCTCGAGCTTTGCCGGCGCATTCGCCAGACCTCTTCGCTGGCCATGATTCCGGTGATCTTCCTCACCGCCAAGGTTAGCGAATCGGATCGCGTGATCGGCCTGGAGCTGGGCGCCGACGATTACATTCCCAAGCCGTTCAGCCCGCGCGAACTCGTAGCCCGCGTGCGTGCGGTGCTGCGCCGCTTCGAGCGGCCGCTGGCTCCGGCGATCGTCAAGGCCGGCGATATCGAGATCGACAGCGGCGGCATGACCCTCACCGTGCGCGGCCAGCTCACGCAGACTACGGCTACCGAGTTCCGTTTGCTGGAATATCTGGCTCGCCATCCAGGACGCGTCTTCACCCGCGATCAGCTCCTTGATGCCGTCTGGCGCGACACCCACTACGTCACGCCGCGCTCGGTGGACGTCTATGTGCGTCGCATCCGTGAGAAAATCGAAGAGAACCCGGACGAGCCGCGCTATCTCAAAACTGTGCGCGGTGCGGGATATCGTTTTGAGATCCCGAAGTCCTAGCGGACTGCAAACGTGAAGAGCCGTATCTTCGTTAAGCTGTTTCTCGCAGCGCTGGTCGTCATTGGTGCCTGCACCATTTCCCTCGACCTGTTGATCCACAAAGCCTGGGAGAACATGCTGCGCCGCGAGATCGACACTTCGCTGCGGCAGAAGACGCAGATGTTCGCTCTGCGAGTCGAAGGTGCTCCCACAACGTCGTACCAGCAGATTGCCGAGCAGGCGGCACCGGCAGCCGGCGCTCGCATCACCATCATCGACTCGAACGGCAAGGTCCTCGCCGATACCGAAGCCGACCCCGGCCAAATGGAGAATCATGGCAGCCGCCCGGAGTTCGCCGCGGCCCTGCATGGACAGCCTGGGAGCTCGACCCGCCTGAGCAAGACTGTCAACGTCGAGTTGTTGTATGTCGCTGTGCCGATTCCTGGTGGCGCAGTGCGCATGGCTTATCCCCTAAGCGCGATTCAGGAGGCCAATCGCAAGATCACGATGGACCTGCTGGAAGCCTCGGCAGTCGCGGTGATTCTCGCGCTGCTACTGGCGTTTGCCGCCACGCAATCGATCGGACGGAGGCTGTTGCGGATCACGGACTTCGCTGAGCGCATCGCCGCCGGCGATCTGTCGGCACGAATCCAGGAAGGGGCGACGGACGAAATCGCGCATGTCGCTTCAGCGCTCGACAAGACAGCGCGCAAGCTCGAAGAAGGCTTCAGCGCGGTCGAGACCAGCCGCCAGACGCTGGAAGCGCTGCTGAACTCCATGCAAGAGGCGGTCATTGCGGTTTCGGAGGACGAGCGCGTGCTGTGGGCCAATCAACGGATGGAACGGCTGCTGCCCAGCGGAGTTCGTCTCGGAGCGCCCCTGGTGCAATCGGTACGCGATCCCGAGATTCTGGCTTCGGTAAACAAAGCCGTCACGACGCGCGACGTCACCATGGCCCGTGCAGCCAAGATTTTCTCCGGACGCATCTTCGATGTGACCGCCGCACCCATGCCGGGAGGTGGAGCTGTCGCCGTGTTGCACGATCAGACCGACATCGAGCGCGTGGAGAAGACTCGCCGCGACTTCATCGCGAACGTTTCGCATGAATTGCGCACGCCGCTTACCTCAGTGCAGGGCTACGCGGAGACGTTGCTGGACAGCCGCAACATGCCCGACACTCTGCGCGAGTTCGTAGAGATCATCCGCAAGAACGCGATGCGCATGTCGCGCCTGACCGAAGATCTGCTGGTGCTGGCGCGAGTGGAATCGGGGGAGCAGAAACTGAATTTCCAGAGCGCCATGCCTCAGGACCTGCTGGAAGAGGCGGTGCAGACGTTCCACGAGATCGCCGCCGGCCGTGGTATCGAACTTTCGCTGATGAACACGGCGAGCTCCGCTGTCTGGGTGGATCGTGACGCGATTCACCAGGTACTGGCCAACCTGATCGACAATGCCTTCAAATACGGCGCGCAGGGCGGCAAGGTTCTGGTGGGGGCCTGCGAGACCGAAGAGGGCGTACAGTTCTACGTTCGCGATTTCGGGGGCGGCATTCCCAGCGAGCATCTTCCGCGCCTGTTTGAGCGCTTCTATCGCGTCGACAAGGCGCGCTCCCGCGAATCCGGCGGTACAGGATTAGGATTGGCGATCGCCAAACACGTGATCCGCGCGCACTCGGGAAACATTCGCGCCGAAAGCGAGCTGAACCACGGCTCGACCTTCTATTTCATCCTGCCGCGGCACGCTGTGCCGGTGCCGGCGTAGTAATCCGATTCAACCTGCAATTGAGTTGCGCCTACCCTGTGAATTCAAGGGAACTTTACCCTTATTTCATCGAGAATTTACAGCGCCTGGATATCTTGAGCTTGAAGTGTCTTATATGCGCCTACAGTGCCGAGTCACCCATCCCGGGCCCAGACAAACGTGCTGCTGCGAATGGCAGTTCGTGAGATCAGAATGAGTTCACCCAATCCCGTGCTCCCCGATCCCGGTGCAATCTGCGCACAACTCCATGAACAGACGTTGCAAGCGTGCAAGGTTGCGCGAGCCGCCGCGGGAATCGTGGCAGAGGGTATCGCCACGGGCGTAGCGTCGGTTCTGGATGGCGTGCGCGCGCGCGAAAAGGAACTCGACAACCTCGATCGCTCGATCGATCAGGGCGTAACGTCAATCATCACGCAAGCCGGGGCCGAGCACGCGCGCGAGCTCTTGGCCTGCCTGAAGTTCATCATCGACCTGGAGCGTATCGGTGATCTGCTGCTCAATTGCAGCAATCGCGCAGCCGCTGTCGGCAACCGGATCGAGTTGCAGGACATTCGCGACCTTACGGTGATGGCATCGCGTCTGGAGAAGATGCTGGGCGACGTGCACGACGCCTTCAGCCAGCGCGATCTCAACAAGGCGCTCTGCGTGCTGCGTTCTGACGCGGAGATCGATCGCCTGCGCAACCTGATTTTCCTGAGGCATCTGGAAAACCACGACGGCGTTCCCCGGCAGGAGAGCTTCCACGTCTTGTTCATGACTCAGTCGCTGGAGCGCGCCGGCGATCACGCCAAGAACCTTGCTGAAGAGGTTTGCCACCTGGTCAGCGGTCACAGCGTGCGCCATGTGCTGCGCGCCTACGACATGCCGGTGGAGCAGATGTTCATCCAAGACCTGAAGCGGCGACAGAAGGACGGGAAGTAGCGTCCGGACATTTCACGCAGAATTCATCACCCTCCGCAGGGTGCTCGAATCCAACCGACCACAGAGGTAGACAGCATGGCAGCACAAGCTTCGGCAAAGGCACCGCAAGCTCCCTCGCAGACGGCAATCATGAATCACAAACAGGCGGCTCCTCCTTCGCAGTGGGACATCTGGAAGCAGGTGGTCATCGCCGAGCTGCTCAACGTTTTGGAGAACCGCCGCTACGACGTAAGCCTCTGAAAGCACGGCTCGAATCGAACACGCACGTCCCTGTTCATACTAAATTCATTGCGATGTAACTGATTTGTAACAAGCCGGGCGTAAAACTCGGGTGGCCTCGGCCCAGGCAAAATTCAGGAGGAAACTAAGTGATTCGCTCTCTCAGGGTGCTTGTGTGCATGGCTGTGCTCGCGAGCTGCGCGCTGGCCCAGACAACGTTGAACGGCGCAGGTGCGACGTTCCCGTATCCCATTTATTCCAAGTGGTTCAACGAGTATCACAACGAACATTCCAACATCCAGATCAACTACCAGTCGATTGGCAGCGGGGGCGGCATTCGACAGGTACAGGCAGGAACGGTCGACTTCGGCGCCAGCGACGGTCCGATGACCGATCAGCAGATCGCAGAGTCGAAGGTGAAAGTGCTGCACGTGCCGACCGTGCTCGGCGCGGTGGTTCCGGGTTATAACATCCCGGGAGTCAGCAGCGATATCAAGTTCACGCCCGACATCCTGGCCGATATCTACCTTGGCAAGCTGACGAAGTGGAACGATCCGCGGATCACCAAGCTAAATCCCGGCGTGAAGTTCCCGGACTCCAGCATCACCGTCGTGCACCGCTCTGATGGCAGCGGTACGACGTACATCTTTACCGATTACCTGTCCAAAGTCAGCTCCGACTGGCAGAGTACCGTGGGCAAAGGAACCTCGGTGAAATGGCCTGTAGGCATCGGCGGCAAAGGCAATGAAGGTGTTGCCGGAACGATTCGCCAGCTGCCCGGGTCCATCGGCTACATCGAGTTGATCTACGCGCTGCAGAACAAGATTCCGTTCGGCGTGGTGCAGAACTCGTCGAAGAACTTCATCAAAGCCAGCCTGGAGAGCACGACGAAGGCCGCTGAAGGTGTGAAGATGCCGAACGATTTCCGCATCTCCATCACCAACCCGCCGGGCAAAGACGCGTATCCGATTGCCAGCTTCACCTGGCTCCTGATTCCCACGAATCCGGGTGACGCCAACAAGGGCAAAATCCTGAAGGATTTCCTCTTCTGGATGATGGACAAGGGACAAGGCATGGTGGAGGCGCTGTCGTACGCTCCTCTGCCGAAGGATGTGGTGGCGAAGGAGAAGGCGGCGGTCACGGCGCAGATAAAACCATAAACGCAGCGCTTAGCCGTTAGCAGTTGGCCAGAGCGAACGTCCTAGTCGGCCAACTGCTAAGGCTCGAGGCGCTCAGTTCAACGTCTGCAGCAGAAACCAAAATTTAAATGCCGAGTGCCTAAGCGCTGACGGCCACACTTGCCGCTTTAACCGGGCTGTAACACATGTCTGATAGCGTGGATCCCGTGAACTCGCAGCAGCCACTTGGACAGCTACCCAAGCCAGTCACATCGATGCCTTCCTTGGCCAAAGTGGATGCTGGTCGTCAGGCGCAAATACCCAGCACTGTTCTCGAGAAAATCAGGCACTCAACCCCCGGTAGCAGCCGCCTGCCGGATGAGGTGTTTCGCTGGATCATCCTCCTGAGCGCCGTCTCGGTGTTCGCCATCGTGGTGCTGGTAGTTTGGGAGCTGGTGGATAAGTCCCGGCTTTCCCTGCATCAGTTTGGCCTTCGTTTTTTCTACGGACATGACTGGGATCCAGTCAACGACAGCTTCGGCGCGATGCCGTTTATTTACGGCACGCTGGTGTCCTCGTTCCTGGCGTTGCTGCTTGCCGTTCCGCTTTCGGTGGGAGTAGCGGTGTTCGTCACCGAGATGTGCCCACAACGTTTGCGGTCCTACATCTCCTTTCTGGTGGAGTTGCTGGCTGCCATCCCCAGCGTGATCTATGGCTTATGGGGAATCTTCGTCCTGGCTCCGCTGCTGCGCGATTACGTTGAGCCATTCCTTGCGAAGACGCTCGGCTGGACAGGCCTCTTCAGTGGACCTATGTACGGCCTGGGCATGCTGGCGGCGGGGATCATTCTGGCGATCATGATTGTGCCCGTCATCGCGTCGATTACGCGTGAGGTGATGACAGCCGTTCCCCAGAACCAGCGCGAAGCGGTTCTCGCTCTCGGCGCAACGCGCTGGGAGATGATTCGCATGGGAGTCCTCCGCAACGCGCGCATCGGCATCGTGGGCGGCGTGATCCTGGGATTAGGCCGCGCCCTGGGCGAGACCATGGCGGTGACGATGGTCATCGGCAACACGCCACAGATGGCGAAATCGCTGTTTGCCCCGGGCTACACCATGGCTAGCGTGATCGCCAACGAATTCAGCGAGGCTACCGGCGATATGTACCTGAGCGCTCTGGTGGAAATCGGCTTGGCGCTATTCATCGTGACCCTGATCGTCAACGCGCTGGCGCGCTTGCTGGTGTGGAGCATCACCGGAGGAACTGCGAGGCCCAGTGTCTAACGATCTGCCATCCTCTACTTCGCAACAAGTCAATTTGTGGCGCCGCATAACGAACTGGGGAGCGACGGGCTTCGCTGTTCTTGCAGCGATTCTCGTGATCCTGCCGTTACTCGCGATATTTATTTATCTGGTCATCAAAGGCATCGGCTCCGTCAATATTTCGTTCCTCACCCAGACTCCCAAGCCGCCCGGCGAGTTGGGCGGAGGCATGGCGAATGGCATTGTGGGAACGGGTATGATCCTCGCTGTCGCCAGCGTCATCGGCATTCCCCTGGGCATCGGTTCAGGTATCTATCTGGCAGAATACGGACGCAACCGCTTTGGCGACCTCATTCGTTTCACGGCAGACGTGTTGAATGGCGTCCCGTCGATCGTGGTGGGCATTACCGTTTATTCGTTGATCGTCATCCGGCAAAAGCACTTCTCGGCATTCTCCGGCGGCGTAGCCCTGGGGATCATGATGATCCCGACCGTAGCCCGCGCGACCGAAGAGATGCTCCTGATGGTCCCCAACGTGGTCCGCGAGGCGGCTTATGGCCTGGGCATCCCCAAGTGGCGCACCACGCTTTCCATCAGCCTGCGCACGGCCTCAGCCGGCGTCATCACGGGTTGCATGCTGGCGTTTGCGCGCGTAGCCGGCGAGACCGCTCCGCTGCTGTTTACCGCATTCGGAAACCAGTTCTGGAATTTGAAGTTGAACCAGCCCACCGCCGCTCTGTCCTTGCAGGTCTATACCTATGCCATCTCGCCTTACGACGACTGGCATAAACAAGCTTGGGCAGGGTCGCTGATCCTGATTGTTCTTATCGTGGGCGCCGTGGCGGCGGTGCGCATCACTACCAGCCGCGGAAGATTGAAGGGAGCGTAAGAAGCTCGTATGGGCGTGGGAATTGAAGTGCGTGGACTGAATGCGTGGTACGGCAAGAACCAGTCGCTGAAGTCCATCGACATGACCGTGCCGGCTAATCATGTGACCGCCGTGATTGGACCATCCGGCTGCGGCAAGAGTACGTTCGTGCGCTGCCTGAATCGCATGCACGAAACGATTCCCGAGGCGCGCGCCGAAGGCTCCGTCAAAGTCGGCCAGATGGATGTGTACGGTGGCGGGTCTGATCCGGTGGAAGTGCGACGCCGCATCGGCATGGTCTTCCAGAAGCCGAATCCGTTTCCGACTATGTCGATTTACGACAACGTCGCAGCGGGCCTGAAGCTGAACGGCTTCCGCAATCGCAAGCAGATGGACGCGCTGGTGGAGCGCTCGCTGAAGTTGTCGGCTTTGTGGGAAGAGGTGAAAGACAATCTGCACAAGAAATCGGGTGCAAGCCTCTCCGGCGGCCAGCAGCAGCGCCTTTGTATCGCGCGCGCGTTGGCTGTGGAACCGGAAGTCCTGCTGATGGACGAGCCGGCTTCGGCGCTGGATCCCATCTCGACCAGCAAGATCGAAGAGCTGATTTTTCAGTTGAAGCAGCACTATACCGTCGTCATTGTTACCCATAATATGCAGCAGGCGGCACGCGTCGCCGAATTAACCGGCTTCTTTCTGATGGGCAGTCTCATTGAGTTCGACAAGACGGAAAAGATATTTACCGCACCCGCCGACAAGCGGACGGAAGACTACGTGACAGGCAGGTTCGGATAATGCGAAGCCGTTTTCAACAGGGATTGGACGAGTTAAAAGAGAAACTGTTGCGTATGGGGGGCCTGGCTGAGCAGGCCATCGACCGCGCAACTGAGGCGTATCGTACGCGCGACAGCAAGTTTTGCCAGATGGTTCTCACTGGCGAAGCCGCCATCAACGACGCCGAGCGCGAGATCGACGAACTGGCGCTGGATTTGCTTGCCATGCAGCAGCCCATGGCCGTTGACCTTCGCTTCATTCTCGCCGTACTGAAGATCAACGCCGATCTGGAGCGCGTCGGCGATCAGGCAGTCAACATCGCGCAGCGCGTGCTGGACCTTATCAGCGAGCCCGAAGTTCCCCTCCCGGTCGACATCCCGCGCATGGCCGACGGCGTGAGCACGATGGTGCAGCGCGCGCTGGAATCGTTCCTCGACGGCAAAGCGGAAGTTGCCGAAGCCGTGTTGCAGATGGATGGAATCGTAGACCGCATGAAGGATGAGGCGTTCGTCAATCTGGTGCAGAAGATGCACGACGATCCCGCCTGTACCCGCCAGGCGCTGGACGTGCTGTTAATCGCGCGTAATCTGGAGCGCATTGCCGACCACGCGACCAACATCGCCGAAGACGTCATCTTCTGGGTGCGCGGCGCCGACGTTCGCCACGGCGGAGCCCACTACCGCGAGTAGCCGAGTCAGCCGTACTTGACTTCCCAGCAAAACAGAAAGGCCCTGGAGACCGAGCCTCGGTGGTCCCCAGGGCCTTCTTTCGGGCTGCTCGCCCTAAGCCTGCTTGCGGGCCTTGTCCTGATCCTGATCCCGGTCTGACTGTGGGCTCTTCTGGCCCTGCTGATGCTGCTGCCCACCCTGCTGCTGGCGGTTCTGGTCATGGATGTCCTGACCCTGCTTCTTCTGGTTGGGGTCATTCTGGTTCTGCTTCATGTCCTTATTGTCCATTGTGAACTCCTATATTACTTATTTAGTAACTCCGACACTTAACTTCGATGGCATGCCCCGGACGCGAGATGTCCGCCGCCCAATGCTATGGTGAGTCTCGGGGCAGAGCTGCGCTTCGGCAGCAAACAATCGGGATTTCGTTGTAGTGTGCGGGGGCTGCGGCGTTACCATAGCTCGGGTAGTCACGACTGCGGGTGATAGCAGTCACTGCCGACTTTGTGTGGTAGGACTCCAATAATACCGGTTTGCTTAATACTGGCCTCATTTCCTGTTCACCCTTTTCGAGGTGAGCACCTTTTCTTTGTACCGGCCCTAACAGCTAAACGGTTCGAGGAGGATCTCTATGAGTGCTGGAATTACAACCACTGCCGGCATCAAAACGCCGGCGGCCTACATTAACGATGTAATGGCGCTGGTAAAGGCCAAGAACCCAGCCGAACCCGAGTTTCATCAAGCCGTCCAGGAAGTACTCGAGTCCCTCCGGCTGGTGCTTGAGCGCCACCCGGAATACATCTCAGCTCGTATCCTTGAGCGCATCACCGAGCCCGAGCGCGTCCTTATGTTCCGTGTACCGTGGTTTGACGACCAGGGCAATATTCAAGTCAATCGTGGTTTCCGCATCGAAATGAACAGCGCCATCGGCCCTTACAAGGGAGGCCTGCGCTTCCATCCTTCCGTTAATCTCGGCATCCTGAAGTTTCTCGCCTTCGAGCAGGTCTTCAAGAACTCACTGACCACGCTGCCCATGGGCGGCGGCAAAGGCGGATCCGACTTCGATCCAAAGGGGAAGAGCGATAACGAAGTCATGCGCTTCTGCCAGAGCTTCATGACGGAGCTGTGCCGGCACATTGGACCGCACACCGACGTTCCGGCAGGCGATATCGGCGTCGGTGGCCGCGAAATCGGCTACATGTTCGGCCAGTACAAGCGCATACGGAACGAGTTCACCGGCGTGCTGACCGGCAAGGGTCTGCACTGGGGCGGCTCGCTGATTCGTCCCGAAGCCACCGGCTACGGCTGCGTGTACTTTGCCGAGGAGATGTTGAAGACTCGCAAGGAAACACTGGAAGGCAAGCTATGCCTGGTGTCCGGCAGCGGCAATGTCTCGCAATACACAGTAGAGAAGCTGCTCGATCTGGGGGCGAAGCCGGTGACCTTCTCCGATTCCGACGGCGCCATCTACGATCCTGACGGCATCACGCGTGAGAAGCTGGCATGGGTCATGGAGCTGAAGAACGTGAAGCGCGGCCGTATCCGCGACTACACCGATCAGTACAAGAAGGCCATCTTCATGCCGACCGACCTGAAGCTGGGCTACAACCCGCTTTGGAATATCAAAGCCGACTGCGCCTTCCCCAGCGCGACGCAGAACGAAATCAACGCCAAGGACGCGGCCAACCTCATCAACAACGGGTGCACGGTCGTCGCCGAAGGCGCCAACATGCCGAGCACGCTGGATGCCACCAAGCTGTTCCTGGAGGCGAAGGTCCTCTATGGTCCGGCGAAAGCAGCTAATGCGGGCGGCGTCGCCACCTCCGGTCTCGAGATGTCGCAGAACAGCGCGCGCCTCAGCTGGACGCGCGAGGAAGTCGACAATCGTCTGCACAACATTATGATCGCCATCCACAAGACCTGTTTCGAGACGGCCGAAGAATACGGCACGCCGGGCAATCTGGTGAACGGCGCCAACATCGGCGGCTTCGTCAAAGTCGCAAACTCGATGCTGGATCAGGGGCTGGTGTAGTTTGTGATTGCACGAATGGATATCATGCGGGGTGGAGCGATCCACCCCGTTTTCTTGCGGGAGAAATGCCTCGCTGTAGCTCGACGAGTCGTGGTATTCGATTTCCGTGAGATTGCCACATGCGAAAAGACACTTTGCCGGTAATGGGGCTTCTTGCACTACTTTTTCTAGCGATTCCGGCAATCCCTCAAGTCGAAGCACCTCTTAAAGGAAGAGTCGTAACGAACGCAGGACAGCCTTTGCCGGCGGTAATGGTCTATGGCAGCCGTTCCAAGAAGTGTTGTCCGTTCCAATCGGAAAGCACGACCACCAACGAACATGGAGAGTATCGCCTGGAGCATCCAGGAGCGGTCGTTCACTTTCGTAAACCAGGCTTCCAGCCACTGACCGTGGTGGTGCAAGCGGGAAAATCCACGACCGACATAACTCTGGAGCCGTCGGGATCGCCATTGGTGATGCCGGTTTGCGAGAAACCCCAGTCAAACATCAGACGGATAGGCTGGGGAAAATCCGGGCTTCAGTTTAATGTTCCTGAGGATGGTACAGAGATCGTAGGTGGCAAACCGGATGTGGACTACGTGCGGTACGGCATCAGGCGTAAGGGATCCAAATCATATCTAGAGCTATGGTTCGGACCAGATGCGATGAGTATGGATCCCGATGACAACGAGTTCATCAACTCGACGGTGTTCCAGCAGAGGAATGTAATTCGGCCTGATGGCGCCGACGCAGGTCTGGATAGCTCGGGACGCTCCAGTGACGGCACCCACTGGAGGCAAACCGCCGTCGAAGCGGAAGGAGGAGCGATCTATAAGGCCGCTGTTTCGGAGGATCGTGACTTCTTTGATCGCATTATCAATTCTCTTTGCGAGCTTCCTTATCAGCGCCGATAGCGGGTGGTGTGCCGGGATTCGGGTAGAGAACATGGCAAATGTAGAGCTCGGCGATCGCGCGCCTTCCTCCGAACGCCTCTTCGAAGGCTTCGAGAACCTGATGCCGTTCCGCGTGAACGACATTCTTCTCGTCTCAAGTCTCTACGACTCGTTCATTCTGCGTGAAGACGGCCGGCTGAACGAGCTTCTCATCGGCGAGTCGCTGGAACTGAACCTGCACCACGTTCCTGGCATTACCCATGTCTCCAGCGGCGAGGAGGCGGTCGAGATCGCTCGCTCGCAGCCCCGCTTCAACCTCATCGTCACCAATCTGCAAGTCGGCGACATGGACGCCGCGCAGCTTGCCCACCACGTGAAGGCCGCCGGTCTTGATGTCCCGGTGGTCGTGCTCGCCTACGATCATCGCGAGATTCAGAACTTCCTCGCGCGCAATCCGGTGACGAATATCGATCGTATCTTCCTGTGGCAAGGCAATGCCCGCATCTTGATCTCGATCGTCAACTACATCGAAGACAAGCGCAACGTCCTGCACGATACCAAGGCGATGACCGTCCCCGTCCTGCTGCTGGTGGAGGACGACATTCGTTATTACTCGCTGTTTCTGCCGGTCATCTATACCGAGATCATCGGGCAGTCGCGACGTCTGCTGAACGAAGCGTTGAACGTGGCTCACAAGCTGGTGCGAATGCGGGCGCGTCCGAAGATTCTGCTGTGTTCCAACTACGAGGAGGCCGAGCGCGAGGTGCTGAAGTATCGCGACTACTTGTTCGGCGTCATCTCGGATGTTGAGTTTCCGCGTGCTGGCGAATTGAATCGCGAGGCAGGCTTCGAACTGGCGGGCATGGTGCGCGACACCGTTCCCGATGTTCCGATTGTGTTGCAATCGAGCCGCACCGAGTTCATGCACCGCGCCCACGACAAGGGCTATGCCTTCCTGCAGAAGCGTTCGCCCACCTTGCTCGGTGACCTGCGCAACATCCTTACCGAAGAAATGGGCTTCGGTGATTTTGTTTTCCATCTGCCGGACGGTAAGGCCGAAGTGGCGCGCGCCGGCGATTTGAACGCGCTGGAGAACCTGCTGCACACCGTTCCGGAGGAGAGCCTGGCGTATCACGGCCAGCACAATCACTTCTCGCATTGGTTGATGGCGCGAACCGAATTTGCATTGGCGCAAAAGTTGCGTCCGCGAACCGTCAGCGACTTCGGCACGCTGGAAGACTTGCGCCGCGACTTGATCGAGTCCATCGCCGAGTATCGCCGAGACCAGAGCCAGGCATTGATCGGCGAATTCAATCCGGCGACTTTTCAGTCCGACGAAATGTTTTTCCTGCAGATCGGCGGCGGCTCGCTCGGCGGCAAGGCACGTGGGCTGGCGTTCATCCGTCACATTCTGAGGCAACGAGGAATCTCGCGCAGCTTTGCCGGCGTTCGCGTCACGGTTCCACCGACGCTCGTGCTTACCACCGAGGTCTTCGATCGCTTCCTTGACGACAACGACTTGCTCGACCTGGCCATTCACAGCGACGACGATGCCGAGATCGAGCGCCGTTTCCTCCAGGCATCTTTTCCGATTGCACTGCTCGACAATCTGCTCGCCTTTCTCGAGGCCGTGCATTATCCGCTGGCTGTGCGCTCGTCCAGTCTGCTGGAGGACTCGCAGTACCAGCCGTTCTCCGGCGTCTACGAGACTTTCATGCTGGCGAATTGTCACGCCGACATTCAGGTTCGTCTGGAGCAATTGCTGGAGGCGATCAAACTGGTTTACGCCTCAACCTTCAGCCGGCATGCGAAGGCTTATGTCAGGGCTACGCCGTATCGCCTGGAAGAAGAGAAGATGGCGGTGGTGGTGCAGAAAGTAGTGGGCGCTCCGCACGCTGACCGCTTCTATCCGGACTTTTCCGGCGTGGTGCGCTCGCGCAATTTTTATCCCATGGGGAACATCACTGTCGCCGATGGATTTGCGGCGGTGGCGTTAGGCCTGGGCCGAGCGGTGGTGACCGGCGGTAAGTCCCTGACGTTCAGTCCTCGCCATCCCCAGCACCTGGTGCAGTTTTCATCGGTGGAAGATGTGCTGGCCAACTCTCAAACAGAGTTCTGGGCGCTCGAGTTAAATCACGGCAGCGAAACTTCAGATCCGCTGAGCGCTTTGCGGGAAGTTTCCTTCGATCTGAAGGTAGCCGAGGGCGATGGCACCCTGCAGATGCTGGCCTCGACTTATTCGCTCGACAATCATGCGGTTTACGACGGCCTGAGCCGACCCGGGGCTCGCATTGTGAGCTTCGCTCCGATCCTCAAGCACGGACGCTTTCCGCTGCCGCAGATCCTGGACCGCCTGATGACGACCGGCGAAGCTGCACTGGGCAGGCCCGTGGAAATCGAATTCGCGGTGCGCCTCCCGCAAACCGACGATGAGCCGGCGGACTTCGGTTTCCTGCAACTGCGGCCGCTGGTGCTTTCGCGCGAGGGCGAAGATGTTCGCCTGGTCGATGTTGTTCCGGAGAAACTCGTCTGCCAGAGCTCGATGGTTCTCGGCCACGGGCGCATTCAGGATGTATATGACGTCGTTGTCGTCGACTCCCATCGTTTTGAGCGGGCGCGCAGCCGCGATGTAGCCCACAGCGTGGCGCACTTCAACGCCCATCTGTGCGCGGAGAATCGGCCATATCTCCTTATCGGTGTCGGGCGATGGGGTTCGACCGATCCCTGGCTGGGCATTCCGGTAGCGTGGGATCAGATCTCGGGTGCGCGGGTGATCGTTGAATCCGGCTTCGACGACTTTCGTGTCGCGCCTTCGCAAGGCAGTCACTTCTTTCAGAACCTCACCGCCTTCCAGATCGGCTACTTCACAGTGAACCCGGATGCAGGCGAAGGTTTCGTGGACTGGCAATGGTTGTCGAATCAACCCGCCTTCGAAGAACGCGATTGCGTCCGCCATTTGCGCTTCGACTCTCCCGTGGTCGTCATGATGAACGGCAAAATCAGTCGCGGCATGATCTTCAAACCGGATATCACGCCATGAGCCATTCCACTCCTGAGCTGCTGAAGTTTCGAGTTGCGGAAACACGCGGCCAGCGTCGATACTGCTCAGAACGCCTGCTCCGTGTTCCTGCCAGGGAATGCAGCGCGGGTAAGCAGGACAGCTCAGAAGCCGTGGAGGAAGGATCATGTTCAAGGGGTTTCGCGATTTCGTTCTGCGTGGCAATGTCGTGGATCTGGCAGTCGGTGTGGTGATCGGCGCAGCCTTTGGCACAGTGGTGTCCGCGTTCGTCAAAGACCTGTTGACGCCGGTGATCGCCGCTCTCGTGAGGAAGCCGGATTTCTCCGGAGTGTACTTCGAACTGAACGGCTCGAAGTTTCTCTACGGCGATTTCGTCAACGCGGTAATTTCGTTCTTATTGGTAGCCGCAGCCGTGTACTACTTTGTTGTTTTGCCAGTGAACACGCTCATGAAGCGATTCGAGAAGCAGGCTCTGCCGGACAAGAAGAAGTGTGGGCAGTGCCAGAGCGACATCCCAATCGAGGCGACCCGCTGCGCGTTTTGCGCGCAGCCGGTATAAAACTTGGAACAGTGAGAGAGTCGCAAGTCGGGACAGAGGGCTACTGCGATGGAATCAATTTGGCCCGGTTTCGATGCTCTTCCAATCCAGCTCAATCAGTCCGGGAATTTCTTTGAGATCGCGCAGTACGGGGGGAAGCTCCGCGGTGGTAGTCGTTGTCGCGGGCCATCGCACTTCGCAACTGAATTGCTGATGTCCGTCGGTCCGGCACTCCTTGACCGAAACCGATTTGACGTGAACCTTTGCCGCCTGCAGCATTGATCGCAGATCGTCAAATGTGAAGGTTGTTTTGGCGAGGGTAAGGCGCAGCTCGCCGCGCCGGTATCGCTCGATATCGCGCTCCATGTCGTGCAAGCCGCGAAGCACGCCGAATCCAATCAACGTCGCGGTCGATCCCAGGATGATCTGCCCGCCGCCCAGACAAAGTCCGACCACCGTGGCAAACCACATCGTCGCCGCCGTGGTGAGTCCAAGCACCAGGTCGCCCTTGCGCACGATAGCGCCGGCTCCGATGAATCCGACGCCGGTCAGTATGCCCAACGGCAATCGCATCAGGTCCATCACCGCATACGAGTCCGACGGTTTGCCGTTGGTTGGAATCAGGAGATTCATCTGGATCATGGCCACGGACGCGGCCAGCGTGACCAGCAAGGTTGTTCGCAATCCGGCAGTGTGGCCGGTCTTGCTGCGTTCCATGCCGAGCACGCCTCCGGCAATGATTGTGAGCACGAGGCGAAGTGCGATCGCCTGCCAATGGATCTCAGGAGGCATATCGGCTTTGATTGAGAATCTCCCCCTAGTGGATGTCAGCAGAGCACGGAGTGAGTGGTCGAGTTGGGTTCGTGAAGTTGCTCTCGATCTTTGGCAGAGACAAAGCCAGGGAGTTACCAATCAGTAACTGAGAAACAGTGTTTGTAGGGAAATGGCAAAGTGTGCTGGAGAAGTCGGTGGGAGCGATGGCAAGATATTCAATACAAACAACTTAGATGACTCGAAGAACATCGAAGCCATATGTCGATTGTGGTACAATGAGATCAGTCTAAGGGCCGCCTAAATTACTGAAATTAATGGTATATAGAGCGTATCTGTCGAGTTAACGCTCGGCGAGCCCGGTGAAGCGGCAATCGGCTGCCACGCTGATTGCTTTACGAATGGAGCAGGATGCCCTCGAAAGATTCCCAGTCAGCCGCTGGAGCGGCTCCGGACAACAATCCTAACAAGACCGCCAACGAGAAAACTCCCGCGAAAAACGGAAAGAACGGCAATGGAGAGTACACCGCCGATTCGATCAAAGTTCTCGGCGGCATGGAAGCGGTACGCAAGCGTCCCGCGATGTATATCGGATCGACCGGTGAGATGGGCTTGCATCATCTCGTGTACGAAGTCGTGGATAACTCCGTCGATGAAGCGCTGGCCGGTTTCGCCGACCGCATCGACGTGACCATTCACATCGACGACTCGATCACTGTCGTCGACAACGGCCGCGGCATTCCTACCGATGAGATGGATGTAGACGGCGAGCGCCTGCCCGCGGCGCAGGTCGTGATGACCGTGCTGCACGCCGGCGGCAAGTTCGATAGCTCTACCTACAAAGTTTCGGGCGGTCTGCATGGTGTTGGTGTCAGCTGCGTAAACGCGTTGAGTCACCTGTTGGAGCTCGAAATCTGGCGCGACGGCGCGGTGTTTGAGCAGTCGTACTCCAAGGGCGAGCCGACCTCCAAGCTGAAGAAGACGGGCACCACGAAGAAGCGCGGAACCAAAGTGCACTTCGTCCCCGACAAGGAAATCTTCACCGTCACCGAATACAACTACGACACCCTGGCACAACGCCTTCGCGAGCTGGCTTTCCTGAACAAGGGCCTGCTGATCACGCTCGCGGATGAGCGCACTACCGATGCCAAGACGGGCGAGTCGAAGAAGGCAGAGTTCAAGTACAACGGCGGCATCGCCGAGTTCATCAAGCACCTGAACCGCGGCAAGAGCGTGTTGCACGACAAGCCGATCTACATGGAAGCCGAGCGTGATGGCGTAGCCATGGAGATTGCGCTGCAGTACAACGACGGCTACTCGGAGACGGTCTTCAGCTTCGCCAACAACATCAACACGGTTGACGGCGGCTCGCACCTGTCGGGCTTCCGCACCTCGTTGACGCGCACCATTAACTACGCCGGACAGCAGCTTGGGCTCTTCAAAGACGTGAAGGAGAACCTGAGCGGCGACGACGTGCGTGAAGGTCTGGTCGCGGTCGTGAGCGTGAAGCTGTCACAGCCGCAGTTTGAAGGTCAGACCAAGGGCAAGCTCAACTCCGATATCGCCGGCATCGTGCAGGCCTTCATCAACGAGCGCTTGGGAGCCTTCTTCGAGCAGAATCCGCCGGTGGCGAAGCGCATCATCAACAAAGCGATTGAAGCGGCGCGTGCTCGCGAAGCAGCGCGCAAGGCTCGCGACCTGACCCGCCGCAAAGGCGCTCTGGATGGTGGCGGCCTGCCGGGCAAACTGGCCGACTGTTCTGAGCGTAATCCCGACCGCTGCGAGGTTTACCTCGTCGAGGGAGAGAGCGCCGGTGGCACGGCCAAGCAGGGACGAGATCGCCGCTTCCAGGCCATCCTCCCGCTGAAGGGCAAGATCCTCAACGTGGAGAAGGCCCGCTACGACAAGATGCTGGGCCACGAAGAAATTCGCGCCATGATCACGGCGCTGGGCACGGGAATCGGCAAGGACGATTTTGACGTCTCGAAGTTGCGCTACGGCAAGATCATCCTGATGACGGATGCTGACGTCGACGGCTCGCACATCCGCACGCTCCTGCTTACCTTCTTCTTCCGCCACATGCAGGAGCTGATCAAGCGCGGCAACGTCTACATCGCGCAGCCGCCGCTCTATCGCATCAAGAAGGGCAAGTTCGAGCAGTACATCAAGAACGATGCCGAGTTCGTTAGAGTCATGGTAAAGCGCGCGGCCGACGGCATTGTGGTTCGTTATGGCGAGGGTGCAGCCACGCTGGAAGGCGCTCCGCTCACCAAGTTCATGACAACGCTGAACGACTACATCGGCTTCTTCGACAAGGTCGACAAACGCATTCGCGACGAGAAGGTTACCGAGCAGCTCTCCAAGTCTGACCTGGTAAAGCGCATCGACTTCGAAGGCGACAGCAAGAAGGCGCCGGAGAAGATTACAAAGCTGGAGAAGGCGCTGAAGGCGATCGCCAAGGACCGCGGCCTGAAGGAAGTGAAGCCCCCGCGTTTCGAGGAAGAGCACAGCTTGTGGGAGCTGGCCTTCATCAACTCGCAGGGCGCCGAGCACGTCATCAACTGGGAGCTGGCGTCCACGCCGGAGTACCGCCAGATGATGTCGAAGTACGGCCAGATCAAGCAGTACATGGAGCCGCCATACTTCATCGAAGCGGTGAAGAAAGACGGTGGGAGCAACGGCGCTACCGAAGAGCTGAGCGACGCCGAGAAGGCCGACCAGGAGAAAGTCGAGCAGAAAGCGCCCAAGGCTTCCAAGAAGAAAACCGAAGCCGTAACCGTCGAAAAAAGTTCGCCGCGCGATCTTTTTGACTACGTGGTGAACGAAGGACGCAAGGATTACACCATCCAGCGGTATAAGGGTCTGGGCGAGATGAGTTCCGGCCAGCTATGGGAGACGACGATGGATCCCGAGCGCCGCACGCTGCTGTCGGTGAAGCTGGAAGACATCACCGAGACGGAAACCATCTTCAGCACGCTGATGGGCGAGGACGTCGAGGCGCGCCGCAAGTTCATCGAGGACAACGCGCTGGATGTGAAGAACCTGGACATCTAAATGATCTGATCTGCAGTTGAAGGGGACGCGATTGATGCGCCCCCTTTTGTTTCAGACTTCGCCAGCGGCGCAGACGCCGTGGTACAACAAAAGATTCATGTCCATCTCCTCCCTCTACTCACGTCTGGGTGCACCGCAGCTAATCGCAATTCTTTTATTACTCGTTTTTGCGCTGCAGGGCGTGTGGTTCATGGCGCGCATTCCGCTGTCGGCGATGGAGGGCGTTTACGTCGAGGCCGGCCTGCTGCAGATGGAGCATCTGGCCAGCGCCAATACGCAGCAGCACAGCGCGCTGGTTCCGCTGATGGCGGGAGTGGCCGCGCGCCTGAGCGGCGCCGAGAAACATGTCGACGAGTTCAACAATTACCGCCTTCTGATGCGCATGCCGTTCCTGATCATTGGCATGCTGCTGGGGGCATCGCTGTGGTACGTGGCGCGGCGCCTCTATGGCAACATCGGCGGGTACGTCGCCCTGGTGCTGTATTGCTTCTCACCTCTGACCATCGGTTCGGCCAGCGAGATCGGCCCGGCCATCGTCGGTGCGTGGGGGGGCTTCGGCCTGGTCTTCACCGGCATCGCCGTAGCGCATACGCTTTATGCGCCACGCGAAGTGGTGCTTTGGAACTGGCGGCGCATTCTGCTGATGGGCTTATCGATTGCGATCTGCGTTGGCGCGCAGTTCTCGTTCTGGGTGCTGCTGCTGCCCGCGCTTCTATTCATGCTTTGGGTAGGACACGTGCGGCCGGGCGCGGTGATTGTCATCTTCACGGCTGCCTGCGTGGTCGCTGCCATCATCCTGTCGGCATTTTACGGATTCCGGCCGGTAGCTTTCGCGCACGCGCTCAGAAGCGCCAACTGGCTTGAGATTGCTTCGAAGGAATTCATCACACCCGGCATGTCGTGGCTGCTGTCCACCTTTTTCCTCGAGAACGGGCTCGGACTGCTGATTCTGGTCGCTGTGACTCTGGCGACCTTCATTGTCTGGAAGCGCGCACGGTTTTTCGGCACAGCCGCGCCGCTGCTGGTCACCTTGCTGCTATTCAGTCTGGCAGTTCGCATGCACTTTTCGGCGACATTTTTCCTTTTCCTGGGCGTGCCCTTCCTGATTCTCTTCATTGCCGGCGTTTCCGCCGATCTGCTGGAGAGCCGATACGCCGTGGTTTTCAACGCCATCATCTTCGGAGCTCTTATCGCAAACGCGATGATCGATGTCTACGGACTGGCAAATCTTTCATCCCGAACCCGATAAAAACTTTCCAGCATCTAAAGGGTTGGAATAAACTGAGGGCGTCATGAAGAACGAAGGCCAATCCGCAAGGCCGATCGGGCATTCTATAGTCCAGTCTTTCATTACGATTTCCGCTCTCGCCTTGGCGGCAGCTTTACCGTTGAGCGCGCAGTTCAACGGGCATCCGCCGACCCAGACGCAGGTGGATGGACATTTCCTGGCGCCCCCGCCCAGCGTCACCTCGACTACCGGGCACCATCTGCCCGGACCGCTGCCCAGCGTGACCTCGATACCGAATTACGGCAATCGATTCAAGGCAGGACCGAATCCCTATGCACACGGCTCCGGCCGCTATGGCTATGGAGGCGGCTACGCCTACGCCATCCCGTATTACTACCCGGTCGACGACTCGGCCTACGGTTACGACTACGTAGGAGGTGGCGGCCCGGACCTGTACTCGGGACCTCCGCCGGGAGCCTACGACCCGACGCTGCACGTCGTTGCCGAGCAGCCACCGTCGAATCCGTACACCGCCAACATTCCTGATCCGCAGGCTTACGCTGAACCGCAGAAGCCGTTGCCGGACGATCAGCCGGGCGATCCCACGGTGCTCGTATTTCGCAATGGCAAGCAGCAGACGGTGAACAGCTACGCCATCATGGGCGACGCGCTGTATGTCTTCGACCAGGGCCGCAAGAAGATCGAGCTGGCGGATCTGGATATTCCGGCGACCGTGAAAGCCAACGACGATCGCGGTGTCGAATTCCGCCTGCCACCGTCCAAGAAAAAAGCCGCAATGACGGTCACGGTTCCGGCAACTCCCGACACGGATACAGTTCCGAAGAACACCGCCAACTCGACCAGCGCGCCATCGAACATGGCCGCGGCTATGCCGTAGAAATTTAGAATTGGTCGAGTGCCCTGGGTTCCTATCCGCCGGGCGAGATGCTCTCGTACGCTTACGCCGCAAACTCTAGAAGATTGTCATCCTGAGGAGGCCTTCAGGCCGACGAAGGACCTGCTAGAGCCCAAGACACCTCTCCATTTACAATCATCCTGTGCACAAGTTTTTCGACAATCCGGCTGAACGGATTGCCCCTGCAGGGGCGTGCGTGCCCGCGTCTGTCTCATTAGGCGGAGTAGAGATTCGCCCAGCGACGGTGCTGGCGCCGATGGCCGGGGTCACCGATACGGTCTTCCGCCGCTTCATCCGCAACCTCTGCGGATGCGGGCTGATGATGACCGAGTTCACCTCGGCCGACGGTATTGTTCGCCACAAAGACAAGAAGGCCAAGCAGTACCTGACGTTCTACGGTAACGAGCACCCCATCTCGGCGCAGTTGTTTGGTAGCGATCCGAAGACTTTGTCCGACGCCGCGCGCGTGGTGCAGGACCTCGGCTTCGATCTCGTCGACCTCAACCTCGGCTGCCCGGCAAAGAAGGTCGTGAAGTGTAACGGCGGATCAGGATTGCTGCGTGACTTGCCGCTCATTCGCAACATCTTCGAGTCGGTTCGCTCGGCGGTCACGATTCCGTTCACCGTAAAGTTTCGTGCGGGATGGAGCGACCAGGAAATCGTGCACGTGAATCTGGCGAAGATGGCGGAGGATTGCGGTCTTGCCGGGGTTGCGTTGCACGCCCGTACCCGCGAACAAGGGTACAGCGGCCAGGCGCATTGGGAGTGGATCGCTGCGGTGAAAGACGCCGTGAAGATTCCCGTGATCGGCAACGGTGATGTTCGCTCGCCCGAGGACGCTGCCGCCATGGTGGCGCAGACCGGCTGTGATGCAGTGATGATCGGGCGCAGCGCCCCGTCGAATCCGTGGATCTTCCGCCAGATTGAGCAGTTCACGCTAACCGGTTCGTATGATCTGCCGACCGACGCCGACCGCTACCAGATGATTCGAACCTACTTCGCCATGCTGGTCGAAGAAAAGCGAGGCGGCGAGGAAGGCAAGATGAAGCAGTTTGCCGCATGGTTCACTCATGGCGTTCCGCACGGGGCGCACCTGCGCAAGGCGGTCTATGAGTCGAAGACGGGCCAGCAGATCCTGGACGCCGTGGATCAGTTCTTCGAGTCACTGCTGAATGGGACAGTCGCGATACCGGCGAGTGAAGTGCAGCAGGAGAATTCAGCCGCAACGCTCATTGCCTGAGCGGGGTTACTTCTACATCTTGGGTCCGCTGAAGCGGTCGCCGATCTCAACAGCCTGCTTGATCAGCTCAGAGAGCGGCTTGGTGATGGGCAGAGCCGCACCCTTGCTTTGCAGCGCCTGCAACACAGCCTCCGTAGGAATATTTCCCACCAGCACATCCTGCGCAAAGGGGCATCCGCCCAAACCGCCGAGAGCCGAATCGAAACGCCTGCAGCCGGCGTCGTATGCGGCTGAAATCTTGGCGACAGCTTCGTCCGGACGGCTGTGCAAGTGGACGCCGATTTCGACGTCGCTAAACTTCGCCAGCACCGGGCCAACCACGTCGGCGATCTGCTGAGGTGTCGCCAAGCCGACGGTGTCGGCAAGCGAGATTGCCTGTACGTCCAAATCGGCGAGCAGGCTGACGCCTTCGGTCAGTTCGTCGACATTCCAAATATCGCCGTAGGGATTGCCGAACGCCATCGAGATATAAACGACGGTGTCGAGACCGGCGTCGTCGGCCTTCTGCTTCACCTTTTCCAGCACGTCGAGGTTCTCCTCTGGCGTCTGGTTCTGGTTGTTCTTCAGAAATGTCGGCGAGAGCGAGTACGGAAAGCCGAGAGTACGCACGGCGTCGGTGGCGACGACACGCTCCGCGCCCCGCTCATTGACGACGATGCCGATGATCTCGACGTCGTCGGGCGGATCGAGTTCGCTGAGCACGTTCTCCGAGTCGGCCATCTGCGGCACGGCCTTGGGCGAGACAAACGACACCGCGTCGATGTGCTTGAATCCCGCACCTATCAGGGCTTTCAGGTACTCGACCTTCATGGCGGTTGGGATCTGCCCGCGCAGGCCTTGCCATGCATCGCGTGGACATTCGACGAGTTTGATGGTGTCAGACATTAGCAATTAGCACTTAGCAACTAGTAATTAGATATGGCGGGTGCCCCATCCATCTCGCCCGGTTTTGGCGAGAGGGTGGGTCGCCGCCGCTCCGCGTTCATTTCGGATGCCGGACCCCGGACTTACGCCCACGGCTAAAACAGGTTGACGCCCTTCGCGCTAAACCGCAGATCCTTCGACTCCGCCTCCGCGCGACCCAAAAATCAGGGTCGCAAAAGACCTGCGGAGGCTCCGCTCAGGATGACAATCTTGCTGACCAGCCTTAGCCGAAAGCTGAGAGTCGATGGTTGACAGCCGCCAGCGGAGCCACACCGAAAACTGACAACCGGCAACTGCTACGTCTGCAGCACGCCTACGCTAAACTTCGGCACGTCGGGATTCAGTGACGCCGCCTCCAACGCCATGATGATCGCATTGCGCGTTTCCGCCGGATCGATGATCCGATCGATCCACAGACGCGCCGCACCGTAGCGCGGATCCATCTGTTCGTCGTAGGTGGCCTTTACTTCGTCATACAGCTTCTTGCGATCTTCTTCGCTCAGCTTCGTTCCGCCGCGTTCCAGTTGCTTGATCTTGATCTCCACCAGCGTGTTGGCAGCCGACGCGCCGCTCATGACAGCATACTTCGCCGTTGGCCAGGCGAAGACGAAGCGAGGATCGTAGGCTTTGCCGCACATGGCGTAGTGACCCGCGCCGAACGAGCCGCCAACGATTACCGCGATTTTCGGCACCACCGAATTCGACACCGCATTCACCATCTTCGCGCCCGCGCGAATAATGCCGCTCCACTCGGCGTCGCGGCCCACCATGAAGCCGTTCACGTCGTGCAGAAAGATGAGCGGCACCAGGTTCTGGTTGCAATCCATGATGAAGCGCGCCGCCTTCTCGGCCGATTCGGTGTAGATCACGCCGCCAAATTCCATGCGCTTGTTACCGGCATGGTCCACCTGCTGCACGTGCGTCTTCTGATTGGCGACAATGCCCACGGCAAAGCCGCCGATACGCGCGTAGGCGCACAGCAGGGTCTCGCCGTATTCGCTCTTGTATTCGCTAAACTGGCTGTCGTCGACGATGCGCGCCAGTATCTCGCGCATGTCGTACTGGCGGCCCGGATCGCTGTCGAAGATGCCGTAAACTTCCTGACCTGCGAAGTGCGGCTCTTTGGATTCCTGACGATCGAAGACGCCTTGCCGACGCTGTCCCATCTTGTCGACCAGCAGGCGAATGCGCTCGATGCACGATTCGTCGTTGGGCTCGCGAAAGTCGACGGTGCCGCTGATCTGCGAGTGCATCTTCGCGCCGCCAAGTTCTTCAGCGGAATACTTCGCGCCGATCGCCGCTTGCACCAAGGCAGGTCCGGCGAGAAACAGGCCGCTGCCTTCGGTCATCAGGATGTGATCGCACATCAGCGGCAGATATGCGCCGCCCGCCACGCACATGCCCATGATGGCCGCAATCTGCGGAATACCCATGGCCGACATCACGGCGTTGTTGCGAAAGACGCGGCCGAAGTCATCAGTGTCGGGGAAGACATCTTCCTGCAGCGGCAGAAACACGCCGGCCGAATCGACAAGGTAGATCGTCGGGATGTGGTTCTCGATGGCGATGTTCTGCGCCCGAATGACTTTCTTCGCGGTCATGGGGAAGAACGCGCCAGCCTTCACCGTGGCATCGTTCACGATGAGCATTACCAGCCGGCCGTGCACGCGCGCCAAGCCGGTGACCACCCCGGCTGACGGAGCTCCACCCCACTCTTCGTACATGCCCCACGCCACATACAGGCCAAGCTCGAAGAACTCCGTCCCCGGGTCGATGAGCAACGCAATGCGCTCGCGAGCGGTGAGCCGTCCCTTCTTGTGTTGCGACTCGATGGCCTTTTCGCCGCCGCCCTGCTGAATGGCGCTCGCTTCGTTGCGAACCTGCGCCACCAAGTCGGCGACGGCAGTCTGGTTGCGCTCGAAGCGGGAGGAGTCGGATTTTACCTTGGTCTCGAACGGAGTTCCGGGACGCTGCAGATGGTCGGTCATAGGATCACGAGGCAAACCATCCACGATAAAGCAGGGAACCGGCTACGCGCAAACTGGGCTCGGCTGAAACAAGAAACGCTCCCGCCCGTGAAGACGGGAGCGGCAGGATGGATTTTCGCGCCTTAGAGGAGCTTGCGGCGCACCAGAGCGCCAATGCCAAAGACACCTGAGCCGAACAACAGGATGCTTTCGGGTTCAGGCGTGGTGCCGGTGCTGCTGCCGGCAGAACCAAGTAGCGTGAAAGACTCGCCCGGCATAGTCCCGATCGAGTCGTTAGAAGCGCTCGAGGGGCCGCCGCTCTCGTCCCAGTAGACGGGATCACCCTCGCTGTCGATAGCGTTATGCAAGGTCAGCCAGTAGGTCCCGGCGTTCATCGCCACGCCCGAAAAACTGCCGAGCTCATTGCAGACGTTGAATCCATACTGGTTCAGAGTGCAACCGCTTTGCGTGAAGCTTATCTGCTGGTCGAAGTACGTGGTCCCGCCGCCCTCTTCGGACGTGAACGTAACTTCGGCCGATTCCAGTACGTCGCCCGGTTCCATCCAAGTCGCGAAGTTCAGGCCGTTCACGGTCGAATTGCTGGTCAGGATGAAGCTATCGCTGATCTCGAATCCAAAGTTGATCGTCCAGGCGTCGGTGGTGCCATTGGTCGGACCATCGTTGTAGAGGTCGTTCTGTGCTAATGCCGGCAGTGCGAAGAGGCAAAAGGTCAGGAGATACATCGAAATGCGCAGTTTCATCGATTCCTCCGGGTCGTCGGTTGCCGCCCTGTGTCATTCGCGGCCGAGTCTATTTTCGGACCCATTCTAGAACGGCTTGCGGCGCAGCAGAGCGCCAATGCCAAAGACACCTGAGCCGAACAACAGGATGCTTTCGGGTTCAGGCGTGGTGCCGGTGCCGCTGCCAGCGGAACCAAGCACTGTAAAAGATTCGCCCTGCAATGTCCCAACCGAGTTGTTAGAAGCGCTGGACGGACCTCCGTTCTCGTCCCAGTAGACAGGATCGCCGTCGTTGACGACAGCGTTCTGCAAAGTCAGCCAGTAGGTGCCGGCATTGAGTGCAACCTCAGAAAAGCTGCCGAGCTCATTGCAGACGTCGTAGCCGTATTGGTTAGGGGAGGAGCAGCCGCTTTGGCTGAAGTTTACCTGCTGGTCGAAGTACGTGGTCCCGCCGAATTCGTTGGAAGTGAAGGAAACCTGGGCTGATTCCATCAGGTCGCCGGGAAAGATCCAAGCCGCGAAATTCAGACCGTTCACGGTCGAATTACCGGCCAGCGTAAAGCTGTCGCTGATCGCGAATCCACCGGTGATGGCCCAGGCGTCGACATTCCCATTGGTTGGGCCGTCATTGTAAAGGTCGTTTTGTGCGAATGCCGACAGGGCGAAGAAGCAGGTTGTGAGGAGACACACCGAAGCGGTGCGCAGTTTCATCGATAACCCTCCAGGTCATTCGTGCCGCGCTGAATCATTCGCCCCAGTGCCTATTTCCGAACCCATTCTAAGACAGCTTGCGGCGGAGTACGCCACACAATCCCGCAATGCCGGTCCCAAACAACAAGAGGCTGCCGGGTTCAGGCGTAGTGCCACCGCTGTTGGCTCGGCCCAGGATCGTGAAGGACTCGGAAGGGATGGTTCCAAGAGATGTCTCAGAAGCCGAGGAAGGTCCACTGTTCTCATCCCAATAGACAGGATCGCCCAGGGTGTCCACACCATTCTCGAGAGTCATCCAATACGAACCCGCGTTCATGGATACGCCGGAGAAGCTGCCGGTTTCGGTGCAGACATTGAAAGCGTACTGGTTCAACACACAACCGCTTTGTGTGAAGTTCACCTGCTGATCAAAGTACACGGTGCCGCCAAGCTCGTTCCGGGTAAAGATAACCTCGGCCGACTCCAGAACGTCTCCGGGGGTGACCCAGGCAGCGAAGCTGACGCCATTAATAGTCGCGCCTCCGGTTGGAACCGTGAAGCTGTCGCTTGGAGTAAACCCGAAGTTGATGGTCCACGCATCGGTGGTGCCGTTGGTTGGGCCGTCATCGTAGATATCGTTTTGGGCGAAGGCAGGGATGGCGGCCATACACAGCGCCAGCAACGCCAGGGAAGCGATTTGTATCTTCATCATGTCCCCCACGATTGGTAGTTTTTCCTCTACAACACTCTTGCTACCCACACTGCATGTAATCAGTGACAACGCCTGCGCATCCGAGAGCCCTCTCCAGACTGCCTAGAACAGCTTGCGCCTAAGTACAGAGCCCACGGCCAGCACACCGGAAGCAAACAACAGCACGCTGTCGGGCTCAGGTGTGGTACCGCCGCCGTTGGCGCTGCCCAGGATCGTGAACGACTCGGACGGAATGCTTGCATCACCGTAGGTCTCTGTAGCCGAGGAGGGCCCGTCGTTCTCGTCCCAATAGACCGGGTCGCCGTTATTCACGACGGCGTTATACAAGTTGACCCAATAGGTGCCGGCGTTCAGGGTCGGGCCCGAAAAATGGCCAACCTCATTGCATACGTCGAAGTTGTATTGGTTAGGGGAGCAGCCGCTTTGGGTGAAATTCACCTGCTGGTTAAAGTAAGTAGTTCCGCCGACCCCTTCGGAAGATATCCAAACGTCGACCGACTCCAGCACATCGCCAGGAGTCAGCCAGGCGGCGAAGTTGAGGCCATTCACGGTGGAATTACTGGTCAGATTGAACGAGTCGGCTACCAGGAAACCGAAGTTGATGGTCCAGGCATCGACGTTTCCGTTGGTCGGCCCGTTGTTGTAAAGATCGTTTTGTGCCAACGCCGGTAGGACGAAGATGCAGATGGTCAGAAGATAGAGCGATGCGGCGCGCAGCTTCATCGAATTTCCTCATGCCAAGTCAGGCTCTGTAACAGCTGTGTCCAATGCCGCACGGTTATTTGCGGCAGACCCGATCTGGCAGCGTCTAAAACAGCTTGCGGCGGAGGACGGCGCCAAGGCCAATCACGCCAGTTCCGAACAACAGGATGCTTTCGGGTTCTGGGGTGGTTCCGGTGCCGCTGCCCGAAGAGCCGAGAATCGTAAAGGATTCAGAACCTAGGGTGCCAACCGTATTCAACGACGCCGAAGATGGCCCGTCGTTTTCGTCCCAGTAGACCGGATCTCCCAGGTTCACGGCGCCGTTCGACAAGGTCAGCCAGTAGGTCCCGGCATTTATTGCTGCGCCCTGGAACGTGCCCGCTTCGTTGCAGACATTGAATCCGTATTGATTGGTGGCACAACCGCTCTGCGTGACGTTAATCTGCTGATCAAAATATGTGGTTCCCCCAAACTCGTCGGACGTTATGTCAATTTCAACCGATTGCAGTACGTCCCCCGGAAAAACCCAGGCCGTAAAGTTCAGGCCATTCAAAGTGGAGTTGCTGGATAGGGTAAAGGTGTTGCTTACCGCGAAGCCAAAGTTAATGGTCCAACCGTCGTTGGTGCCGTTCGATGGTCCATTGTCGTAAATATCGTTTTGTGCCACTGCCGGCAGCGCGAAGAGGCAGATTGTCAGGAGATAGAGAGAAGCGGTGCGCAATTTCATCGATTCCTCCGTGCCAACTCAGGTCTTATAACAACCGTGCCCCATGCCGCTTGGCTGTCAGCGGCCGACCAGATCCTAAAAAAGCCTGCGGCGAACGATAGCGCCGATGCCGAGCACGCCGGTGCCGAACAGGAGGATGCTGCCGGGTTCAGGCGTAGTGCCGGTGCCGCTCCCCGAGGATCCCAGAACCGTAAAGGACTCGGAACCCAGGGTGCCGACCGAGTCATTCGAGGCGAGCGATGGACCGTCGTTCTCGTCCCAGTAGACCGGATCACCGGTATTGACGACTGCGTTCTGTAAGTTCAACCAGTACGTACCCGCGTTCAGCGCCACCCCGGAGAAGCTGCCCAGCTCATTGCAAACGTTGAAACCGTACTGGTTGCCGGAACAGCCGCTCTGGGCGAAGTTCACCTGCTGATCGAAGTAGGTGGTGCCGCCGAGCTCGCTGGACGTGATAGCCACTTCCACTGACTCTAATGTGTCTCCGGGAGTAAGCCAGGCCGCAAAGTTTAGCCCATTCACCGTGGAGTTACTGGTCAGCGTGAAGGTGTCGCTGATCTCAAAGCCAAAGTTAATGGTCCAGGCGTCGTTGGTGCCGTTAGTCGGGCCATTGTTGTAAAGGTCGTTCTGTGCCAGTGCCGGGAGGGCAAAGAGGCAGATTGTCAGGAGATAGAGCGAAGCTGTGCGCAGTTTCATGGAGCCTCGTATGTAAGACCTCGCTTAGTAGCAGCAATTCTGCTGCCGTGCTAAGTCTATGTAAACGAGGGGACACCCGGCCTGCCTGCTGCAACAGCTTGCAACTGGGAGTTGCAACTGCTTCCATAGGAAATTGGAAATTCGACAAGACGCCGTGGTTGAGCTTCACCGCTCCCGATCGAGGGCGAAAGCGACGATGGTCTGCCCGCTCTGTCCTGCCTTCTCCAACTCGTCCAGGAGCGCCTGTTCGCAGTCGTCCGTGTTGAGAACCATCTCACAGGCCGCGATGTCCTCTTCGCTGGCGCCGTGGTAGCAGAGTTCGCACACCCCCAGCCCATCCTCGGAGCGCACCGGTGGTCCAAAGACACGACAGGTCATAGGCCGCGCGGCGTACAAGTCGCAGGCACCGGTCGCCGGATCCAGTGCCGGGCAGACTTCGTCGTTCGCGAAATCCTCGAAGCGCGCAGCGGCCTCTTCCGTTTCGGAGAGAACGCCGGTCTCCGGATCGCCGGGGAAGTCTTGCTTCAGCCGCTCAGCCGAAGCACGCGCACGAGCTCGCACCCGCTCGGCCCGGGAAGGATCCCGGTGCTCAAGTTCGGCCAAGCCGCTCTGCAGGCGCGCCGCATCGAGCGAATTGATGGCGAAGACTCCCACGCAACACTGCGTGCAACCCAGCTTGCAGACCAGCCACTCGCCGCTGCGTCGCGCCGTATCGGCCAGCGCGGCATCGACAATCTGTACGAGTTTCTGATCACCGGCGGGAAGGGAAGCAGGCATCGTCGCAATGATACCGCCGAACTAAGTTTCGAGCGCTGCAGCCAGAGGATCATCGGCGAGTCTGTCGGCCAGACCGATTTCGACCGCCTGCCGGGCGTGGACTTTCTCGGCAGCAAGAAACATCTGCAATGCCCGACCCTTGCCGACCAGCCGCGGCAGACGTTGCGTCCCACCCCATCCAGTGATCAATCCGAGGGCGGCGCCGCGATGGCCAAACAGAGCGTGAGGTCCGGCGATGCGATGCTGGCATGCGAGTGCGAGGTCAAGGCCGCCGCCCATGCAGTATCCGTGGATTACGGCCGTGGATGGGGCAGGAAACTCCGCGACCGCCCGCATCAAACGCTGACCCATGTGTGCAAAGCGGAACGCCTCCGGGCCGGTGAGCGCAGCGATCTCGTTCAGATCAGCTCCGGCCGAAAAGAAATGCGCGTTGCCGGCAAGGATCAGGCGCGCAGGCGGGTCGTTCGCTAGCTCTTCCAAGGCGATCGTGAGCGCCATCACCCGAGCTCGCGTGAGGCGATTGGTGCCGTCGTCAGAGACCAGGTGAACAACGACGGCGGCACCGTGTCGTTCCAGCTTATAGAGGATTTCGTCTGAGGCGCTCACCAGGAAGCCCGGCGCTTAGAAGATCTTCAGATAAATCGTGAGGTACTTCTTCGGATTCTGGCGGACTGCCTTGATCAGGTTGCGGGTCTCTATCAGCAAGTCGTTGGTATTGTCGTAGAGTGCGGGATCCTTGAGTAACTTGCCCGCCGTGCCCTCGCCCTTGTCGAGACGGTCGGCGATGTCGTTCAAGCGCGTGACGGTGTTATTGATCTTATTGGCCATCGCCTGGTCTTTGGTCAGCAAGCCCAGCGTGCCTTTACCGGCGTTAACATCGGCCACCAGTTGGTTGGCGTTGGCCACCATCTTGTTGGCGTTGTCGTAGAGTGCCGGATCCTTCAGGAACTTGCCGACCGTGCCCTGCCCGTTGTTGACCTCGTCGATGATCTTGTTCACGTTGTCGATCGCGCCGTCCACCTTGTCGTACAGCTCATTGCTATTCAGGAGCTTGCCGATCGTACCGTTCTGCGAATTAACCTGGTTGGTGATCTGCTGCAACTGTCCCACAGCCGCGTTCGCGCGATCAAACAGCGACTGGTCGTAGATGATCTTGCCGATCGAGCCTCTGCCACTCTGAATGTAGGAGACGATGTCGTCCACACGCTTGAGCAACACATCCAGGTTTGCCAGCGTGCTCTGGCTGGCACGCACCACATCCTGGAATTGCGGCACGTCTTTCATCGGCAGAACCGCACCAGTCTCCAGCGGAGCGCCTGTGGCCTGACGACAGTCCATGTCGATAAAGACCTCACCCAGCACGCCCGCCGTGGTGAGCAGCACCTGGCAGCCCGTATTCATGCTGTCGGAGTACTTGGTGGTGATCTTCATGGACAATTCCACCGGCGCCACTCGCCGAGACTGATCGGGCACCACGCGAATACCGGTGACGTTGCCAATATCGACGCCTTCCAGTCGTACGGGCGCGCCTACGCGCAGGCCGCCGGCGTTATCGACAAAGGAATGGACAATGATTTTCTTGGTGAACAGGCCAGTCGTGCCGGTCATCAGGAAGATGAGGATGCACAAGGTGATTAGGGCGGCGAGTACGGTGATCCCCACCCTAAGCTGCGACCAGCGGACCTGTTTTTCGCTCGGCACGTTCTAGCGTTCGCCCCTCGGACGCGCCGTCGCACCTGCTCCAATCGGCGCCAAGTTGGCCGAGAAGACAAAAGAGCATCTTCTCGCTACTCGCTTTTAAAGTCTGCATCATACCATGCGGCCATCGTCCGCACTCTCGCAAAATCTACGGCACAACAAGGATGTGCGCCCGGGCAGAGCGTCAGGGGCCGGGAAAGTGTTAGGCTAGCCATTTGGCGCTGCAGCGCTACGCCTGATATTGCCAGCCATGTCCCAACAAAAGCATTCGTACTCCACCCTGACGCTTTCCTACGAGGGAGCGCTCGCGCTCATTACCTTGAACCGGCCGGAGAAGCGGAACGCCATCAGTTACGAGCTGATCGACGACGTTCTGCAAGCGCTCGGCGAAGTCGAACAATCCCCGGCGCACATTGCCGTTGTCAGCGGCTTTGGCAAGGCTTTCTGCTCGGGCATGGACCTCGACAACCTGCGCTCCATCACCTCTCGGACGGCAGAGGAGAACCGAGCCGACTCGGCCACGATGGCCCGCCTGTTCCGGACCCTGTACGAGTTTCCTAAGGTGACTATTGCCGCCGTGAATGGCCCGGCGATCGCCGGTGGTTGCGGTTTGGCGACACTTTGCGATTTCACCATCGCTTCCACCGAGGCCAAGTTCGGCTACACCGAGGTGCGCATCGGTTTCGTGCCGGCGATCGTCTCCACCTTCCTGCTGCGCCAGGTCGGCGAGAAACAGGCTCGCGACCTTTTGTTGACCGGACGAATTATCGGCGCGGAAGAGGCGCACCGGCTGGGACTGGTGACTGAGGTCGTAGCTCCCGACAAACTCGAGGAACGGGTGCGGGAGTTGGTCGCCAGCCTGCTCAAAAACAGCCCGGCCTCGCTGCTGGCTACGAAGCGGCTGCTGAAGACATTTTCGGCCGCAAAGCTGGACCGGCAGATTGGCGCTGCTATCGAAGAAAACGCTCGTATCCGTACCACCGAAGATTTCCGGGAAGGCGTCTCTTCGTTCCTGGAGAAGCGCAAGCCGGAATGGACCGGGCGATAACCGCCTGCTGTATTGGTGCCAAATTTGGCAAAAGTGCCGAATCAGGTCAGCGGCCGTCAGGAAAACGCCGCAGTCCAGCAGCACTCGCCATTCTCTTGTTACAATGCCTCTCTTCGAGCATTTTAGGCTGGAGTTCGTTATTACTGGACGAAGGACAGTAAGCTGCGGTGCTCGCGGACAACGCTGATCTGGAAAAGGGAAAGTTAGCGAAGGCGGATGCCCCTGGCTGTCAGGGGTTGGCCGCAGCGAACTTGGGGAGAACAGGATGAGATTTCGTCTGCAATCGGTGGTCGCAATTTTAATTGTTACCTTTCTGCTCTCGGCTCTGGTGTTAGCCCAGGAGCCGGCGGCGCCCGCAACACCGAGTACCACACCGACCGCTCCTGCTGCCCAGCAGGATTCAGATATCCAGGAAAACAATCAGGCCCCAATTGAGCCGGTCCTGAGCGGCCCGTATCCGGTAATGAGTAAGGCTGCGGAAGATCGCGGACGACAGATTTTCCAGATGTTTAATCACTCGGAAGGCGCGCAGATTTACTCCAACCTGACCGAAAACCTGCGCAAGCGGATAAAGACCGAGTCCTCCTACGTCGATTTCAACAAGAAGTTGCGCGAGCGCATGGGCCCGGAAACCAAGATGATCGAGGAGAACATCGTCCCTAACATCATGGTGCCCGATACCATCTATACGCGGCTGTCGTACTTCGAGCGCTTCCCGGCAACCATGATCCGGTCGGTGATCACCATCAACCAGCGCGGCCAGATCGACGAGTTGCTCATTGGACCTGTGCCAACGGTTACCGAAGGTCGCTTCGCCGGATATACAGATACGAACAAATATCATCTGCCCTTCGGGGAGGAATGGCTGGTCTACCAGGGCGGCCGCAAATTCTTCGATAACATTTATGCGCTGAACGACGATCAGCGCTATGCTGTCGACTTCGTCTACCTGAAGAATGGCCGCATGTTTGCCGGTAAAGGCGGCATTGAGAGCAAGAATGAAGATTATTACTGCTTCGGCCAGACCATCCTTGCTCCGGCCGATGGCAAGGTAATTAAGGCTGAGAGCGGCTACGACGACAATCCCCCGGGACGGCCGTCGGGCGATCCCACAGATGGCAATGTCGTGTCCATCTCCTTCGGTAGCGGCGAGATCGGCACCATCAATCACCTCAAGCAGAATTCCCTGAAAGTGAAGATCGGCGACCAGGTGAAGCAGGGTCAGGAACTGGCGCAATGCGGCAACAGCGGCGGCGGCCCCATTCCTCACCTGCATTTCCAGTTGACTCGCGGTGGCGGTATTCCGCTGCCGGCTCAGTTTGTCGACTACATCGCCGACGGCAAGCCGGTCGCGTCGGGTGAACCCACACGTGGCGAGATGGTGAAGAACAATCCGACGGCTGCGACGGCGTCCAGTACGCCGGCCACACCTCCGCCTGCCGGCAAGTAGTTTGCAGGTTGGACTGAATCAAGCGGACGCTCCCCGATTGGTGATGCGTCCGCTTTTTTTGTGTAAAGTTGAAGATTGAGCCACTCAGTGCAGACCGATAACAGCACCAGAGAAGTCTTCGAGACGAGCCTCCGCGTGCGCTACGCCGAGACCGATCAGATGGGCGTGGTCTATCACTCCAACTACATCATCTGGTTTGAGGTTGGGCGGGTGGAGATGCTGCGCCAGCTTGGTTTCACTTATCGCGAGATGGAGAAGGAAGACGGCACCCACATCGCCGTGGTAGAGGTGCGCTGCCGCTTTAAGGCTCCAGCCCTCTACGATGACACCATCCTTGTCCGCACTTGCCTGATGAACGTGCGCGATTCTCTGCTGCACTTCGGCTACGAAATCCTGCGAGAGGCCGACGGCACGCTGCTCGCCGAAGGTGAAACTGTGCACCTCGTCGTCGGCGCCGACTTCAAGCGCATGCCCATACCAGAGAAATATCGTGAGCGTTTCCTGCAGGCCGCCGGTAAAGCTTAGAACTGGATAGTGAATATTTATGCAAGCTCTTCATATCAACGGTAACCACCTGACCTTGGAAGATGTGCGCCAGCTGGTGTACGAACGCCGGCCGGTTCTGTTGCAACCCGAAGCTCGCGCGGCGGTCGATCGCGCCCGCGCCGTCGTCGATGACGTGGTGGAAAACGAGCGGGTGGCTTACGCGGTTAATACCGGCGTCGGCCATCTGGCCGATATGCGCATTTCGCGGCAGGACATTCGCCAGCTTCAGTTGAACCTGGTGCGCTCCCACTGTGTGGGAGTTGGCGAGCCGCTACCCGAAGACGCGGTCCGTGCCATGATGCTGCTGCGCGCAAACTCGCTGGCCAAAGGATTTTCCGGCGTGCGTCCCGTCGTCATCGACACGCTTTGCGAGATGTTGAACCGCCGCCTGCATCCGGTCGTTCCCTCGCAGGGCAGCGTGGGCGCCAGCGGAGACCTCGCTCCTCTGGCTCACCTCGCCTTGGGCATGATCGGTGAAGGCGAGGTCAACTACGAGGGCAAGACCATGCCGGCCGCCGATGCCATGAAGCGCGCCGACATCAAGCCTCTTACGCTTGAGGCCAAGGAAGCTATCTCGCTGATCAACGGCACCCAGGCCATGCTCGCCGTCGGACTGCTGACTATGTTGCAAGCCGACATCCTGGCCGATACCGCCGACGTTGTGGGAGCTCTCACGCTGGACGCGCTCAAGGGAACCGACGTCGCCTTCGACGAGCGCATCCACAAAGCGCGTCCTCACGCCGGCCAGATGTTGGTGGCGCAAAACCTGCGCCGAATGATGGAAGGCAGCGTCATTCGTGAATCGCATCTGGAATGCCAGAAAGTACAGGACGC
>DATHQX010000043.1:0-30874 GCA_035482295.1 Verrucomicrobiia bacterium
TGACGGCGACCACTCGCGTGTCGCGGATCATGGCGGCTTCGACATCTTCGATCAGCAGCTTGCCGTCGCGATTGGGTAGTACGTCGATGGCGATGCCGAGCTCGTCACGCTTCTGCAGCCACGGCAGAGCGACTTCCAGAAATTCCAGGTCGGAGAGGATGACGCGATCGCCGCGCCGCAACGGGATGGCGCTCGCCGCGAGGTTAAGGCCGTGCGTGGTGCTCTCGACCAGCGCAATGTCGTCTTCGGTGGCGTTGATGAGCCGGGCGATCTGTGGACGCGCCGCGTTGCGCATGGCGTCCATATCGATGTGATGTTGTGTCGAAGAGCCGGACGGGCAGTACGCGGCGATGTCGAGAAACTGGCGTAGCTTATTGACGGTGCGTTGTGGGGCGAGGCTGACGCAGGCAGAGTCAAGAAAGACTTGCTGCGCGAGCGCCGGAAATTCCTGGCGAACCTGAGCGATGTCCATGGGGTTGGGACATTGTACAAAAGGGCGGGCTGCTAGGTTAAATAGGGGTCCTTCGACTGCGCTCGCGCAAGCCGCTCACTCCGCCCGGGATGACAACTCAAATACTCTTGCGGTGCTTCAACCGAGCTTTGTGTCAGGGCAGGACTTCAGTCGTGCCGAAGGCTCACCCTGATTTGTCATGTCCCGCGCTGCGAGTGGAGGGATTTGTGGTCGGTTCTTAGTGGGAAGGTTACGCGGGGGAACCGCAGATCCTTCGACTACGCGTCCGCCCGCCGCAAAGGATGCGGCGGAAAAACCGCGCGGACGCTTCGCTCAGGATGACAATCGCGAGGGGAACGGCGCGGCTATAGGGGTCCTTCGACTACGCGTCCGCCCGCCGCAAAGGCGCGGCGGAAAAACTCAGGCGGACGCTTCGCTCAGGATGACAACTCGAAAAAAGAGCGATGAGGTTGTAGAGGTCCTTCGACTCCGTTCGCGTATGGCTCCGTTCGCGCATGCGCCCACTTCGCTCAGGATGACAAGACGGTTTAGCTGAGTGCTGATTGCTGATTGCTAAATGCTGATTGCCATCCTCACCCCACAATCTCGTACGGCCGCATCATCTCGTTGTCCTCATGCTCCAGGATGTGGCAGTGCCAGACGTAGCGTCCGGGATAGGCGTCGAATTTTACGATGATGCGGGTCACCATTTTGGAGTGAGCGCTGACCGTGTCTTTCCAGCCGGACTCGAACGGCTCGGGAGGCGTGCGCGGGCCCAGGAAGCGAAATTGCTTCTTCGTCAGGTAGGTCCAGGGCTCGTAGTGCTGGCGATCGAGAATCTGAAAACGCACCGCATGCAGGTGAATGGGATGTGTGTCGTCGGTTGGGTTAACGAAAGTCCAGATCTCGGTGCTGTTTACGGCTGGGTTTTCGGTGATGGGATCGTGCCAGTAGCTGGCGTTCAGCAGCATCAGCACCGGCTCCTGCACCTGGTTGTCGTATTCGTCGAGGGTGAGCAGGCGAGTCTTGGTCGCCTCGGACTCCTGCATCTTCGGCATCGGCCGCAGTTGCGCGGGCAGGGAACTCGTGTCGCTTATTTTGGCGTTCGACACGCGGAACTGCATGATGTTGAACGAATCGCTTCTCAGGATGACCTGCTCCCCGCGGCAATCGGCGAAATCGACCACGATGTCGATTCGCTCAGCCGGAGCCATCATGATCGCTTTTTCCGTGACCGGCGCGGGCAGCAATCCCTGATCGGTTCCGATTTGATGAAGCGGAAGGCCGTTGCTGAGCGATAGGTGATAGAAGCGCGCATTCGAGGCGTTCAATACCCGGAAGCGATACTTGCGCGGTTCGACTTCGAGATAGGGAGCCAGTTTGCCGTTCACCAGAATGGCGTCGCCGAACAACTCGGGAATCCACGGCGCGCCCGGTTTGTCGGAGATCGGGTAGTAGAGCTGGGCCTCGGGGGTGAGCAGGCGGTCAAAGATCATCAGCGGCACTTCGTACTTGCCGCTCGGCAGATTCAGATCGTCCTCAACTTTGTCGCGCAGGATGGCCGCGCCGAACAGTCCTGCGTACACGTTCAGACGATTAATGCCCATGGCGTGGTCGTGATACCACAGCATGGCCGGGTCCTGCTGGTTGGGGTAGTGATACACGACGGACTTGCCGGGCGCGAACCAGTCCTCCGGAAAACCGTCGCTGGAGGCAGGCACCCGCGCTCCATGCAGATGCGAGACGATGCGCACTTGCGGGTTGGTTTTCTCGGCGCCATGCAGGCGGTAGTCGATGGGCAGGAAATGCTGCTGCGGCAACTCGTTTGCCCACTCGACCAAAACATCCTCACCACTGCGCATCTCCATCGTAGGCCCGGGAACCGACGGGCCGAACGACCAGAAGCGCGTAGGTTTCAAATCGCGATGAACTTGCATCTCGACCGGCCGGGCCGCGAAGCGGTAGTAGGGCGCGGTGGACTTCGAGCCCGGCACGGCGCGCGTGCCGCTGGGCCTGACGATCTGCGGGATCGGCAGCGGATCGACAAACGTCGCGAGGGTACTGACGTTCAGCGTATTTGCCGTGGTGGGCATCATGTGGGGCGTGCCCCACAGATAGCCGGCTCGGCCCAGGGTCAAGCCTCCTGCGATGGTGGAACAGTGTTTCAGGAATGTGCGTCGTGTGGTCACGGATACCTTCGGGAGAGATTTGTTTCCGGGCAAAAAAGCGGACGGATGCAGTCTACACTGCACCCGTCGCCGTTGTTACTCCAGGGCAAATGAAGCGATCGGCTTCGGTTAAAAGCGAGCGCAGCCTGTGCCGGTGACCTCACCAGTGCTGTCGTTCAACAGAACGTAGCGCAGGCAGGTGCTGGGGTTAGCGAAGGTCATCATCGAAGCGATGGAATTAGCCACGGCGTCAAACGAGCCATTGCCAACGCGCTCTCCATTGAGCCAGTTGTCTTCTATGAAGCGGATGATCGAGGTCTGGTCGGTCATCGTGTGATCAACGAAGTTTTTGCGGGCGTAGGGCGAAACCACCATCAGCGGCAGACGTGGACCGTAGCCGCAACGTCCCTGCGCGGCAGGTCCGTCGATTCCGGCCAGCTGCGGAGCAACCGTTCCGCACTGGTTAGTGCCGGTCAGGCCGTCAGCCGTGGTCTGCGAGGTGTTCAGGATCTGGCCGAGTTGGTGATCGTACCAACCGTCGGAGTCGTCGTAGGCGATGACGACGGCGGTGTTGCCCCAGTACTGGGTTTGCGACAGGAAGTTGATGGTGTCGACGATGAAAGTCTGTTCATCAAGAGGATCGGAGTAGCCGGCGTGACCGTCCTGATAGCCGGGGGCCTTCAGGAAGCTGACGGCCGGGAAGTTGCCGGCATTGATGGCGTCGAAGAAATCGTGGGTGTCGTACTGGTGATTGCCGGCATCGCCCTGCTGTCCGATGGTGGCCACCGACGTTGGACGGGTGTGGTGCAGGTTCTGGGTGGAGACGTAGTACTGGAACGGCTGATGGTGCGGGATGTAATCGGCCTTGGCCTGTCCAGTGATCGTCGACGTGTGCGAGCGCTGGCAGCCGGTGCTGCCGTTGGGGTTGGTGATGGTCAGGTCGAAGCCGCCTTCGAAGAAGCCCCAGCTGATGCCCGCGGTATTCAGCATATCGCCGATGTTGCGGCCGCCCATCTGCAGAACTTCGCCGCTGGTGGTGGAGCAGGAGTCGCCGATCGGGTCGGCATCGCTGATCAGCGTGAAGCCGCCGTTACCGTCAGCGATGATAGCGCCGCTGCCGTTCTCGTTCGCGACGACACCATTGGTCTGACCGGAAACCAGGTTCAGCGCGCCATCGGTCGAGGGACCAAAGTTGGTGTCGTAGGAGTTATCGCTCATGGCGAAGTTCTGAGCGTAGTTCCACAGGGCGGTAACGGTGTTGCCGTCGTAATACCCCATGGTCAGACCGGTCGTGTCAACGATACCGCCGCCGCCAGGAGGCGGGCCCGCGACGCCAACGTTGGCCGGGAACAGATCCATCAGGCCTTTATCGAAGGCCAGCTGCTCCGGCGTGTAATCGTGGTCCTGGTCGTTGGTAGCCGCCTGCGAGCGGTCGAGGCGGAAGGGGTTGGTCGCGCCGGTTCCGTTGCCGGGATTGAGGTTCGGATTGTTGGTGGTCAGGCCGCCCTGAATTCCGTTCACATTGGGAGTGCCCACAGCGGGCGTGAAGGGCGGCTCACCGGCCGGGTTCGTCGCGTTGGGGTACGTCCCAAAGTAGTGGTCGAAGGAAACGTTCTCCTGGAAGATAACCACCAGGTGCTGAATGGGCGTTGTGGTGCTCGCAATCGAGCTCGCGGCGGGACGCGCTGGAGTAGCGGCGTTCGCATTCGCCAGCGGTCCGAAGGTCATGACCGCCATCAGGGTTGTAGCCAGTAACTGACGCATAGTTCTCCTCAGCTCTCGCTTTGGGAAGGTTGCGAGAGTCCCAACCTTGATAGCTGCTGGAGTTCAAATGGAATTGAACCGCCGATGAATTCTCGATGAACGTCAGAATAAAATTGTGGTTTTGAACAAAACAACACACTGTTGCAACTGGGTGTCAGCGTCGGTTGCAACGGTGGCAACGACTGGAGTGGTAGGCTACCACGCTCCGCGTAACCGATATCATGGAACGAATGACGCTTAAAAGAATTCTGGTTGCCACCTCCAATCCTGGCAAGATTCGCGACCTGGTGGGCGCGGCGGCTGCGCATAGTGTGCAGATCGAGATGCTGCCCGGATTCTCTTCGCTGCCGTCGGTGGTCGAAGACGGATTGACCTTTGAGGCCAACGCCCGCAAGAAGGCCGAATTCTACAGCAAGCATGCCGAAGGCGAAGTGGTGATTGCCGACGATTCCGGCCTGGAAGTCGATGCGCTGGAAGGCGCTCCTGGCGTGCGTTCGGCCCGATACGCGGCGGATGAACACGATCCGCATGGTGAGGGCCGCAACTCGGATGACGAGGCGAACAACGCGCGCCTGCTGCGCGAACTGCACGATGTGCCGGACGAGTTTCGCACCGCGCGATTTGTCTGCGTAATCGCTGCCGCTCGCAACGGACACACGCTGGCGACGTTTCACGGAACAGCCGAAGGGATGATCCTGCATGGGCCGCGCGGGTCAAATGGATTTGGGTACGATCCGCTGTTTCTCTTTCCGGAGATCAAGAAGACCTTTGCGGAATTGACTGCTGAAGAGAAGGCCGGCTACAGCCATCGCGGCGCAGCCTTCCGGGCATTCCTCGCATGGGAGGATGAGCAGGAGGAACGGCACCCGCATCGAGATTGATGCCCTCTTTACTGAACGGTTGATGGCATCATTTATTGAATTGTCATCCCATTGAATTGTCATCCTGAGGAGGGCTTCAGCCCGACGAAGGATCTGCGGTTGGCCGCGAGTGGGAAGAATCCGCAATCACAAGAAACTGCTGTCCCTGAAGGGACTCGGAGTTATTAATCCCGCTGACCCCGCCCTGAAGGGCGGGGCTATCTTCTTTCGCGCCTACGGCGCTGCACTCTCCGCTCTCCACCCCTAACGGCCTGTACTCTTCGCTCTCCGCCCTCACCCGGTTCTTCGCTCTGGCGCCAACCCCATCCCCAGGCTCTACACTTCGCTCTCCAACTCAGGCATCGTTCCCGCGGCCACTTCTTTCCCGCCGTCGTGCACCTTCGCCGTCGTCACCAGCGCCACGCCGATTACGATGATCGCTGTCCCGCCGAGCATGTAGCTGTCGAAGCGCTCGCTGTGCAGCAGCCATCCCAGGAAGACGGCGACCAGGGGATTTACGTAGGCGTAGGTTGCCACCTTGGGTGTCGGCACATGTTTCAGCAGCCAGATGTAGGCGGTGTAGCCCACCCACGATCCGAAGACGACGAGATAAAGGGTCGCCATCATCCCACGATGGGTGACCACGATGTGTCGCGATTCGCCGCTCACCAGCGCGACGATGGCGTTGCCGGCAGCGGCGAAAACCATTTGCCACCCGGTTGCAGTAAACGGGTCTACCTTCATCTGCCACTTGTGCGACAGCACCGAGCCAATCGACCAGCTCAGGGAAGAGAACAACAGAGTGAGCGCCGCCAGCAATGGCATGACGCCGCCAGCGCGATGCTCGAAGCGCGACCAGAACAGCACCGCGACGCCTGCAATTCCCAGCGCAACGCCGATAATGCCGCGCGAGGACAATCGATCACCGTGGAAGACAAGCGTCTCCAGCAGCAGAAACCATATCGGCGTGACCGCGACCAGCAACGCGGCGAAGCCGGTGGGCACCCATTGCTCCGCCCAGGCCAGTCCGCAGTTGCCGCCCACCAGCAGCAAGCAGCCGATGGTCGCCAGCCGCAAAGCCTCGTCCAGCGTGACTTTGATGTTGCGGCCCATCGCCGCACAAGCCGCCAGCATCAGCGGTCCGGCGATGAGGAAGCGCATGGTGCACATCACCGCGGGCGGCAGATGCTCTTCGTCGGCGATGCCGATGGCCAGGTAGGTCGAGCCCCAGAAGACATAGACCAGCGCGAAGGCGAAGATGACTTGCAGCCGATGATTGCTCTGAGTGCTCACGCGATTTTGATGTCGGCCGCCCGCGGCGGCAGCGAGGCCTGGGACAATCCGCTAGCTGACGGGTTTCGGCTGCTCTTTGCGCAGGCGATGTCCCGTGATCAGCACGTAATGCACTCCTGAGATCGTGGTGAACGTAAAGGTGGCGTAGAGGAAAAACTTCGCCGTGAACAGCACCCATGGCGCCGGCATCACCTGCAACAGGACTACGAAGAACACGGCCGCAATCTGGCATGCCGTATTGATCTTGCCGAAGATGCTGGGACGGAAATCGCGAAAGCCAACCGTCGCGTACAGCACGATGGCCGTGGCAACAATTCCCATGTCGCGGCTGAAGACTACCACCGTGTACTTCCAAGGGATCTTCTTGACGAACGACAGCACGAGGAAGAGCGAGCTGAGCAGCATCTTGTCGGCGATAGGATCCAGATACTGGCCCAGCATGGTCTGCTGATGCAGCGTGCGGGCCAGCAGTCCGTCCAGCGCGTCGCTCACCGCGGCCGCGATCAGCAGTCCTAGTGCCCAATGCCAGTCGCCGTCGAACACGGAAATGATGACGAATGGAATAAAGATCAGTCGCAGCAGCGTGATCTGGTTGGGCGCTGTCCAAAACTGGCTTTTGATTCGCGTGCTCTGAAGCAGTGGCATGGTAGTTGCAGCGGCCTCGCGCCGGTGCTGCGATGTAACTTTACGGCTCTCTTCGATTTTGACGGGTTTGGCACCGGCTGGCAATCGCTGACGGCAAATGGCGCGGCGCAGATCGTCGTTATCGCTGGCGGACGACTCAGCGATGACACTAGAATTAGAAGTCCCGGCTTTTCGTCCGATTCCGGCATCTGTATACTCAATGCCGAAAATTCTGGCCGGTCCCGAAAAAATGAAGACGCTCCCCGCTCATTTTGACGGTACACGTTTTCGTAACCTGATCCCGCGACGCCACGGCTTCGGTGCTGCGTTGCGCTGGATGGTTTCCCGCCGACAAGGACAATGGCGGAAGGTAGTGGATTCTCGTCCATCGCAGTTGCCTCCGCGGAGTTCCGAGCGACTGCGGGTAACCTTCGTCAATCACTCGACCTTCCTGATTCAGCTCAACGGCATCAACATTCTGACCGACCCTGTCTGGTCCGAACGCGCCAGTCCGGTCTCGTGGATTGGTCCGCGAAGAGTTCGCGCGCCCGGTGTCTCACTTGAACATCTGCCTCCGATTGACCTGATCCTGCTGAGTCACGATCACTACGATCATCTTGACCTGCCCACGCTGCGCCTGTTGGCTGAGCGGCATCGTCCGACGATTTATGCCGGCCTGAAGATGCGGCCGATCCTCGCCCTCAACGGCATCCAGAACGTGGTCGAGCTGGACTGGTGGCAGGAGGCGGCCGCGCGCACCGACATGTGGCTCACCGCCGTTCCCGCGCAGCATTTTTCGGGACGCACGCCGTTCGATCGCGACAAGCGCTTGTGGTGCGGCTTCGTACTTCAGACTGACGATCTTGCCATCTACTTTGCGGGCGACACCGGCGCCGGGCCGCAAACCGAGCAGATCGCGCAACACTTCCCCGAACTCGACCTGGCGATTCTTCCCATCGGCGCCTTCCGCCCGGAGTGGTTTATGGGCGAAGTGCACATGTCGCCGCAGGACGCGGTGCAGGCGCATATCACGCTGGGAGCGCGGGTCAGCGTGGCCAGCCACTTCGGCACGTTCCCGCTGGCCGACGACGGCGATGACGAAGCTTTGCACGATCTTCACGACATACTCGGACACACCGATCTGCACGAGACCGAGTTCTGGGTGCTGCGCTTCGGCGAAGGACGCGAAGTCCCGCTGCGCTCGCTGGCCGGGCAGTCGCGGCGCGGAGCCGCGCGGTAAACTAGCCAATCCGAAATTTCTTCATGAGTGCCAAGTCCACAGCTTCGACCTACGTTGCGCTGCTGCGCGGTATCAATGTCGGCGGCAAACATAAGATGCCGATGAAGGACCTGGTCGAAGTGTGCACGGGCTGCAAGTGCGCCGACGTTCGCACCTACATCCAGAGCGGCAATGTTGTCTTCACTGCCCAGGCTAGCGCGGTCAAGAAGCTCGCCGCCGAGTTGGAGAAGCAGCTTGAGTTGCGCTTCGGATTTGCTGTGCCGGTGGTTGTGCGAGACCGCGAGCAGATGGCGCACGTGGTGCGCAGCAATCCGTTCTTGAAAGCGGGTAAGCCGGAGAAGACGCTGCACGTCTCGTTTCTCGCATCCGAGCCGAGTGCCGAGGCGATAGCCGGACTCGATCCGAATCGTTCGCCGGGCGACGAATTTCGCGTGGTAGGCAGCGAGATCTATTTTCATTTTCCCAACGGCGCCGGCAATACGAAGCTGACCAGCGCTTACCTCGACTCCCGCCTGAAGACGGTCGGCACCGCCCGCAACTGGGCGACGGTCCTGCAACTCGCCGCGATGATGGAAGGGTGATCCCGCCCCCTGATTGCCGCCATGCCCGCGTAACGGTACACTAGGCGATTACAAGGGGTTCCCATGCTTATTGTGATGAAGGCGCACGCCACCGAAGATGAGGTGAAGCGCGTCTGTCAGAAGATCGAGAGTTTCGGCTATCGCGCGCACTCCATCCCGGGAGCGCAGCGCACGGCCATCGGCATTACCGGCAACGAGACCGAGCTGGATCCCGGCACATTCGACGAAATGGGGGGCGTGCAGGAGGTCATCCGCGTCAGCAAGCCCTACAAGCTGGTCAGCCGCGATGTGAAGGAAGATGACACCATCGTCCGCTTCGCCGGCTCGGAGGCAACGGTGGGCGGCGACGAAGTTGCAGTCATGGCCGGCCCGTGTGCCATCGAGAGCCGCGAGCAAGCCTTCGCCACTGCTGAGCGCGTGGCTCGCGCGGGAGCGCGCTTCTTCCGCGGCGGCGCTTACAAGCCGCGTACCTCGCCCTACTCGTTCCAGGGACTCGCTCTGGATGGCCTGAAAATTCTCGCCGACATTCGCGAACGCTTTGGCCTGATGATCGTCACCGAAGCCGTCGATAACGAATCACTCGACTTGGTCGAGCAGTACGCTGACATGATCCAGATCGGCGCGCGCAACATGCAGAACTTCTCGCTGTTGAAACGCGCCGGCCGCTCGCGCAAGCCCGTGCTGCTGAAGCGCGGCATGTCGGCCACGGTCGAAGAATTCCTGATGGCCGCCGAATACATCATGAGCGAAGGCAACTACAACGTCGTGCTCTGCGAGCGCGGCGTACGCACCTTCGCCGACCACACGCGCAACACCCTTGACCTCAGCGTGGTGCCGGCCGTACAGCGTTTGAGCCACCTGCCCATCATCGTCGATCCCAGCCACGGCACCGGCAAGCGCAACAAGGTCACGCCACTGTCGCGCGCCGCGGTCGCCGTCGGAGCCGACGGCCTCATCATCGAGGTGCATCCCGATCCGGATCGCGCGCTCAGCGACGGCAAGCAGTCTCTCTATCCTGATCAGTTCGATCAGTTGATGGCTGAAGTTGGTCAGATTGCCCGGGTGCTCGGCCGCCATGTGGCCGACCCTGTGCCCAACCCGGTTATCGGAACGGCCGCTGCACACTAATGCCGAAGAACAGTTCGTGGCAAGACGCGCGATGGATTGCATCTCTGCTTCTCGCGCTTGCCACGACATCATGCCACCAGACTCCCACTGTCGCACCCGGCTATCACGAGTACGCCTACGTCACCAACGGCAAGAGCAATTCGGTCAGCGTCATCGATCTGCTTGAGCTGCGCAACGTGAAGACTGTTCAGGTCGGCGCGGGGCCGACCGGCGTTGCCGCCAATCCGGCGCGCAATGAGATCTACGTCGCCAACGCCGACTCCAGCAACGTCAGCATCCTGAACGCCGAGACCAATCAGCAGGTCGCGATCATCGGCGTTCACGCCAAGCCGTATTACATATCGGTGTCGACGGACGGGAAGCGTGCCTATGTCGCCAACGACGGTTCGGCCAATGTGTCGGTGATTGATCTGGCGAAGCGCGCGGTGATTGCGACGATACGCGTCGGTGGTGCGCCGGGAATGGCGAAGGTCTCGCCCGATGGCAAGCTGGCGGTGTCGACAAATAGTGCGGACAACACCATCTCGATCATCGATACCGGCAAGCTCGCCGTGAAAGACACGGTGAAAGTCTGCGCGCAGCCGCAGGACCTGGTCATTCTTCCGGACAACAGCAAGGTGTTCGTCGCCTGCCCGGGTTCGAACCAGGTGGCGTCCGTCGATCTCAAGAGCGATCGCCTGCTGACGTACATGGATGTCGGCGAGCTTCCGGTGCATCTCACGCTGAAGCCCGACGGCGGCGAGCTCTTCGTCAGCAATTTCAAGAGCAACAACTTCTCGATCATCGAGACAGGCAATAACGAAGTCGGCGGCAGCTATCTCATCGGCGACAATCCGTCACAGGGCGTGGTGACGGCTGACAACAGCTTGCTGTACATGACCAACTTCAGCTCGGATACCGTGAGCGTCTACACCATCGACGAAGGCCGCGTCATTGGCGCGGTGCAGGTTGGGAGCCACCCCGACGCGCTGGCGCTCACGCCCGACGAAGGCCACCTGCTGGTGGTGGATTCGGGCTCGGGCGACGTCGCCGTGGTGCGCACGGTGAAGACGCGCGACAACTCGAAGATCAGCGCCGATCGCGCGCTGGTAACGTTGATTCCCGTCGGCAATCAGCCGAACGACATCGTGATCAAGGCGTTCACCGTGGGGAAGAGGTAGGCAGTTGTCGGTTGTCAGTTGTCAGTTTCGAGTCGTGAGTTGCCGGCGACTTCGTTCCCCAACACTTTGTCATCCCGACCGACGGCTGCAGCCGGAGTGGAGGGACCTGCTGTTCCGCCCGAACCGGTCAGCTTCCCCCCTCCGGCAGACCGCAGATCCTTCGCTTCGCTCAGGATGACAGGTCAGCACGAGGAATTCGAGTCCCTTCAAGGACAGCAGGGTTTCGGTTTCGTGCCTACGGCACTGCTCCGCCTTCATACAGCGCACCCCGCCGTGAACGGCGGGGCTAACATGTGTTGCGCCCAGGGCGCTCTTCCAGCGTTACAATAATTCCAGGCAGTAACCATGCAGTTAACAGCATCTCAGCCCGAACTCCACCCCGCGCGCTGGTGGGAGACCATGCCCGACGGCCGCATCCACTGCTACCTCTGCCCGCGGCATTGTCACATCGGCGAAGGCCAGAGCGGCTTCTGCTTTATCCGCAAGAACGAAGCCGGCAAACTCATCCAGCTTGGCTACGGTCGGCCCGCGGCGCTGGCCATGGATCCGGTCGAGAAGAAGCCGCTGAATCATTTCTTCCCGGGCACGAAGATTTTGTCGATGGGCACGGCCGGCTGCAACATGGGCTGCTTCTTCTGCCAGAACTGGGACATCTCGAAGGCGAAGGCGGACCAGGTGAACTCGCTGAGCCTCGACCCGCAGGACGTAGTTACGCTGGCGCTGGAGCATCGCGCGCCGCACCTGGCTTTCACCTACAACGAGCCGACCATCTGGGGCGAGTACGTCATCGATATCGCGCGCGAGGCGCACAGTGCCGGGCTGAACAACGTGATGGTGTCGAACGGCTATATCACACGCGAGGCGTTCTTCGATATCTATCGCCACATCGACGCCGCCAACATCGACCTGAAAGCCTTCACCGAAAATTTCTACGGCAAAGTCACGCTCACGCATCTGCAGCCGGTGCTCGACACGCTGCGCTGGCTGCGGCACGAGACCGAGGTGTGGTTTGAGATCACGAATCTGATCATTCCCACGCTCAACGATGGCGACGATGAGTTCAAGGACCTGTGCGGCTGGGTGCTGGAAAATCTCGGCGACGATGTACCGCTACACTTCACGGCGTTTCATCCCGACTTCAAACTGCGCGACAAACCGCCGACGCCACCCGCGACATTGCATCGCGCGCGTGCTATCGCGCGTGATATGGGACTGAAGTACGTCTACGAAGGCAACATCCACACCGACGGCGGCAACACGATTTGTCCGGGTTGTAAGCAGACGGTGATCACGCGCTCGTGGCACTCGGTGATGTCGAATCGGGTGAAGGACGGACAGTGCCCGAGCTGCGGGACGAAGATCTCCGGCGTGTTTTCGAAGGCCGAAGTTGAGAAGCGGCGGGAGTGGGTAAATTCGCAAGCCTAAGTGGAATACAGCGGACGCACTTTACGAATTGTCATCCTGAGCGCGGTCGAAGGACCTGAGCGGTGTTGGCGGTAACGCGCGAGCCGTTCATCGTCTACACGTCGAATGTGTTCGCCATCGCGGTTCGTCCGGGCGCGATCAATCTTCCACTGCCGGCAAACCGCAGATCCTTCGACTCCGCGTCCGCCCGCCGCAAAACACGCGGCGGAAGAAGCAGGCGGACGCTCCGCTCAGGATGACAATTCGTAAGGGCTGATGTTCTAGCTGGCGAGGGTTATCTCGAGGGTTATTGCTCTTGCTTGCGAAGTTACCGCGTTTCTTGCGAAGTTACCGCTTTTCTTGCCAAGGTCATCGCCTTGGGTGTGAAGGTTATCGCTCTTCTCTTCCAATCCACTTTGGCACGGGCTCGGGCACAAACGTCGCCATTTTCTCCAGCAGGCGCAAGGCATCCGTATCGTCGAGCACCAGCCGGCGATTTTCTTCGCGCAGAAAACCCTCGCGCACGGATTGATCGAAGAGTTCGAGCAGTGGCGCGAAGTAGTTCTCCACGTTAAGTAGTGCGCAAGGTTTTGACTGAATGCCCAACTGCGACCAGGTCACGACTTCGCAGAATTCTTCGAGGGTGCCGAAGCCTCCGGGTAGCGCGATAAATCCGTCTGACAGATCGGACATGAGCGCCTTGCGCTCGTGCATGGAGCCAACGATGCGCAGCTCGGTCAGTCCGAGGTGGCCGACCTCAAGCGCCATCAACGACTCGGGGATCACGCCGATCACGTGGCCTCCGTGCGCCAGGACCGTATCAGCAACAACGCCCATCAGCCCGATGTTGCCGCCGCCATAAACCAGCTCAATGCCTCGCTCAACAAAGATCTCGCCGAGAGTGACGGCAGCGGAGCGATACTCCGGCCGATAGCCCATGCTGGAGCCGCAGAAGACGCAGAGCCTCTGAAAGGACATGTCTGAAGTTTAGCGGAGAGAAGCAGATGTGCGAGGCGGACGAACCGCGGATCCTTCGACTACGCGTCCGCCGAGCCGCAACTGCTGCGGCTCGAAAAGCCACGCGGACGCTCCGCTCAGGATGACAATTCGGATCAAGGTTCAGGATGACAATTCGGGATGAAGGTTCAGGATGACAGTTCCGTATCATTGAATTGTTCGAGCGCGGGTTGCTCCCTGAGCATGACAAGCTCAAGCGGCGCAATAGGCATCAGCACATGTAGTATTTGAACGCAACGATGGCACAGTTTTCCTCAACAACCGGAGACGACCGCGACAACGATTTTGCGCTCCTTCAGCGCTGGTATGCGCCACTGGTCGCGCTGATCAACCTCGTTCTGCTGGTGCAGGTGCTGCATCGCTACCATCACGTGCTGACGCCGATCAATCACGGACTGGCACGCGTCCTGGCAACGGCATTCGCTGTCAACGTTGCGACAGCGCTTGCGATCCTGTGGCTTGCGACGTTGCGATGCTGGCGTATCCGACTTTCTCCTGTTCTCAAACTCGACGTCGCCTTCTCTCTCATTCCATTTGTCATGGCGGCGTTGCGCGACGGCGATAAGGGCCGCACCTTCCATCTGTTTGCGGGGGTGTACGTCGTCTTCCTGCTGGCGAAGATGGCCGAGTTCCTGTTCTACGCTTCGCATAATGTCACCTCAGCCGGAGATCGCGTGCACATTCCGGCGATTGTCTTTGCGGCGGCATTCATCGTCTATGGCGGACTGGCGCCGTGGATGGCTCTAGCCAGTTCACCCCAGGGCGACGAGGGTCACTTCCTGATCCTGAGCCATAGCCTGGCCTTCGATCACGACTTCGATGTCGGCGACAACTACGCGAAGGGCGATCACCGAGAGCAGTATCCGCCGCCTTCGCCGGGCGAGATGCGTGGCTATCCGTACGCGTCAATGGAGCGTGATAACGTCGACTATCTGCCACATGAGCCGCACACGGTCACCAACTTTCGCGGACAGCTCATGCTGGAGCACGATCCCGGCTTCCCGCTGCTGATGACGCCGGGCTACGCGCTCGACTTGCGCGAGGGCGCGCTGTTTACCCAGGCGCTGATTGGAGCGGCGGGAGCGGCTGCCGTCTATGAAGCTGCGGTGCTGCTGGGCGCGAGCAGCGGCTGCGCGCTGCTGACGGTCGCCTTGTTCTGCTTCACCTGTCCGTACTGGGTGTTCACGCAAAGCGCATTGTCGGACCTGGCGGGCGGAGTCGGCAGCCTGTGGATCGGCCTGCAATTCCTGCGCTATCGCATGCGTGAACGCAATCGCTACCTGCTGCTGGCAGGAGTGCTGATCGCCATGCTGCCCTGGTTGAACATTCGCCTCTGGGCCCTGGCCGGGCCGTCGTTCCTGTTGCTCGCCGTGTGGATCCTTCGCCAACGAAAATCCGTGGTTACAAAACTGGCGTACCTGGGCGTGCCAAGTTTGATCGGCCTCGCACTCTTCGGCGCGCTCGACAAGCACCTGTTCGATACCTGGAAACCGAACGAGTCGATGCTGTTGCTGGACCGCGTCATGCCTCAGTTCGAACTGCATCCGATACGCGGGCTGCTGGGCGTGCTGTTCGATCAATCCTATGGACTCGTTCCTACAGCGCCGCTTTACGTTGCGGTGGCGGCGGGGATGATCGTGCTCTATCGTCGCGATCGCTGGGCCTTCGCGGCGCTCTTTCTTCCGCTGGCCGGCTATCTGCCTTTTGTGGCCTTCAGCCACTACTGGTTCGCCGGATGGAATGCGCCCGCACGCTACTTGGTCGCTCCCGCGACGCTGATGATCCCCGCAGCGGCGCTGGCGCTGAACCGCCGCGTGCGTTGGGTGGTGGCGCTGCTGGCGGCTTGGAGTTTGCTGATCTCCACGATGTTCACGGTGAACCCTTATCTGCGCATGCCGTCGATCTGGGTCTTCTACCAGATGAGCATGCTGGTGGAGTTCTTCCACGACCACATTCACACGCCGCTGTACAGCATTCTGAGCGTTTATCCCGATATGATGCTGGCCCGGGGGCAGGACTATCTGCGGGCCGTCGCCTGGCTGATTGTTTACGTGGCAGGTGCGTGGGTTTGGGCGCGGACTGCGCTGGCCGAAACCGCGCGCGAAAGGTCGCGAAGCGCCTGAGATGCAGCATGCTAAACTACCAGCAATGTCGGAAGCCTCACCTCCGGCCGTGGGCAAACCTGCGTCGGCCGCAGCCAACTTCAGCACATATCAGGCGGTAACCGCACCGTTGTCGGCAGACGTGCCTGACGGCGACATCAGCGGCTCCGTCGTGCCCGTTCTGCTGGCCTGGTGCTTTGGCTGCGCCATCGTGCGCTACATTGCCGCTTCGTTCGTGGCCGCCCCCAGCATCTTTGGAGACGAGCTTACCTACTGGTCGCTGGCGCGCAGCTTTCATCACGGCATGCACTTCGTTGCCTTCAATATGCGTTACGACATTCCGACGCAGATTTACCCGATCATCCTTTCGCCGCTGTTCTCCATCAGCGATTCGCTGGTAACGTACTCGCTGGCCAGGCTGCTGTCGTGCGTGATGTTCTGCTGCATCGTCTTTCCGGCGTACTTTATGGCACGCGAGTTCCTGAGCCGCCGCGAAGCGATGACGGTCGCGGTGCTCAGCCTGTTCATCCCCGGCGGCGCTTATACCGCAACGGTAATGGCGGAGAACCTCTACTATCCCGTCTTCATTTTCGGAGTGTGGTTCTGTTATCGCACTCTCAGCCGCGGGCGCCGGCAGGATGCGGTGTGGACCGGCGTGATCTTCGCCGCCGGCTACTTCGTGAAGCCCCACATGCTCTTTCTGATGGCGGCGTACGGATTGGCGCTGCTGGTGTGGCTTGCGAGCGAATGGCGGACGCGACGGACGGGAATTCAAGAGCTCTTGCCCGGATTCGTGTGTCGCTGTATTCCGCTCGCGATGTTTCTCATCACCCTTGGCATTCGCGTCGTGGAAGAGTTCAAGTACAACAAGAACCCGGCCATCATTCTCTCCGGCGAGGCCTACGCAGGCGTGACGCAGTTGGCGTCGTACGGCGTTCCCTTCAAGGCATTTCTGGTTTCCGGGACGTGGCTACTGGTGGTCATGATGATCTCGACCGCATGGCTGCCGGTGGTGGCGATGGTCGGAACCGCCGCATCGTGGAAGCGTTTCGATCAGGCCGAGCGCTGGTTCTACGTGATGTCGTCGCTGGCGGTGCTGGTCTTCCTGGTGATGATCACGCGTCACAACGTGCTGAATGACGGACACCTGCGCACGCACGAGCGCTACATCTTCCAGCTCGCGCCGCTGCTGTTTACCTGGTACTTCATCGCGCGCAAGGTGCTGCCCGCGCGGCGTATGCTCGCGGCGACTGCAGCAGTGGTTACGCTCACGGCGCTGGCGATGGCGCGCTTTGCCAACACTGCGCTGACCCTGAATTCTTTCGGCGACTCGCCAACCTTCGCCGGCTTGTGCTGGATTCACATAAGAGCGCCCCGGAGCGGCTATCTGATTTGCGCGCTGCTGCTGGTGGGCGGAGCGTTGTGCATTGTCGTCGCACGGTCCTCCGGCAACCTGCGCCGGCTATTGGCCGGCTGGGCTGTCTTCCTGGTGGCGTGCAACGCCGGATGGTATGTCCTGCAGATCACCACGGTGCAAAAGGTGAACAAGGACGCCCGCAAACTGGCAATGACCCTGAAAGAGACGATGCCGCCCAAGGCATCGATCGGGGTCATGCCGGACGATACCGCCGTGACCTCGTGGTGGCTCCCGGAATTCTTCCTCAATCAGCCGGTTTATTATTATGGCGTCGGCGAGCGGAAGTTCTGGTTCGCTCATCTCATCACGCGTGAGCCTGACGGTACATTTGATTTCGGCGATGAGCGGCCCGACTTCCTGCTGGCGGCGAAGACCCTGACGTTGCCGTATGAGCAGGTGGGCGAATACCCCGCCGTCGGACTTCGCATGTACCGCGTACCACCTCTGACAGAAACGAAACCCTGAAAGTGAATTCCGCGTCCGAGACACCAACCCGGCAGCGTGATCCGCGGGTGCTGCTCATCGTTCCCGCCTACAACGAGGCGCGCTCGCTGCCACGTCTGATCGAGCAGATCCGGTCCCTCCATCCAAGTTACGAAGTTGCCGTGATCAATGACGGCTCCAGCGACGACACTGCGCAGGTGGTTGGCCAGCTTCCCGTCCGGCTGATCTCGTTGCCGTGCAATCTTGGGATTGGAGGCGCCATGCAGACCGGCTTTTGCGTGGCTCGTGAAGAAGGTTTCGACGTGGCTGTGCAAGTCGACGGCGACGGCCAGCATCCGGTCGAGCAAATCCATCTTCTGGTCGACGGATTGCTTCGCTCAGGATGCGACATTGTCATCGGCTCGCGGTTCTTAACGGGCACTGGTTTTCAATCAACAATCAGCCGGCGGTTGGGCATCAGGATTTTTTCCGTTTGGCTCTCGGCCATCTGCCACACGCGCATCACCGATGCGACCTCGGGCTTTCGCGCCTTGAATCGTCACGCCATCGAACTGCTGTCACGGAATTACGCCGAAGATTATCCGGAAGTTGAGGCGATCCTGGTTGCGCATCGTGCGGGTCTGCGCATTGCCGAGGTTCCGGTGCAGATGTCAGCGCGCACCGAAGGCGTCTCCAGTATTGGCAAAGTGCGCTCGATCGGCTACATGGTCAAGGTATCGCTCTCGTTGTTGATGTCACTGATTCGCCGCCCCAACGTCGCGTCCTGAGGAGGTTGCATGCAAGCCTACGGTCACTCGCTTGTCTTCATCACTACGCTGATCGTGTTTTTCTTCGTGCTGTGGCTGGTCAGGCGGCGGGCTATCGGTGAACGCTTTGCCGTGCTGTGGCTGCTGATCTCCGTGTTTCTGCTGCTTGCGTCTTCCCTCGGCTATCCCTACCTTTTTCAGATCGCCAAGCTTGTGGGCGTGCCCTATCCTCCGTCAGCCTTGTTCTTCCTGGCCATTGCCGGCCTCACGCTGCTGATCATCGAACTGTTCGCCTGGGTCTCGAAGCTGAACGACCGCACCCGCGTGCTGACGCAACAGTTGGCTATCCTGCGAGAACAGGTCGAGCGAGGACAGGGAACAGCTACCGAAGGCTGATCCGGCCCCCGCCTGAGTGTCCCGAGTGCACAAAGTCACAATCGGTTGTGATGTATGTACTTGTTCCATGTGCGCCCGGAATGTTCCGCTGGGGTGTATCTGGAGTAAAGCCTGGAATGCCGAAAGTTACCAGCCAAGCACGCAAGCCTAGTATTTACAGGGCTTTCAGCGACAAACAGCCGATCACGGCAGATGGTGATCGCGGGCACTTGGCAAGGTGCGCTGGCGAAACATAGCGCGACACGGACATTTCCGGCCCTCGGAGCGACTCGCACGCGTTCCGGCCGTAAAACACGGGGATACGATGGAAAGTTCAGGGGGTCGTTCGTGCTCACACCATACGGGTTGGACATCATCGAAAGCTGCCTGGCATGCAAGATGCGCGCAGAACATATCTTCTGCGATCTGCCGCCGGCAGCGCTGCAAACCTTCGAAAGCATTAAATACGCAACCGCCTATCCCAAGGGCGCCGTCCTGTTCGTGGAAGGCCAGGCGCCGCGCGGAATTTTTGTGCTCTGCAAAGGCCGGGTGAAGCTGTCCATCTGCTCCACCGACGGCAAAACGCTGATCCTGAAGATCGCCGAACCGGGCGAGGTTCTGGGTCTGAGTGCCTCGGTAAGCGGCAAGCCCTATGAGCTGACCGCGGAAACCGTCGATCCGTGCCAGGTCAACTTTGTGAAGCGGGAAGATTTTCTTCGCTTCCTGCGCGAACACAGCGAAGCCTGCCTGCGTGTAGCCGAGCAGTTGAGCGACAAGTACAACTCAGCCTGCCGCGAGATCCGTTCGCTGGGGCTATCGCACTCGGCCGGCGAGAAGCTGGCGAAGCTGCTGCTGGAGTGGAGCGTCCGCAACGGCGAAGCCGCCAAGAGCGAGCCCCGCGTGAAGCTGGCGCTGACCCATGAAGAAATCGCACAGATGATTGGTACTTCGCGCGAGACGGTCACGCGGCTGTTCGCGGATTTGAAGAAGCGGCAGATTGTGCAGGCGAAGGGCTCGACGCTGTTGATCAGGAACAAATCGGCGTTGAAGGCGATGGCGATCGTACCGTAACGCGACCTCAAGGCTTGTCCGCAAACGGGACTGCAGCGCCCGTGTGAGGGAGTGTCCCATCCTTGTACCACAAGATGGGACAACGATATTCCTTTCTTCTTAGCCACTTGCTCTCGCCCTGTGAATGAGGTCACGGAAAACGGTGACTGCAGTCACTGCGACTGTTTCGTGTGGAGCAGTATTACCTGTGTATGGAAAGCACAAATCAGTCGACATGCCTGACCTGCGAATTCCGTCCCGATCGCCTTTTCTGCGACATGCCAGCGGAGTCCTTGAAGGCTTTCGACGAGATTAAGTCCATCGCGGCCTTCCCGCGCAGCACCGTGTTGTTTGCGGAAGGCCGTCCCGTCCGCGGCATCTACATTCTCTGCGAGGGCCGTGCCAAGCTTTCCATCTGCTCGGAGGGCGGCAAGCGGCTGACCCTGCGTATCGCAGGTCCGGGCGAAGTCTTGGGTTTGGGCGCCACGCTCTCCAACACCCCCTACGAGGTCACTGCCGAGTTGCTGGATAACGCGCAAGTCGTTTTTGTCCGCCGCAAGGAACTGCTGAAGTTCCTGCGCGAGAATCGCACCGTGACCATGGAGATCGTTCGCATGCTCAGCCAGGACCTGCACGGCGCTTACGAACGGGTGCGCACGATTGCGATGGTACACACGCGCCGTCCGCGGATGAGCCTACGCCCGCGGGCGATGGTGGTGTGACTCAAGTTTCCGCGAAGCAACACTCCCTCCAACACGGGTTGACTTTGGTCAGCCCGTGTTTTGCTTTGGTCTGCGCTGTTTCACTCTTTACGCTACATCGGGTGGAGCACGCCTTCAGGCGCGCGCCACCCGATATCACCTGCACCTGATTCAAGGCCGACCTACTCGTCGCCGCGGTGGCATCTGCGTCTCAGGTTTATACTGGCGCGCGAGGTATTTCATCCCGCGAGGTTCAATGAAAAGATTCCTTGGCATCTCTCTCTTCGTAAACTTGGCGATCCTCTTCAGCACAGCGCAGAATATGAAACCATCGAACCCTTCCACCACGCAGGCCAATGCGAAGTTCGCGCAGATGAGCGACGAGTTTGTGAAGGATTCGCTGGCACTGTCGCCGGTCACCGCGTCCGGAGCGGGCTATCACCAGCACACTGATCCCAAGACGGGGAAGGCCATCGACCTCGACGCGCAACTCGACGACGTCAGTGCGGCAGGGTGGGCGGCGCAGGAGCAGTTTTACAGCCTATGGCGCAAGCGCTTCCAGAAGGAGACGCCGGTCGATTCGCTGAACCCGCAGGATGCTGCCGACTTCCGCCTCATCGACGACCAGATCGGGCTGAACCTGCTGGAATTCCAGAAGATCCAGAACTACAAGCACAATCCTACGTTTTACGTTGAGCTCATCGGCAACGGATTGTTCCTGCCGCTGTCGCAGGAGTATGCGTCGAAGGAGGTGCGCGTGGGCGATGTGGTCTCGCGCATCCAGCAGATCCCGCGCTTCCTCGAGCAGGCGAAGTCGCAGCTTAGCGATGCGGATCCGATCTTCATTTCCACCGCCGTCGATGAGAACGAAGGCAACATCAGCCTGATCGATACGGTGGCGACGGACATCCCCGCGGGCTCGCCGTTGAAGGCGCAGTACGACAAAGCTGCACCGGTGGCCAAGCAGACGCTCAACGATTTCAGCGCATGGATGAAGAACGATTTGGCCAAGCGGCCGGCGAATAATCGCACCTGGCGCCTGGGACAGCGCTGGTATGCGGAGAAGTTTCATCTGGTAATGGAAACGTCGATCTTGCCGGACCAACTGCTGGCCGACGCCGAAGCCGAGGTCAAGACCGTTCGCGGGGAGATGCTCGAGATCGCTTTGCCGCTCTACAAGCAGATGTTTCCCGGCCAGAGCGACTACGCGAATCTGCCGACCGAGGAACGCGAGAACAAGATCATCGGCGCGGTGCTGAACAAGATCAGCGATGAGCATCCGCAGCGCGATCAACTGATCGAAGCGGTGAAGGCCGATGTCGATGGCATCAAGCAATTCATCATCGAGAAGAAGATCGTCACCCTGGGCACTCGCGACAATCTGAAAGTCATTCCGACGCCGGAGTTCGAGCGCGGCATCTACTCGGTGGCCGGCTTTCACGGCGCTCCGCCGCTGGAGCCCACGGCGGAGGCGCAGTACTGGGTGACGCCTATCGACCCGAAGATGCCCGAGGCGAAAGCCGAGAGCAAGCTGCGTGAGTACAACAACTACACGCTGAAGTGGCTGACGATTCACGAGGCGCTGCCCGGCCACTACGTGCAGGCTGAGCATGCCGATGATGTGCAGCCGCCGACGCGCCGCGTGCTGCGCGACCTGTTTGGCAACGGCGCCTATGTCGAGGGCTGGGCCGAGTACGGCGCCGATGTGATGACGCAGGAAGGCTATTTGAACTTCGATCCGAAATTCAAACTGGTGCGGCAGAAGATCTGGCTGCGCGCAGTCGCAAACACCATTCTCGACATTCGACTGCAGACGATGAACATGACCGATGAGCAGGCGCTCGACCTGATGACGAAAGAGTGCTTCCAGACCGAGGCTGAGGCCGAGGGTAAGCTGGTGCGTGCCAAGCTGAGCTCGACGCAGCTGCCGACCTATTTTGTCGGCACGCGGCAGTGGTGGTCGCTGCGCAAGAAGTATCAGGCGGCCAAGGGCAGCAGCTTCACGCTGGAAGAGTTCCACGACAAGGCGCTGGACCAGGGACCGTTGCCGATTGAGTATCTCGAGAAGATCATTCTGCCGGAGAAGCAGTAGTCAGGGCCCAGGGGGCCAGGGATCAGAGATCAGGAGTGAGTGCCTGATCTCTCCGGCCAGTTCAGGGCAGGCTCTTCTCGCCCATCTTTGGCGAGGCGGAAGGCTATCGTCCGTCGCAGAAGTCCGATCACCACAATGCAGCCAAGCAGAATCAGCAGGTGCAGGGCCTCAAGCGAGTCGGAGAATGGGTCGTGATTGCGGGCGTGCGTCGCGATGGCGCCCGCCATCACCGCGATCAATCCAAGTGCGGCTGGAAGCCTCATTCTTGGCACGAACAGCCCAATCGCTCCGGCTGTTTCGGCGGCCATGATGAAGTACATAAACCAGACGGCATATCCGGATTGCAGGAAGAATTGCCGCATCTCAGCGTCATGGGCCAGCTTGCCAATCTCGGTGCAGAAGAAGGAGATCGAAACTGAGAAGCAAAGTCCTCGCACAACATATGCCGAGGTGAGGAAGGCGCGGAGCGCATCGCTTGCCAGAACTCGCACGCGAGCTGAAGCCGAGAGCGCCAGCAGTAGCGTGGTACTGATCCCGACGCCAACAACAATCCACCCGCGAAAGAGCAAAATGCGAAGCAAGCGCGAGTGGGCCGGGCCTTCGGGCAATCCGAACGTGCCCGCGAGAACAAGCGCCAGCGCGGCCAGACTGAGAGCGACGGAAAGAAAGTAGAAGCCACGGGCGAAGGTGCGCGCGCGCACCACGGCTCGGTTGCAAAGCAGCATGCCGGATATCGCCAGCGTTGCCGCGGCCGTCAAAAGCAAGAACGTCGAAGTTTCTCCCACCTAGTCTCCAAGCGGGATAGACGACGGCTGGCGCGATTGGTCGCGTGAAGCGGTGGTCTAGCGTGACGGTTCGCGGGATACGGCTGTGAATAGAATTAATGTGAGTGGCGGAAGCGATCGGCATCCGCTCAATCCGACTGGCCCAAGCGAGTGAACAGGTTGTAAAAACCGTGCGGTTCGTCCCAACCGGTCGAACTTTTTCGCTGACGTTGCGTCTATAGCTGTAACCCAAATCCAAGGTGGGCGCCAAACCCCAACAGCAGTGCACGGGCGCCCACCGTTCTTCTTACTGACTCGCGTATAAGCTGATGATGCGCTCGATCGCACGACTGCATACCGCGCAGAACCGGTCGTAGCGTGTGAACATGATGCAGTTTTCCTGGGGGCGATAGTAGCCTCTGGCCTCGTAGTTCGCGCCCTCGAACGCACCCACACGATCCGAGTACTTGTCTGTCGCAAGCAGCTCGTCCTCGTGCTTCTTCTCTTTCTCGAAGAGCGCGTTCATCTCGCCTTCGGAGCGGTTCTCCTTGCGAATCTTGCGGCGCTCGGCTTGGATGTCGTGCTCGTAGGCCTCAAATTCCTGCTTCTTCCACGGCGTTGGAATCGGCGTGCCGGCGATGACCAGGTCTTTCCACTTCAGCATCGACGGATCGAGCAGCGCGGTGACATTCGGCTCCCACGGCTCAATGTGTTTTTCCGGCGAGCCAACCGAAACGTCGGAGGTGTAGTACTCGTCGGCCAGTCCAGCGAACTCGTGTCCGAACTCGTGGACGAAAACGTACGGCATCCATTCACTGTCTGCGGCAACGGTGGCGTAGAGGTTGTAGATCCCGCCGCCGCCGTAGGTCTTCGAGTTGGTGAGAATCTCGATGAACTCATACGGCGCATAGGAGGCGATGTCGCGCAGCGCCTTATTATCGGTGGTCATGATGTAACGTTCGCTGTCGAAGGTGTCGTACGAGGTGCCGAGCGGTGGATGGCGATAGACACCGGTTGACGGCCGCGAGATGCCAGGCTGGTCGGCCGCAGGACACAGGCCCCACACGTTGAAGTCGTTGCGATGTTCTTTGAAGGGCGAGCGCGAGAAGAGGATCTCGGTGGCGCGCTTGGCATCGGCTTCGAACTTGCCGCGCTCGGGGGCGCTGTAGCCATCGCCAAGAATCAGCAGGTCGACTTTCGTCTCCGGCTCGCCGTTCTTCTGAATCGTGATGAGCGGGCCCGGCGACTTGGGATTCATCGTGTCGATGAACTTGTCTTTGGGATCGATCGTCGTCGTCCACACCTCATGGAAGTCGACGTCTTTGCCTTCTCGGCGCTCCTTCAGCACGATCTTGACCGGCGCGTCGGGACGCGGAAAGCGCAGCGACTCGGAGAAGGTGCGATTCAGCGTCTTGGCTTCGTCGGTTTCGGCCCACTCGCTGAAGAGCGCGCCGAACCCGCGCGAATAAAGTAGCTTGCCGCTGGCCAGGTCATGCACCTCGAAAAAGTAATTGCCGAGATTGGTGTCATCGACGGTCTTCGACATGTTGCCGGGCCATGGCAGCGGCTCGATGACCACGCGATCGAAGCTCCAGAACTCCTGCGTGGTATTGCCGGTGTGATAGTAGTCCAGGCGCATGGTCGCCGGGTTGACGGCGAAGGCGGCGCTTGTCATCGAGAGAACAAAGAAGAGGAAAGACTGCGCAAAGCGTCGTGTCATAAGAGTGGCTTGCCTCGAAGAGTACAGCTTAGGCCGGGAGAGCGTGGTGAGCAAGGATTGCGTCGAGGCCACCGGGACGTCTTATAGGCTTGTCATCCTGAGCGGAGGCGCGCCGTTGTTGCGCGCCGGAGTCGAAGGACCTGCCGTTCGTGTGTGGGGGCGAGACGGCTGCATGTTTCCATGCTGACTTCGTGAACGCAGTGGCATTACCGATCTTAGCTGAGGGAGCTGTGTTTGCTGGAACGGAAAACTGAAGCGACTCGTGACGAACCGCAGACCCTTCGACTGCGTTCGGCTAACGCCTCACTCCGCTCAGGATGACAATTCCTGGGGGAGACACGCGGGTGACGCGTCTTGTCACATTAGAGAAAGCGGGTCGGACGCGACCTCCGACCCTGGCCTCTGACCCCAGCCCCTGACCCGTGCCTTACTTTCTCTTCCACCGCACGCCGTCCTTGGTGTTCTCCAGGATGACGCCGTTGTCGGCCAACTGTGCGCGGATGGCGTCGGAGCGCGCGAAGTCTCGATTCTTGCGCGCCAGCGAGTGATCGGCGACAAGTTTTTCGATGTCGTCGTCAGAGAGCGCGGCAGCTTTCGCTAACTCGGCGGTTTCCGCGCTGATCTTGTCCTGCAAGCCTTCGACTTTGGCCCACTCGACGGTCGCGCGGATTTTCGGGGCATCATCATCTTTCATTACCGGAAATATCTCGTCGAACTGCTGCAGGACTTTCAGCAATCCCGGCACATCACCTTTGCGAACGTCGCCCACATCGGCGGCAGCATTGACGTCGCGCACCATGTCGAAGATGGCGCCCAGAGCGCGAGCCGTGTTCAGGTCGTCGTCCAGTCCGCCGCGCATTTCGTCGGAAGTCCTCTGCGCGATCGCGGCGATCGTTTCGTTGTTGCCATCTTCGAACTGAGAGGTCTCCAGGCGCAGCTTGAAGTTGCGCAGCCGCTCGACGGAGTTGGCCGCCTGCGTCAAGCCGTCGAAGGTGAAGTTGAGCTGCTTCGTGTACGGGACCGACATCAGCAGGAAGCGCACCGACGATGGCTTGTGGCCCATCAGGATCAGGTCGCGCACAGTGTAGAAGTTGCCCAGCTTCTTGGACATCTTCTCGCCTTCGACCAGCAGAAAGCGCGAGTGCACCCACACGTTGGCGAATTTCTTGCCGGTCATCGCTTCCGACTGCGCGATCTCGTTCTCATGATGCGGGAAGATGAGGTCTTCGCCGCCGGCATGAATGTCGAAGCTCTCGCCCAGAAACTCCATCGACATCGTCGAGCACTCGATGTGCCAGCCCGGACGGCCAGGGCCAATCTCGGTTTCCCACTGCGCCTCGCCGGGTTTGGGCGCCTTCCATAGCGCGAAGTCGCGAGCGTTGTCCTTGTCATATTCGTCGACGTCGACGCGCGCGCCGTCCTCCATCCCGGCAAAGTCTCTCTTGGAGAGCTTGCCGTACTCGGGGAACTTGGCGATGCGGAAGTAGTACGAGCCGTCGTCGGTCTTGTAGGCGTAGCCCTTGTCGACCAGCACGGCGATGAAGTGCGCCATCTCGTTGATGTGATCGGTGGCATTCACCAGCATCTCGGGATGCTCGATATTGAGCGCGTCGGCATCCTCGAGAAATGCCTCACGATATTTCTTGGTGTACTCCTGCACGGTGACGCCGTCGCGCGCGGCGTTGCGGATGATCTTGTCATCGACGTCGGTGATGTTCATCACGTGCTTGAGTTTGTAGCCGCTCTGCTTCAGGAAGCGGCGCAGTGTGTCGACAACGACGAAGGTGCGGAAGTTGCCGATGTGTCCGTAGTCGTAGACGGTGGGACCGCACGCGTACATGCGGACCGTGTTGTCTTCGAGTGGATGGAACTCTTCGACCTTGCCGGAGAGCGTGTTGAAAAGCTCAAGCGCCATGAATGTGTCCTGTATGAGAGCTGAATCCTCGATTGTAGGGAAGGGCGGGAAAGAGGGTCAAACCGTTGTCCGCGGCGCGTCAGCCACTTCAATCCGACGGGCCGGCAAAGAGAATGCGATTTCCATCGGGATCCAAGACGACAAAGTTTCTCGCGCCCCAGGGTTCTTTTTTCAGGGTTAGAGCGAAGGGCACTCCCGCGTCCTGGTAGGTCAAGAAGAGTTGTTTGATCTCGTCTGCGGTAGCGACCGTGAGCGCGGCGGATAGCAAGTGCTCACGCTCTCGAATATCGCCGGCGAACACCGGTTCGCACACCAGCCTCAAAGCCAGCTTCGCGTGATCGCGGCTCACCTGGCCGTAGAACGGCGGATCGCCGTAAACGAAATCGACGGTGAAGCCAAGCTTCACGGTGTAGAAATCGCAGGCTGCCTGGATGTCGGCAACGAAGAGTTGTGCAGCGGTTGAGTTGAGAAAGGGACGTGAGGCAGTCTTTCCGGATTGTTGCGTCATGGCATTGGCTCCTGATTTGAGCGCCTGCCAGGATTCGAAACCTCTCTGCCGCGCCACCAGTTCCTGTGCGTCGGCGAGCTTGAACTCCGCGTGCAGTATCTGCTCGTCGCTGAGGCCGCCAAACCGGGGCAGGCTTGCCCTGATCTCGGCCGCAACGGGATAGTACCGTTCGCGGTGCCAACGGAGATACTGTTTCGCTTGCTTCTTGAGGTTTTCGAGGTTCGGCATAGGCGCAGCGGTATTCACAAGTGGTAGGTGGGCGTTGCCCTTTCGATCTGCACCGATGCGCCCTACGCAGCAGGGGAAATATTGCTCCGGATAGCGTGGCGCTGTCAACGGCTGCGCGAATTTGCACAAGGGCGGCTAACAGAGAGTCAAACGTGACAGGAATTGGCAATGTGTTCGCGGGGTGTAGTGCCGGTCTTCACGAGATGTTTACTCGCAGGTAGTATTTTCGGGCGAGGTGAACCGTATGGGATCGGTGATCATGCTGTCGGGGCCGATTGGCGCTGGTAAAACAACGGTGGCGCGCGAACTGGTCGCGATGATGAACGGCGAGGTTGGGTACATCGAGGGCGACGATTGCTGGCGGTTTCTGGCGAAGAGCCAGCGCGACCGCCGCGAGAATTTTTCCATCATCATGCGGTCGATGACGGCGGCGTCGCTGCCGCTGGCGCGATCCGGATACGACGTCGTGCTCGATTTCACAATTCCTGCTGAATTTCTTCCGACGGCGCAAAAGATCCTCAAGGATGTGCCAATCGACTTCGTTAACTTCCAGCCCAGCCTCAGCGTCTGCGAGCATCGCGCTGCCAATCGTGCGGAAGGCGTTATTTCCGACTACTCTGTGTACCGCGATTTCTATGAGCTGTTTGAAAGGGTCGGCGAGCGTTTTTGCATCCGCGAAGACACCGCTGATGCCACGGTGGTGGCCTCTCGCATCCTCGAAGGGCTGAAGGCGGGAACGTTCCGCGTGGCGTAACTTCAAGTTCTCCTGAGGGATGCAGCAACTCTGCTTTCTGTAGGTTCGAGCGGCTTTCCGACAGACATCATGCAAAGTGGGAGCTGCATCTCACGATTCGAAGTGAAATGAGGAATTCTCATTTCGTTGCGAAAAGGAGAACACGATGGCAATTAAGAAAATTGGTACCTTCTTGACCGGAGCTGCCTTTGCAATGGCGCTCTCAGTGTCGGCGATGGCCCAGCAGAGCCAGACTACCACTACGACTACGCAGGATCCCGCGATGGCGGCGCCGCAGTCGCAGAGCACCACCACCACGACTTCGCAGGACGCGCCGCAGAGCACCGAGACGACGCACACGACGACCAAGACAAAGCACCATCACCAGAAGACGACGACGGATTCCACCACAACAACGGCTACGCCGGCTCCATCGTCCAGTTCGACTACCACCACAACAACTCCAGCGGCACCTCAGTCGAACTCCACCACGACCACCACGACGACCAACCCTCAGTAACGCGCTATAACGCGTTCAGGGCATTCGTCGCCCCCGCCTGTCGCAACTCGTATTCGCGGCAGGCATGGGGGCGGTTGCATCCTCGCCCTTCATCCGTCACAGCCCTTCCTCCAGCGGCGATTTACAATATCTGCATGGACTCATTCGTTATTGCAGGCAGGCAGTTTCGCTCGCGCCTGATTGTCGGCACGGGCAAGTACAAGTCCGGGCAGGAGACAGCACGCGCCATCGAAGCCAGCGGCGCCGAGATGGTCACCGTAGCCGTGCGCCGTGTGAACCTCGACCGCAGCAAGGAGTCGCTGCTCGACTTCATCGATCCGACAAAGTATTTTCTGCTGCCTAACACCGCAGGCTGCTACACGGCCGACGAGGCCATCCGTACGGCGCGCCTGGGCCGCGAAGTTGGCTTGTCCGATTGGGTGAAGATCGAGGTCATCGGCGATCAGCAGACTTTGTATCCCGATGTGCAGGCGACAATCGAGGCCACGCGCGTGCTGGTGAAGGAAGGCTTCACCGTGCTGCCGTATACGTCGGATGACATTGTCGTCGCGAAACGGCTGATCGATGCGGGAGCGTCGGCGGTGATGCCGCTAGGTGCGCCGATCGGCAGTGGCCTGGGATTACAGAACCAGCCGAGCATTCGCATTCTGCGCGAGATCATCACCGATGTGCCGCTGATTGTCGATGCGGGCGTGGGCACGGCGTCCGATGCTGCGATTGCGATGGAGCTGGGTATCGACGGTGTGCTGATGAATACCGGTATCGCCGGGGCGCAGGATCCAGTGCTGATGGCCGAGGCGATGCGGAATGCCGTCCTTGCCGGGCGTCAGGCGTATCTTGCCGGGCGTATGCCGAAGAAGCTGTACGCCACGGCCAGCTCTCCGCTGGAAGGCGTGGTGCGGTAGTTGTGTTGTGTCAGGGCGTGATTTCAAAGTAGAGCCGTCACTCGCGCTTTGTGTCGGGGCACGACTTCGTGCCGAAATGCTCAGAAAAGCAAACGGCTTCAGCCCGCTGCACAATGCATGCAGGGGCTGAAGCCCAAATTATTTGTCGCAAGCGACGGCACGACTAAAGTCGTGCCCTGACACAAACAACTGGCGGCTAACCCCCTGACCCTAACTCCTGACCGCTGACTCCTGATCTCTGACCTCTGACCCCTGACCACCGACCCCTTGGTCTCTGCTCTAGGGCACGTTGACCGTCACCGTCCCAGTCGTCCGCCCAAACTGATTCGTCGCATACAGTGTGTAGGTTGTCGTAACCGTAGGATTCACGACCACCGTGTTGCCACGGATCGCGCCCACACTAGGTGACACAATGTAGTACTCCCCGTTTGTGACACTCCAGTTCAGCGTGACCGCCTGCCCCGGTCCTCCGGACGATGTTGCGGTGAAGCTGTTGATCGTCGGATTCGGTCCTGTCGGGATATTTTGCGCTGTATACAGCGGCGAGATGAGAAGCACATCGAAGTCCGATGCGGTCACCGAATGCAAATTGCCGAGGTCGTTGTTGTTCCAGCGCATGTCGGGATCGCCAGTGATGAACATTGAGCTGCCATTGTCGGCCATGATGGCGCCGTACTGTTTCAGCGCGGTCAGGATGACCTGGTTGGCGTGCGAGAAGCCGGAGATGTCGAAGCTGGACTTCAGGCGCAGACGCATTCCCATGGGCGCAGCGTATTGGTTGCTGGAATTCGACGCCCAGTGCGAGGCCGGCGGCGTAAACGCCTGCTTGCTGTATTGCAAGGTCACGCGTATGGCGTGATTGATGTGTCCGCTGGCGACTTCGTCGTAGCGAACCAGGCCGGGGAAGATGGGCAAACCGGCGGCGTCGGCCGAGGTCCAGGTATAGGGGCGCTGCTCGTTGGCC
>DATHQX010000044.1:0-8383 GCA_035482295.1 Verrucomicrobiia bacterium
CCTGTCTGATAGAAGTGGACGCTTTTGCCCTTGCCGCCAAAGAATGACGACGTTGTGCAGAAGTTGCATCCCATCGGGCATCCGACGGAAGGAATGATGGTCGCCGCCGTATCACGCGTGCTGTCAGGAACTCGCATACCCAGCACGTGCATACCGAAGCCTGAAAGAATTTCCGGGTGGCTGATTGGCGCGGCGGGGTCTTCGCCAAGATAACGCCGCATCCAGGCGATACCCTCGCCGCGCACCACACAATCTGCATCAATCAATTTATCGATGGCAGGGATGGCGGCCACGTGTCCGCCGATCACGATCTTCGAATGGGGCGACAGGTGGCGAACCCGGTGGCACATCTCGCGGACTTTGCCGAAGTTCGGAATGATTCCGGAGATTCCCACAATGTCGAATTCGTGCGCTGTCAGTTCCTGCTCGAAGCGTTCGAGCGTGGGAAAGTCGAGCAGCGTGCTGGGGGCCGAGATGTTACGCTGAATCATCATCAAACCCCAGGAGCGGTGAAACATGCGCAGCGAGAAGCTGCCCTGCTCGCGCGTGACCTGGTTGTGGTACAGCTCCATGGGATTGATGGCGCGGCTGCCGAACTCATCGTCGCGCGCGTAGGGTCCGAACACTGACGTCAACAGGACGCGGGCCCTGGTACCTTTGGGATGTGGGGTAATCACTTCCGAAACTGCTGTGGAAATCATGCCCTCATGCTAGGAAGTGCGCGCGCAATTTTCGGTGACGCGACGCACTTGCCACGTGAAATGACAGAAGTATTACATTGTGGGCGGATTTGGGAATACTGACGAACTGAATGGCATTCGGCTCAAACCAGGAACACCGGGAAATTAATCCGTGGCTGATCGCCATCGCTGTCATGTCGAGCACCTTCATGGAGGTGCTGGATACGACGGTGGTCAACGTCTCGCTGCCGCACATTGCCGGCAGCCTCTCCAGCAGCAACGATGAAGCCACTTGGACGCTGACCTCATATCTTGTCGCCAACGCAATCATTCTTCCGATGACTGGTTGGCTCGCCGGGCGTTTTGGCCGCAAACGCCTGCTGATGACCTCGGTCACTGGCTTCACTGTCGCATCGTTTTTTTGTGGGCTCGCGCCGACCTTGCCGTTCCTCATTCTTTGCCGCGTGATTCAGGGCGCGTGCGGCGGCGGCCTCCAGCCGCTTTCGCAGGCCATCCTGATGGAATCGTTCCCCGCGGAGAAGCGCGGACAGGCAATGGCGTTCTGGGCTCTAGGCATCGTGGTTGCGCCCATGCTCGGTCCGGTCGCGGGCGGCTGGCTCACCGACAATTACAGTTGGCGCTGGGTCTTCTACATCAACATCCCGATCGGTATTCTCGCCATATTTCTTACGCAGATCTTCATCTTCGACCCGCCCTACCTGCGCCATCGCGAGAAGCGCGGCATCGACTACTGGGGCATCGGACTGCTCATCGTCGGTATCGGCGCACTGCAAATCATGCTCGACAAGGGCCAGGAGGATGACTGGTTTGGATCGCACTTCATCGTGATCCTTACGGTACTGGCCGTGGTTGGAATTGTCGGCCTCATCATCCGCGAGTTGACGGCCGAACATCCCATTCTCGATCTCACGGTATTCAAGTTCCGCTCGTATGCGATCGGCACGTTCCTGATGACCGTGATCGGCTTCGTGCTCTACGGCAGCACCGTGCTGCTGCCGCTGCTGATGCAGGTGCTACTCGGTTACACTGCCACCTACGCGGGCATCACGAACCTGCCGCGCGGCCTGGCATCGTTTCTGATCATGCCCATCGTCGGCCGACTCACCGGCAAGTTCGACAATCGCAAGCTGCTGGCCATCGGGATGGTGGCGTCGGCCTATGCGATGTGGTTGCTCTCGCGTTTCAGCCTTGACGTGGCGTCGAGGAGCTTCTGGGTGCCACTGATGATCCAGGGCGCGTCGCTGGGATTTGTGTTTGTGCCGTTGACGACGATCACCAATAATCCCATCCCCAACGAGCGCATGGGCAACGCTACCAGCATCTTCAACCTGATGCGCAACATCGGCGCCAGCATCGGCATCTCGATGGTAGAGACCGTGCAGTTCCGCAAACAGCAGGTGCACATCAACCGGCTGGGCGAACACATCTATCCCAGCAATTTGACGGCCCAGCAACTGACGGAAAGCATGAAGGCGTACTTCATGAGCCAGGGAGCGAGCGCCGCAACAGCCACGCAACAGGCGTATGGCTCAATGTGGGGGATGGTGGAGCGCCAGGCCGCCATGCTGTCATATAACGACACATTCCTGTTCCTGGCGGGAATGTTCGTGATGATGCTCCCACTGCTGTTCCTGCTGCGCAAACCGCAGGCAGGCAAAGGTCCTGCCATGATGCACTGATGAGGCTTTGAGAACGGAACTGGTCCTATGTGGAAACTTTTTGTCTCCATTGTTTTCGCTCTTACTCTGGCACCCGCAGCTCCCGCGCAAACTGCCCTCGATTCTCCATCGAAGCCTGCTGCCACGAAAACGAAGCCTGCGCCCAAACAGCCCGCCGGTCCTCCGGTTGACGCTGAAGGCCATCAATGGTGGCAGCACGCTGTTTTCTACGAGATCTATCCGCGCAGCTTTGCCGACAGCAACGGCGACGGCATCGGCGACCTGCCGGGTATCACTTCGAAGCTCGACTACTTGAAGCGGCTGGGCGTCGACGCCATCTGGATCACGCCGTGCTTTCCCTCGCCGCAGGTCGATTTCGGCTACGACGTCTCCGACTACGAAGATATCGATCCGATGTACGGCAACCTCTCTGACTTCGACCGGATGCAAAGCGACGCGCAGGGGAAGGGAATCCGCGTCATCCTGGATTTCGTGATGAACCACACCTCCGACCAGAACAAGTGGTTCATCGACTCGCGATCATCGCGCACCTCCAAGCACCGCAACTGGTACATCTGGCGCGATGGTAAGGGCCCGAATCAACCCCCGAACAACTGGTTGTCCACATTTGGCGGTTCGGCCTGGCAATATGACGGCAAGACTCAGCAGTACTATTACCACTTCTTCTATCCTCAGCAGCCCGACCTGAACTGGCGCAATCCCGCCGTCAAGGACGCGATGTTCGACGTCACGCGCTGGTGGTACGACAAGGGCGTCGCGGGATTCCGCCTCGACGCTGTCGACACGCTCTTCGAAGACCCGAACCTGCACGACAACCCCTTGCTCCCCGGCAAGAACGATTTCGGCGATCCCAACATGAAGAACGTTTACAACGACAAGCTGCCCGAGGTACACGACGTTCTGCGTGGCTTGCGTAAAGTGGCCGACAAGTACAACGCCGTGCTCATCGGCGAAACCTGGACGACGAATATCAGCGAGCTCAACCAGTATTACGGCGAGGGTGGCAACGAGCTGCAGATGCCGATGGACTTCATGTTCGCGAAGGTTGATAAGTTGTCACCGCCCGAATTCCGCAAGCAGATTGCCGCCGTGAATTCTGCCGGCGGCTGGCCGATCTATGTGCTCAGCAATCACGACATCGAGCGCTCCTACAACCGCTACGGCGATGGCAAGCACAACGACGAAATCGCGAAGGTCATGGCCGGGCTGTATCTCACGCTGCGCGGCACTCCGATCCTTTACTACGGCGAAGAGATTGGCATGCAGAACAACGACCCGAAGACGCGCTCTGCTGTGAAAGATCCGATTGGCCGACGCGGCTGGCCCAACGAGAAGGGACGCGACGGCGAGCGTACTCCTATGCAGTGGGACAACACGCCCAACGCGGGTTTCACCAAAGGCATTCCATGGCTGCCCATCCCGACCAGCTACCGCACGCACAACGTCGCCACCGAGCAGAAAGACCCGAACTCGATTCTGGTCTTCTACCAGGACGTACTGAAGCTGCGGCACACCAACCCAGCACTGCTGGAAGGTGACTACGTCGCGCTCAACGAAGACGACCCAAATGTGCTGTCGTATCTGCGCCGGTACAAGGACAAAGCCGTGCTGGTCGTACTAAACATGTCGGCCAACCCGCAGAAAGCCAATTTCAACCTCGGGCCGCAGGGCTTCGCGACTTCGCAGGCAACAACACTGCTCACGACGATGCCAGCGCTAAAAGGCAGTACGACGCTGTCAGACATGCAACTGGTGCCGTTCTCGGTGTATATCGGAGAGGTGACCGGAGGGGCCGCGTCAACTGCGGTGGAGTAATCCGGGTGCCCCAGATCTTGCGATGCTCGAGACCTGGGAGACTGCCCACTTTCGTCACTACTCTGCCGTCAGCCTTCGTGCTACAACTGAGCCATGAACGGCAAGCGCAGAACCATCATCTTCTTGTCGAGCCTTGTGGTGATGGCGCTCGCCTTGTCACTGTTCATCACCTGGCACTTCCTGCGTCCGTTCGCCTTCGCGATTATTCTTGCCGTTGTCTTTTTTCCGCTCCACGAGCGTGCTCTGCGATTCACCAAGGGCCGCAACGGCTTGGGCGCTCTGCTCTCCACGTTTACGGTGATTCTGGTCTTCGGAGTTCCGGCCTTTCTGATCGCCACCATCGGCGCTAACGAAGCCTTCACTGCCGCACACTATCTGAGCCGGCGCAGCGCTGAAGAAGGTGGCTTCACGTTGTTCGTCACTAATCTGCTCTCCGGCCCGCTTGACCACATTGCCCACTGGGTCGATCTGTCAAAGTTCGACATTCACGCCATCATCACCTCGAACGTGCAGAAGCTCAGCCTGGGCATGGTGGGTTTCGGCGCGGCGGTGTTCGGCAACCTGGCACGCTTTACCGTCGATGCACTAATCACCTTCGTCATCCTGTTCTTCCTGTTTCGCGAGGGCAAAGACTGGGCGCTTCGACTGGGCAAGCTGATGCCTATATCCGACGTCCAGGTGGCACGGCTTTACCGGAACATCTCCGACACGATCATCGCCAACGTTTACGGCATTCTCACGGTGGGTGCGGTGCAGGGGGTGCTTACCGGTATCGCGATGAAGATCGTAGGCATGCCGTCGACCATGCTGCTGGGACTGGGCGCGGGCTTCGCGTCGATCATCCCGGTGGTGGGCTCCGCGATTGTCTGGGGCCCGGTGGCGATTTACCTGTTCGTGCAGGGTGCGACCTGGAAAGCGATCTTCGTGCTGTTGTGGGGCACGTTGGTCGTCAGCTCCATTGACAACGTGATTCGCCCTTGGGTTGTGGGAGGACGCGTCGAACTGCACCCCATGGTGCTGCTGTTCTTCATCCTCGGCGGCGTCGAAGGGTTTGGATTTATCGGGTTGTTCCTGGGGCCGGTGGTGGCGTCCGTGCTGGCGGCATTGTTCTCGATGTTGAAGGAAGAGGCGGCCGAGCCGGGGGCAAGTTCGGAAGGCGCTCCCTCGTAAGAGTGTGTTCACCTCGGAGGCACGTAGCGCACTGAGAGTTTGCGCTAGCAGAACATCGCACTAGCCGCAGAGCGGCGGGATGGTGTTAGACGGGGGCGGAAGCCCCCGGTAGGATGCGCATTACGGTCCGAGCAGCTTGAGCGCCGACACGGCTTACATCAACGGCGAATACAAATCTCCCTGTTTTCGCTCACCGATGTCCTTCAACGCCTTGACCGCGTATTCCTGAAAATGCGGCGACTCGCGATGCGCCTGTAACGCCGCTTCGTCCTTGTACTGCTCGTAGATGAAGAAATGCCGCGGATCGTCCTTGCGGCGATGGACTACGTACATCAGGCAGCCGGGCTCCAGCCGCGAGGCCGCTTGAAGCTTGTCGAAGATTTGCGCGACTTCTTCTTCATGCCCGGAATTAGCGACCCAGGTAACCGCCAGAACAAGCATTCGTGCCTCCAGATGATGGGGTGGAGCACGCCTCCAGGCGTGCATACTGGTGGTTGTTACGGCGTGCGCTTTATCACCTGAGGTAAAGTCCTAACCTCAGCGGCGAAAGCCTCAGCTTTTCTGAGCGTTCGACGCACTGCTTAAGCAGTGCTCCATCCAATTCCTTTTGGTTAGAGCGGTGCTGAATCACTGTTCTAATCAAGCGCACCTACTTACCGCTGATCCCATCCAGCATCTTCACAAACTCAGGCATGAAGATCGTTTGCTCGCGGTCCGGGCCGGTCGAGATGATTGCAACCTTGGCGCCCGACTCCTTCTCCACGAACTCCAGATATTTCTTCGCCTTCTCCGGCAGTTGGTCGTACTTATCGATCCCGCAGGTGTTTGTCTGCCAGCCGGGCAGCTTCTTGTACACCGGCTCGATCCTCTCGAAGCCCGAGATCTGCGCAGGAATCTGTGGCGTCTCTTTGCCGTCAAGCTTGTAGCTGACGGCGATTGGAATCTCGGCTGAATCGTCCAGCACATCCAGCTTGGTCACTACCAGCCAGCTGGTGCCGTTGATCATGTTCGAATACCGCAGCAGCGGCATGTCGAGCCAGCCAGTGCGTCGGGGACGTCCGGTGACTGCGCCGAATTCGTTGCCCTTCTTGCGCAAAGCCTCGCCGGCCGCGTCTTTCAGCTCGGTGGGGAACGGCCCTTCGCCGACGCGCGTGCAGTAGGCCTTGGTCACGCCAATCACCGAATCGATGGATGTTGGCGGCACGCCGGTTCCGGTCGCGGCTCCGCCAGAGGTCGAGCTCGACGAGGTAACAAACGGATAGGTGCCGTGATCGATGTCGAGCATCGTCCCCTGCGCGCCTTCGAACATCACGGATTCGCCGTCGGCGATGGCGTTGTTCAGCAACAGCGCGGTGTCGGCGACGAAGGGCGCCACGCGATCGGCAATTTCCAGGTACTCGCGGTACATCTTGTCCGCGTCGAGCGGCTCGCTGTTAAACAGTGCATGCGCGATGGTGTTCTTCTCGCGGACGGCATTCTCGATATGCTTCTGCAGCAGTGCCTTGTCGAGCAGGTCCTGCACGCGCAGGCCGCTGCGGTGCATCTTGTCTTCGTATGTGGGACCAATGCCGCGGGAGGTGGTGCCGATCTTCACCCGGCCAGGCGCATTCTCGGCCGCCAGCTCGATCATGCGGTGATAGGGAAGAATGACGTGCGCGCGGTTACTGACGTAAAGATTGCCGTCGACCTTTACGCCAGTGGCGCGCAGCGCATCAACTTCCTTCATGAAGGCGAACGGATCAAGCACGACGCCGTTGCCGATGACGCCACGACAACCTTCGCGCAGGACGCCGCAGGGGATGAGTTGAAGGATGAATTTCTGTCCCTTGATGGTGACCGTGTGTCCGGCGTTGTGCCCGCCGGAGTAGCGCGCCACGACCTTGAAGCGCTCGGAAAGTACATCGACAATCTTGCCCTTGCCTTCATCGCCCCACTGGGCGCCGACGACGACTGCTGTCTTACCTGTTCTCAACTGGTTGCTCCGCTGGCGATCACCGATTTGGACGCTGCGACCGCACGATTTCGCACACGCTCGTCCTCTTACTCCGTAGCACAACTGAATTCTGGGAATGGTGGAGGAGACGGGCTATGTAACTCTAGATTTTACAGGTTCCGTGATGAACAGTGCAATTGTTGTTGCCCGCTGTTTACAAGAACGGATTCTCCAGCGGAGGCATGCCGCGCCTTCGACGAGCCTCCTGCATCGCCTCAGCAGCTTTGCGCTGATCACGAGCCGACAGCAGTGGAGAGAAAAGATGTGTAAAGATCCGTCGTACCCGGTCTCTGACCCAACATCCAACCTTTGGCAGGAGATAGTGGTAGGCAGCGAAGAATACGATTACCGCGATAGCCTTGAGAATGATAGTAATCGTCGCCGGCACGGGAGGGATTGTACGCTCAGGCGACGAGGGACGCGACAGAAAGTGATGAACAGCCATCCCTATCCGCTCGTCCATTATGTCGTAAGGTATTAGTACATGCCTGAACTTCCTGAGGTAGAAACTATTGCCCGCGGCCTGGACAAACGTGTTGCGGGCGACGTTATCGAATCCGTCTGGATCGGCGACAAGCCGCAGCCGCTAAAGTCTCCTGCTGCTGAAATTGCCGACGTGCTGGAACACTCGCGCATTCTCCACGTCCGGCGAGTGGGGAAACATATCGTAGTCGATCTTGAGCGTCCCGGGACCCACGTCTCGAAAACCCCGAGACGTGGGGTGCCCGCAGGCTCATCCCGCGCACAGTGGATCGTTCACCTCGGCATGACCGGGCAACTGCTGATTGGGCCTGCCGACGCGCCGCTGCTCAAGCACACGCACGCCGTGCTGAAGCTTCACTCCGGACGCGAACTGCGGTTCGTCGATTTTCGCCGCTTTGGCAGATTGTCCGTAGTCCGCCTGGACCAGCAAGAGCAAAAAGGCTTCGGCGCCGCCGGACTCGAGCCGCTCGAAACCGACCTGGAACACTTCATCCCTCTCTTCAACAAACGCAAGACGCCCATCAAGAGCGCGCTGCTCAACC
>DATHQX010000045.1:0-2108 GCA_035482295.1 Verrucomicrobiia bacterium
ACGACAACGCATTGAGGATAAAAACCACGTCCCGTCCGAAGAAAGCCGCAACCACTCCGCCCACCGAGGCGCCAATCAGCAGATTCACCGACCAGGTAGCTGAAGAAAGCGTATTGGCGATGAGCACTTCTCCGCGCTCAGCGATGTTCGGAATCACCGCACTGCGGGCCGGTTCGAAGAACGCGGCCATGACGGTCTCCGCCAGCAGCAACGGATAGACCAGCCATACCATGGAGCGCGAACGCACCAGCAACATGGCCAGCACGATGCCAAAACGAACCAAGTCTGCGGCAATCATTACATGCTTGCGGCGCAGGCGGTCGTTCACCACGCCCGCCGTCGGACCGATGAAGGTCTGCGGTAGAACCTGCAAAACCAGCGCCAGTGCGACCGAACTCGCGTGTCCGGTCAACTGCAGCAGCAGAGTGTAGATGGAGAGCGTGTAAAACCAGTCACCGATCTCGCTGACGATCTGCGCCAGCCAGAGCCGGCGGAAATTCCGGTTGCCGCGCACCAGCCGCAAATACGACGCCAGCGAAATGGACGGAGCTGCGAGCTCTGGTTGAGGTTCCATGCGAACGGCTAGGGTAACAAAAGATCGGGCTTCGGCTTTTGGGCTTCGGCTCGGACTCGAGCCTGCAGAACTCTATCTTTGGACCGGTTACGAGGCAGGCAGTAGCTTTCTCTTCAGGTCGTCAGCGATCTGTTTACCGTGGAAGCGGCCATTCTCGATGAAGATTTCGTTGGTCCGCGAGCCGGCAACGATCACGCCGGCGACGTAGATTCCGGGAACGTTGCTTTCTAACGAAACCGGGTCGCACACCGGACGGTATTGCTCGTCCGAAAGCTCGATGCCCATGCTGCGCAGAAAGTCGTAATCGGGGTGATAGCCAATCAGGGCCAGCACGAAGTCGTTTTTCAGCCGCATGGGCCCCCGCGGAGTGACGATGACGACGAAGTCAACTCCAATTTCCTGCACGGAACTGTTGAAGTAAGCTTCGATGTCCTTGTTCTTGATCCGGTTTTCCAGGTCTGGCTTGATCCAATATTTGACATGGTGATGCAGTTGCGCGCCGCGATACACCAGTGTCACGCGCGCGCCGTGACGCCACAGATCGAGGGCCGCAATCGCTGCGGAGTTCTTGCCTCCGATCACCAGCACGTCAGTATCGTAGTAGGGATGAGCCTCGGCGTAATAGTGCGAGACCTTAGGCAGGTCCTCGCCGGGAAGACCGAGCTGATTGGCAAGATCGTAGTACCCGGTGGAGGCAATCACCTTGCGCGTGCAGTAGTCGTGGGGACGGCCGGCGCGGTCGGTGGCCGTGATGCTGAAGTTCCCATCTTCGCCCATCACCGTTTTGACCCACTCGTACTGGCGCACGTCGAGATGATAATGTTCGCTGACTTTGCGGTAGTACTCGAGAGCCTCTTCGCGGGTTGGCTTCTGCAGGGCGGTCGTAAAAGGGATGTCACCAATTTCGAGGAGCTCAGGCGTCGTAAAGAAAGTCATGCCTGCGGGATAGTGAAAAAGTGAATTCACCAGACAGCCCTTGTCGAGGACGATGACCTTGAGGCCGAGCTTTTGCGCTTCGATGGCGCAGGCCAGGCCGGTGGGCCCGGCTCCGATCACCAGTACATCGGTGCGCGTCTCGGGATGCAAACGAAGCTTGGCCTTTGGCTGAGTCTCAACCTCCGCGGCGGCTAGAAATTCAGGCATGGACTTCGTGACACGGTGCACCGGCCAGCTAGGCACGGGCAGAAACCGATGATTCTAGCACGCGGCCCGAGCGGACTTCTTACAGCGAGGTTAATGTGTGTCAGCACAAGGGTGGACGCCTGCTCCGCGCTATAATTCCCGGTTACTTCGTTCATCGCGCTCTTATCAGGATGTCTATGACAACTTCCGGCGACCGGCCGACTCGTACGCGCATGGAATCCGACAGCATGGGACAGATCGAGGTCCCGGCCAATGTCTACTGGGGCGCGCAAACGCAGCGCTCGCTGCTGCACTTCAACATTGGGCGCGACACCATGCCGCCGGAACTCATTCGCGCTTTCGGCGTCCTCAAGAAGGCGTGCGCGCTGGTGAACCAGGACCTGGGCAAGCT
>DATHQX010000046.1:0-39464 GCA_035482295.1 Verrucomicrobiia bacterium
GTGAATTTAACAGCTTACAGAGGCATCAACGAAGTCGGCCGGCAAATCGTTCAAAGATTCTCAATCTTCAAACCTGGATTCAATTCTTAGGATGGGTAGCTTGCGGCTCATCGCAGGACGAGGGTGAACGCAAACAGGACCATTTGCAACTGGAACCAGAATCTCTACACCCCTAGCGAAGAAATCTTCACAACCCGAACCCAGAGGGAGCGGGAGCTCGATCGGAGTTTTCCGTATGCCTCTTTGTGTCTAAACCGTCGGAAAATCCCACCGAAAATTTTGCCATCGTTGATGGAAAAATTAAGTTTGGGCGATTTTCGATCGAGACTTTACACGAGTCAATTTTTCCAGTACCGTTGGCAAAATCAAGCTGTCGCTCAGGCGATTCCCGGTAGCGCTACCAACTCTGCACTACGTAAGTTGCTCAACTTTCCCGACACTTAACAGTCCAATGGAAACGCGTTGGCGGGCGCATGACTTGCGGCTGTGCCTTGGACTTCGTCAAATCAAACGCCCAATTGCGTGGACGGTCGCTTCGATTCCGCTTGCGTCCAAGCGCCGACGAACGGGGAAAAACGGCTGACGATCCACGCGCGAACGAGATGGCGCGCACGCTTAGCTACGGAAAGCGGCGACAGCAGCTGTTTCGTCGTCCAGTACGTGGAAGACCGTGTAGAGCTTGGTGATCTGCAGCAAGTCACGCACTTTCTTGGTCAATTTCAGCAGCTTCAGTTCTCCGCCCTGATTGCGAACAGAGGTAAAAGCGCTCACCAGTTCGCCCACGCCCGCACTGTCAATGTAGTTCACATCGCCGAGATTCAGCAGAATCTTCTTCTGACCCTTCCCGAGCAACTCCTTCACCGTGTTGCGAATGACAGAGCTGCCTTCGCCTAACTCGATCCGACCACTCAGGTCCACAATCGTTACGGCTTCGACTTGTCGGGTACTTGCTTTCATGCGAGCGTAACCTCCCTAACGTTGTACCGGCTTAATTGGTAATGATATCGGCCAATGAAATCTTATAGCTTTTCTCTGTTTGTTCAGTGACTCAAATCAACTAGATGTGGCATTGGTCGCGGCTTTGTTAACTGTAACTCATTGGTCGGCGACATACGAGCGCAAACATCCATCATTTCCTGCCTTGTCGGGAGATGACTCTGGCAATGCAGGCATTGAAGCGAATCGGCAAACCGCAAGAATGTTTAAGGAGTGGGCTCGATCCTCGGTGCGAGCGATGCGTGGTTCAAAGTGCCATTCGCTGGGTTTGTCTGGGCCGGACCACTCCGCCAAGAAAACTGAGTGGTCCTCGGTCATCGGCGCTCAGGATCGTCGAACGGGTGGCCATCGTGGCAGCTCGGCTCCTTTGCCGCTTCGTGGAAAACGAGCGATCATGGACAGGATCGCGATGGCCAAAGCGGCAAAGTGGCTTGACCAACTGCGGTTGCTACTTCCTTTTTGCAGGAGGCAGACCTTGAGCATCGCCAGCGATGACCCGCCGATAAAACCGAGCCTGTGGCGACCCTTGCGCACGCCGGTATTCCGTAATCTGCTGGCTGCCAATGTCGTTAGTGACATTGGCGCATTCATGCAGGTGGTGGGAGCGGCCTGGTTGATGTTGTCGCTGAAAGCCGGCCCCATGTATGTCGCGCTTATTCAGACGGCGTCTGCTCTGCCCTATGTTCTGCTCGCACTGCCGGCGGGCGCGGTCGGGGACATTGTCGATCGCCGCAAGCTGATCTTGTCTACCGAAACGTGGATGTTCGGCGTTGCTCTAATCCTCACCATCATTACGATCTCCGGAAGAATCACCCCGCTTCTGCTGCTGCTTCTGACATTCGCTTTGTCGGCAGGAGACGCATTCGAGACCCCTACATGGCGCGCGGTGCTACCGGAACTGGTGGCAAAGGAAGATCTGCCCTCGGCATCGGCGCTGAACGGCATCGAGTTCAACTTTGCCCGGGCCGTGGGCCCGGCGCTGGCCGGCGCCGTCATCGCGGTATGGGGAGTCGGACGCGCCTTTCTCCTCAACACCGTCTCGTTTGTCGGCGTCATCGTTGTGGTAGCTCGCTGGAAACGGCAGCATCACAAGCGTACCGTTCCGGTTGAGACGCTCTCTGGCGCAACCATTGCAGCGTTGCGATTCGTTCGTTTCGCTCCATCTGTCCGTGCCGTGATTCTCAGGTCGGGCGTTGTGATGTTCTTCGCCAGCGGACTGCTGGCGTTGTTGCCTTCCATTGCTCGAACCGTAAAAAATAGTCCGTTCGGTTACGGCTTTCTGTTAGGAGGCTTCGGGCTGGGCGCCGTGCTAGGCGCTTTGGCTATGCAGTCGATGAGAAAGCGCTGGTCGGCCGAGCAGATGCTCACCGCAAGTACCATGCTGTTTGGCGTAACCATGATGGCGGCCGGAGACTTGCGCTCTCTGCCGATGCTGGTAGCCGTCATGCTGGCCGGAGGCGCTGCCTGGATCGTATTTCTCTCTCTCTACAACGTGGCCATCTTGAATCTTTCGCCCGACTGGGTGCGGGCCCGCGTGGCCGGTGTATGGATGATGGTCTTTCAGGGTGCGGTCGCCGGCGGCAGTGCAACCTGGGGGGCTGTCGCCGCACGAGTCGACATTCATCACGCCTTGTTGTGGGCCGGCGCGGGAACACTGGCCACGGTAGGCCTGGGAGTGTTTATAGGGTCTCCGGATCTCGCCGTCGACGTCACTCCATGGAACGATTGGCGCGTGCCGACCTTCACGACCAGTACGACGATTGACCCAGAGGACATAGGCCCAGTACTCGTCGCGGTGGAGTACGACGTGATCCCGGGACGCGTCTCCGACTTTATTGCGGCGATGCATCGATATGAACGGATACGCCGACGCGATGGAGCCTATGAGTGGGATATCTTTCGCGACTCTGAGAAAGAAAACTGCTATTTCGAAATCTTTCTGGTGCGTTCCTGGGCAGAACACCTTCGCCAGCATAGCCGTTCGATCCGTTCGGACCGTGCCTTGGAGGAGCGCGTACAAAGCTGCACGCGAGGTAAGACCAGGGTCCGGCATCTCATCTCCGCGGGATAAAGCCGCTCGTTCTGCTGGTTCCCGAGTCTAGAGCTGCGGCTCGTGCGGGAAGCTTTCAGTCCGTTCCAGCAATTCCCGCACGAAGGACCGCTTGCACAGAGCGCTGCCGGCGTTCCAACTCTTCCTACTTGGGCTGCGCCTGGGCTTGCTCGGCTAACTCAACCAGATTTGTCCGGACGCGGTCTCCCGCCTGAGCACTCTTCAGCGTCGCCAGGAATTTCTTGGTGAAGTCCTGCTCGAGATGGAAATCCTGTGCCGCTTGTGATCTGTAAATCTCGTAAAAAACAAGCGTGTTCGGATCGTCCTGTCGCGCGGTCAGGTAAAACGCTTCAACGCCCGGTTCCGCTCGCACCAGAGGAAGGTACTGCCGAGCAGCATCAATCACCTCGGCACGACGTTGTGGTTGAATTTTCGCTTCGATTAGCATGATGACTTTCGGGTTCGTCATGTTGGAATGTTCCTTTCTTTCACTCGCTGGTCTGTTCTCCGCCTGACCCGGTCTCACGGTGTAGAGCGCCAACGCACTTGCGGCGATCAGTACTGTCACCGTCATGATTCCCGTGGGTTTCATGTGTGTTCCCTTTCGTTAGGTCGATCAACTCGATGGGCAGAAATCGTCTACGTCTCCGCTTCATCGACTCGGTTGCCGGCTAGGCGCAGTGAGCGGCGGTCAATATTTTAATAATCCGTCGGCAACCACTCGGCAATCTCATAGCGATGGACCAATTTCTTATCATCGGTCAGAACCAGCCGCCTTCACCGCGTCATTTGACGAGAGAGCTATGAAAATAAGTCCTTACGCAGGAAAGCCGGCCGAAGAATCAATGTTGGTGAACGTGCCCAGGCTCGTTACCGCCTACTATACTGAGAAGCCGGACCCGTCAGTGGCGGAACAGCGGGTGGTCTTCGGTACTTCCGGCCATCGCGGTTCAGCCTTCGAGAAAGCTTTCAACGAATGGCACATCCTCGCTATCAGTCAAGCGATTTGCCTGTACCGGGAACAGAACAAGATCGATGGACCGCTGTTTCTCGGCATGGACACGCATGCCCTTTCCGTGCCCGCTCTCGCCAGCGCGCTTGAGGTATTGGCGGCCAATGGGGTCGAAGTCATGCTGGCAGAGGGCGATGAATATACTCCAACTCCGGCGGTTTCCCACGCCATTCTCACATACAATCGCGGGCGCAAGACCGGACTCAGTGACGGCATTGTTATTACCCCATCCCACAATCCGCCGCGTGACGGCGGCTTCAAGTACAATCCGCCAAACGGGGGGCCGGCGGAGCCCACCGTCACCAACTGGATTGAGGCGAAGGCAAACGAGTTTCTCGAGAATGGGCTTCTGGATTTGAAAAGGATTCCTTTCGAGAAAGCTCTTCGCGCTCCCACAACCCACCGGCACGACTACCTGAATGCTTACGTTGCCGATCTGGCCAATGTGATCGACATGGATGCCATTCGGGGCGCGAACATCAGCCTCGGAGTGGATCCACTTGGCGGTGCCGGAGTCCATTACTGGGGGCCGATTGCCGAGCGCTATGGGTTGAACCTTACGGTGGTAAGCGAGGCTGTCGATCCAACCTTCCGTTTTATGACCGTGGATTGGGACGGCCAGATCCGCATGGACCCATCCTCACCGTATGCGATGCAGAGGCTCATCGGCCTCAAGGACCGCTTTGCGATCGCCTTCGCCTGTGATACCGACCACGACCGGCACGGGATTGTCACCCGTAGCACGGGGTTACTTCCTCCCAATCACTACCTTTCAGTCGCCATCTTGTACCTCTTCCAGCACCGCCCGAAATGGGCCGCAGGTGCGGCGGTGGGCAAGACGGTGGTAAGCAGCCAGATGATTGATCGTGTCGCAGGAAAAGTAGGCCGGAAGCTTTACGAGGTGCCGGTCGGTTTCAAGTGGTTTGTGGATGGCCTGCTCGACGGCTCACTCGGTTTCGGTGGTGAAGAGAGCGCGGGCGCGTCGTTCGTCCGTCTGGATGGCAGTGTGTGGACGACGGACAAAGACGGGATCGTACCGGCATTGTTGTCCGCGGAGATCACCGCGCGAATGGGCCGCGACCCCGGGGAGATTTACCGCGAACTCACGCGCGAGTTCGGCGATCCTGTTTATGACCGCGTTGAGGCCTCGGCTACACCCGAACAAAAAGCCATTCTGGAGAAACTCTCGCCGGCGCAGGTCCGATCCACAGCTCTTGCGGGAGAAAAAATCCAGACCATCCTCACTAAGGCGCCAGGTAACGGTGCTGCTATTGGTGGCTTGAAGGTGCAGGCGAAGAGTGGATGGTTTGCTGCGCGTCCATCAGGCACGGAGGACATTTATAAGATTTACGCGGAGAGTTTCGAAGGAGAGGATCATCTGCGTCTCATCCTGCAGGAAGCCCAGACAATTGTCAGCGATGCTTTGGCGACGCCAGGCCTGAAGGGGATCTCATGAGCAGCCAATCCACAGGTAACCACCCCATCTACAACCTTCTACCCACCGAAATCGAAGGGGTTGATTCCCTTGCAGAGCTTGCCCTGGACATGCGGTGGTCATGGAATCATGCCACCGACGGAATCTGGCGCACCCTTGATCCTACGCTGTGGGACCTGACTCAAAATCCTTGGGTCGTCCTGCAAACGGCTTCGCACGATCGGATCAAGCACACACTTGCCGACCCTGCCTTCCGTAAAGATCTTGATGGCCTGCTGCGATCCAAGCGCCAGGAGACGGAGAAACCCGCTTGGTTCCAGCAAAAGCATCCACAAGCGCCCTTGACCTGCGTCGCGTATTTCAGCATGGAATTCATGTTGAGCGAAGCTCTGCCGATCTACTCGGGCGGCCTGGGCAATGTGGCCGGTGATCAACTTAAGGCCGCCAGCGACCTGGGTGTGCCGGTCGTCGGAGTTGGGCTTCTCTATCAGCAGGGCTACTTTCGTCAGGTGATCGACAAAGACGGACAGCAACAGGCCCTGTTTCCCTATAACGATCCCGGCCAATTGCCGATCACGCCCTTGCGCCAACCGAATGGAGAGTGGTTACGCCTCGAGATATCGTTGCCGGGTTATTCGGTCTGGCTACGCGCCTGGCAGGTCCAAGTCGGCAGGGTGAGGCTATACCTGCTGGACAGCAATGACGCAGCGAACTTTCCTGCTCATCGCGGGATCACGAGCGAACTGTATGGTGGCGGACCGGAGTTGCGCCTCAAGCAAGAACTGCTGCTTGGAATCGGAGGATGGCGACTGCTCCGCGCGCTCGGGATCCAACCGGAGGTCTGTCATCTGAATGAGGGGCACGCGGCATTCGCCGTCCTGGAACGCGCTCGCGATTGTATGGAAGATACAGGCCAGCCATTCGAAGTCGCTCTGGCGATCACCCGGGCGGGTAATCTCTTTACCACGCACACGGCGGTGGCTGCGGGTTTTGACCGTTTCGCTCCTGCGCTCATCGAGCAATATCTCGGATGGTACGCGGAGAAGAGACTCGGTATCTCTCTCCACGATTTGCTGGCCTTGGGCCGCCAAAACCCTATCGACTCGTCGGAAAGTTTCAACATGGCCTATCTGGCGATCCGCGGCAGCGGCGCTGTTAATGGCGTGAGTCGTTTGCATGGGAAGGTTAGCCGGAATCTCTTCCTGCCGCTGTTTCCGCGCTGGCCGGAAGAGGAGGTCCCGGTCGGATACGTGACCAACGGAGTTCACATGCCGACATGGGACTCTGGCCCGGCCGATGATCTTTGGACGGGGAGCTGCGGAAAGGGTCGCTGGCTGGGAACCACGGAAAACCTGGAGCAAGACATTCGCCGAGTCCCGGACGCCAAGCTGTGGCAGTTTCGCACCGCCGCCAGCAAGTCTCTTATTGAATACGCTCGCGAACGACTATCCCGGCAGCTGGCTGCTTCAGGCGCGCCGGTGGAGGCGATTGACGAGGCGAAACATCTCTTTGATCCCAACGCATTGACGCTTGGCTTTGCGCGACGCTTCGCAACCTACAAGAGACCGAATCTGTTGCTGCACGACCCACAGCGACTACTTCGTCTGCTAACCAATCCTCAACGTCCCGTGCAACTCATCATCGCAGGAAAGGCACATCCGGCAGACCAGCCAGGGCAAGCTCTGATTCAGGAATGGATACGCTTCATCCGCCAATCCGAGGCCCGTCAACACGTCATCTTCCTGAGCGACTATGACATGTTGCTGACCGAGCAACTTGTGCAGGGTGTAGATGTTTGGATCAACACACCAAGGCGTCCCTGGGAGGCCTGTGGGACGAGCGGTATGAAGGTGCTCGTCAATGGAGGCATCAATCTTTCCGAATTGGACGGCTGGTGGGCGGAGGCCTATACGCCTGAAGTGGGGTGGGCGTTGGGGGATGGCCGGGAGCATGGCGAAGATCCCGCTTGGGATGCTGCTGAAGCCGACGCGCTCTACAACTTGCTCGAGCGGGAGGTTACCCCAGAGTTTTACACCCGAGATCAGAGCGGCGTTCCGACCACCTGGATCAAGAGAATGCGAGAAAGCATGGCCCGGCTGACACCACAATTCTCCGCCGACCGAGCGGTGCGCGAATACACCGAACAACATTACCTTTCTGCCGCGGCTGCCTATCGTGAGCGCGCCGCGAACAAAGGCGCCAACGGCCGACAACTGATCGACTGGCAGCATGAATTGGATCGAAAGTGGGCATCGTTGCGGTTTGGAAGCTTGCAGGTCGCAAGCAACCGGGATCAGCAGGTATTCGAAGTCGAAGTGTTCCTGGATGGTCTCGACCCAAACGCAGTCGGGGTTGAGCTCTATGCGAACGGAATCAACGGCGCCGATCCCGTGCGAGTGGAAATGAAGTGCGCACGATCCTTACCCGATGCCTCCGGCTGTGTCTATCGTGCGACGGTGCCTACTGGCCGTCCCGCGACAGACTATACCGTCCGGGTAATACCTCAGCGCTCCGGAGTCGCAGTTCCGCTGGAATCTGCCCGCATTCTATGGCAACGCTAAGGAAAACGCTCCAACGCACTTTCCCGAAACCTGTTAGTTGTTGAAGCAGTCATCGCATCGGTGATCGCGAAATGCACGGCAGTCGAGCCCGGCGATGTGTCGATCCCCAACGGCCTATCGGGTGCTTTCGGGGATGTCTCTTCACAAGAACTGCGACAGCTTGAATTGATACTTAAGAAGATTGGTAAACGCGCTGAAGGTCTTGCCGAAAAGAAAAGGTCACTCTGACCGTTTTTGGTCGAAAACAGGAAGGCTTGTAAACCACAGAAAATACTGGTGGCGGCGGTAGGACTCGAACCTACGACCTACGGATTATGAGACCGTCGCTCTAACCACCTGAGCTACACCGCCAACGGTCGGGAGCGGCAAACGCCGCTAAAAGAAAGGACTCTGCCTTGACCGAATCGGCCTGGCAACGGCCGCATTTTGATCAATGAAAAGGCCGGACGTGACCGCGTCCAGCCCATTGTTGATTCTAGAACTCGCACTGCGGGCTGTCAAACCAGGAACTGCATTGCGACGCCATGACGCGGATTCAGTTTGAATTCTGCTTCGGTCAGCGACCCTGCAGTGATCGTATCTGTCTGGCTAAATCTTCTAGGCCATCAAACGCAGATGGGCCTGGAATCTGGATGCGGGCGTCGGCAGTGATCACTCGCCCTCGTTGCACTGCTTCCAGAGAACTCCAGCCTGGCTGATGCTGCATCGCCTTCAATGTCACCGGCCCACCTTGAATCAGCACGATGTAATCTGGCTTGCGCGGCAGAACCGCCTCCACGTTCATCTGCAGCCAATCCTGCGGAATATCTTCTGTAATCGATCGGCCTCCGGCCGTCGTGATCATTTCGGTGATGAAAGCGTTGCGCCCAGCGGTGATCAGCGGGTCGATTGCAACCACGACCAGCAACGCCGGCCTTGCCCGTCCCCTCGATTGCTCCCTTACCTTGTCCTCGCGAACTCGCAGGTTGGCAATCAGAGCAGTGGCCTCATTCTCCCGCCCGATCACTCGCCCCACGCTGGCGATGTTCCGATAGATGTCATTCACATTGGCTGTATTGAACAAGACAACGGGAATCCCCACTCGCTGGAGAGCCGCAATCGTGTCGGCGCCATTGAATGCGGGCAACGCCAGCACGACATCTGGGTGCAATGCGACGATCCTCTCGAGCGATGGATTGACGATCGCTCCAACGCTGGGCTTTTCGCGCGCCGCCTGTGGGGGGTAGTCAGTGTAGTCCGTAATTCCGACCAAGTCCTGCTGCGCTCCCAGGGCATACACGATGTCAGTCAGGCTGGGGCTGAGCGCCACAATGCGGTGCACATGATCGGGGACGGCGACGGTATGTCCGCTGTCGTCGCGCTGTTGATGACCGGCCCACAGGCAGCTGCTCAGGATCAGCACCAGCACGACACACCGGCCGAGTTGGCCGGTATGACGAGAAAGCGCACCTAGGGTGGGATGATCGCGGGGGCCTGCATTCGCAGCCGCGTTCACGGCTGCGGTTTTTCCTCTTTGTCGGTCTTGGGATCGGCGGAATTCATCGCCTCTTTGAAGCCGCGAATTCCCTCCCCTAATCCTTTGCCCAGCTCAGGCAGTTTCTTCGGACCGAAGACTAGAAGTGCAATGAAAAGGATGATCAGCAGGTGCGTTGGTTGGAAGAGATTGTCGAGCACGATTCGCACCTCCTATGTACAGAAGTCTAGCCGCGAAGGATGCGGGTCGCCATCGTACGCATCACCCGGCCAAGTGACTGCCGTCACATCTCACGGCGGGCATCCCAACCAGCTCCTCTAAACATAAATTTCGTAGATGCCAAGAGAGATGAGGATCACGCCGGAGGCCACACCGGAAAAGTTTCCCAGCCAGCGCTTGCCGAAGCGGCCGGCGGAAAGTCCAAAAGAAAGGGTAAGTACGCTGAACACCATCACGCACGAGGTAGTAGCGAAGGCATTCATGCGTAACATGCCGGCTGCCAGCCCGTTCACCGTGTTATTGAGACTCAGGGCAATCGCCAGTACCCAGCCCTCTTTGATTTCGATCCGGCGCGAGAAGTTCTTATCAGCCCCTAGAGGATCGTCGAGCATTCGAAGAACGTTCGCTAACGTTCCCCTGGTTCCGGAGCGTACGAGTCGCGCGCTTGAGCTCTTCGGACTCCCAGCAACCGATCGAGAGGATTGCAGAATGACCCAGACGCCGATGGCGACGATGAGTGCGCCTCCCACCTCGCCGGCCAACTTGGGATTGAGAACGCTGCCGATTTCGCGGCCCGCCCACATCGATAGAGCGGTGCTGAGCCCGGTAACGAATGCGATGAGAAGATTCGAAGCGAAGGAAACTTTGATGCGCCCCAAGCCGTAAGCAATGCCCACGGCGATGTTGTCGCCATTGCTGGAAAGCGCGAGCAGGAAGATGGGAAGTAAGTCAAACTTACTCATTGCGACACTGACCCCGGAACGCTCGCCGTTCCTTTACCGCCAACATAACGTGAGAATGCTAACTCGGACAAACATCGGACAGATGCGAAGTTAGCTGTGTCCAGCACACCACGCATATGTCCAGGCTGCGGCCGTCTTCGGGTCACCTACCACTGGGAGGTTCAGATGATTCGGAACGACTCAACCAGCGTGCAACGCCGTTGCCGCGTAAATGTCCGCGCCGATGTCAAACCTTCGCCCGTCGGACCGGCGATTGTGAATGAGGTGTGGCCTTCTCCGCCCAGGCCGATGCCCGCGAACGACGGACCATTCTTGATGAAAATTGTAGTCTGCACGGCCCTGGCAAACGTCGTCATATGCTCCACATGCGTTGAGTGCATGATAGCCGTATGACGATTGCCCTGCTCGACCTTCACGGCAAGTTCGACTCCCTCGTTGAAATCCTTGACTCGAACGATCGGCAGCACCGGCATCATCTGCTCGAGCCACACCAGCGGATGGTCCTTGGGAGCATCAAAGATTGCCAGCCGGCACTCTTCCCCGACCTCGACGCCGATGTCATGCAGAATCACCTGGACGTTCTTGCCAATATACTTCCCGTTAATTTTGCGTTCCGGCGTGACCACCAGCTTGGTGACCTTCTCCACCTCGACGGGATTAAGAAGATACACCCGGCCTGTCTCCTGCATGTTCTTGATCAACGAGTCGGCAACTTCCTCGACAACGATGACTTCCTTCTCGCAGGTACAGAAGATGCCGTTGTTAATGCTGGCGCCGCTGACGATGCACTGTGCGGCTTTGCGGATGATGGCGGTTTCGTCGACCAGCGCCGGCGGATTGCCGGCACCCGCTCCCACCGCCTTCTTGCCGGAGCGCAGCACGATGTTCACGATCGGCCGGCCACCGGTTGCAACCAGCATGTTGATCTTAGGATGTTCAATGACCTCTTTCGCCGTGTCGAGCGTAGGATTGGCAACCGAGGAGACCAAACCCACAGGACCGCCGGCATCGACAATGGCCTGATGAATAATCTGCAGCATCGTGGTGCTGGTACGCCTCGCGCTGGGATGCGCATTGAACACAATCGCATTGCCTGCCGAAATCATGCCGATGCTGTTATTGATCAGCGTTCCGGTGGGATTCGTAATTGGCGTCAGTGATCCGATCAGTCCTACGGGTGCGTATTCCAGCAACATCAGGCCGTGATCGCCGCTGAGAGCACGCGGCTCAATGTCTTCCACGCCGGGCGTCTTCGTGGCGCAGAGAATGTTCTCCCGCACCTTGTCTTCGTAGCGGCCGAGATGAGTTTCCTCGATCGCCATTGCCGACATTTCTTCATTGTGATTCAGCACGCTGTTCCGGATGGAGGCGATGATGTCCTTGCGCCGCTCCAGCGACATAGCGATCAACTTCTTTTGAGCCACCAGTCCGGCCTCGACCGCGTCGTTGACGGTGGGATACAGACCATTCGCACCCTCCGCCTTTCCAGCGGGGGTGGGAGCGGCAAGCTCTTCCAGAACCTTCTGAATCAAGCCGGCAATTACTTCCGGACTGGTTTCCATCGCAATTCCTCCATGGCTTACATCACTTCTACGTCGAATCTCTATCCACTGCGATCATGCGGCCCGCTATTCAGCTCAGAGCCAGCAGCACGCCACCCGTAAGCGCCGCAATCGTACCCTCCGGAACCTGCGGAGTGAGCCCGGCAAACGCGTGCCAGAGCTTGTCTTTTACGGCCGGCATCGCAGCGTGCCAGCCGTTGCCGTTGGCATGCGGCACCAACGGCTTAATCTCTTTTGCCCAGCACTCGATGAACTCCAGCATCTGCACAGCCGGCTTCGCCACCTGCATGTCCTGCTCGACGGTGCCTCCGCTTATGCCGATGCCGGCGACGACTTCACTCTGAATGCACAACGGGTAGCCGCCGCCAAAGAGGACGATCTTGCCGTTGTGGGTGTGCTGGATCCCATACAAAGCGTGGCCCGGCTGAGCCATTTCCCCGACTTGATCGGTCGGCATTCTCAAGATCGCGGCGGTGTAGGCCTTCGACACGGCGAGTTCGGTGCTGACCGGGAGCGTCCCGTCCATCCGCTTGAACAGTTGCAGGCCGCCTTCGCCGTCCACAATCGCGATTGCCATCGGCACTGCGATTTTTGCGGCCTCGGTTTCAGCAACGCTCGCGAGAATCTCCGAAACTACGTAGGGCAATCTCATGGCAATTCCTTCACTGCAACGCGGAATGCAGCACTTCCTGTACCGCGCCATCGACTACGGCCATCACCTCCAGCGACCATCCCAGGGTGAACAGCAGGTCCGACAGCCGATTGAAATAGACCAGGATTTCGTCATAGCCGCCGACTTCGCGGTTGACCGCCACGATCTGACGCTCGGCGCGACGACATACGGTGCGCGCAACGTGCAGCGTGGCGCTGTCTGCGGTTCTACCCGGAATAATGAATCGCTTTGGCAGCGGATAACGCGAAGTAAAGCTGTCGATGTAAGCTTCGAGCCGTTCCGTGTCGCTGTGCTCGATGTGCCGTTGTAACCGTGCCCGCGCATTTGTATTCGAGGCCAACTCGGCACAGGCTGCCGAGATGTCGCGCTGGATCTCGATCAGGATGGGGCCAAGCTCTTCATTCTTCGCCAAGGCGCGCGCCAAGCCGAGTTGCGCCTGCAATTCGTCCAGAGCGCCGTAAGCCTGCAGACGCGGGTCATCTTTGCCGACCTTTTCGCCGCTGAACAAGCTGGTCTGGCCGAGGTCGCCCTTGCGCGTATAGATCTTCGAGCCCATAATCTTCCGCCTCTTAGTAGCGACTTGCCGCGGCCAGGGCCGGGATGTCGATCTCGTCGATAATGCCGACGATGGTTGCATCCACCGGAGCCGACTCGTTGTCGAGCGCCATGCGGGCAGCGCTGCCGCGAGCGATCAGCACCTGCTCGCCCACACCCGCGCCCACGGCATCCACGGCTACGAACACCTCGCCGTCCGGCTGCATCGTTCGCGGCTCCAGCGGTTGAACAACCTGGATCTTGCCGCCGACCAGACGCTCATGCTTGCGCGTGGCTACCACCGTCCCGATAACCTGTCCGATCACCATAACGATTCTTCTTTCCGGTCTGCTTCAGCAGGAACGGTCCTGCAACAGGCAAACTCCATGTTTATTCGCCAGCTCGCGAGCCAGCGGGGTGACCACCGTCTTCGCAGTTAATTGCAGTTGCGAGCCGCTATAGCTCGCCTGCATGACATCAGCTGCGGTCACGATGTTGCTCTTTGCATGAACCGCCGCTGGCCGGCCAGTTCCGTTGACTTTCCCGTTCGAGGTCTTGCGGGTCGTCTTCTGCTCGAGCGCATCGGCCAGGGTGTCCGACAAGTGTCTGACATCGACAATGCGACAACCGAATCCACTGACAAGCCGCAAGCGTTCTTCAATCGCTGCCGCCATGACCGGACCGCACCGGTCGAAGTGCGGTATTTTGCGTCCGGGATCGTTGGGATCGACTCCCTCTTTTGCGATCACTACCGGCTTGCCTGCGAACAGTGCGTGGAGAATGATGTTGTTCCCCAGGTTGTCGGCAATCAGCAGCGACAGCTTGGAGAGCGTATTGAGGCTCAGCATGGGGACGACAACCCCCCGACATTCCTTCACCGCATTGAGCCACTTGGTTTCGTCGAGCGGGGTGACATGCGGGAAGCCGGCAAATTGCTCCCACAGATACTTCCCGTACAGCGCCTCGGCTCCATGGGAGAGCACAACCTGAACTCGATATCCTTGGAGAATAAGCGAGCGAATCTGCCGGACGGATTCGTCATAGTCGACGGTGGCGCCACAAAAGACGGCGATCACGGTTCCGCACTCGCCGGTCGCGCCGATCCGCGGCAGCAGTCGCTTCAGCACTTCTACAACCACTTCTCGAACTTGTTCTTCAATCGCAGTCATAGGCGCTCAAATTTCATTTGGCTCACGCCGTCTCGGCGCAGGCCAGCGCAATTCCCAACGGTGTAACCAGGAACGGATTGGAAGGCCGCGCCACCGGAATATCGGTCTCCTGCTCCATCACGCACTCAATTCCCGGGAAGCAACTGGTTCCACCTACTAAGTAAAGGGTGTCGACAATCTGGCCGCGGAGGTGTTGCTTCACGATGCTGGCCATCTTCTGGAACACCGGCGTCACCAGCGGCAAAATCTCCCTTTGCCTTGTTGGGTCAGTCTTAATTCTTTCGGCTTCCTGCACGTCGACTTTGTAGTGACCCGCCAGCACCAGGTCGACATGTGTGCCTCCGGTCGCTTCGTCGGCGGTATACACCGACTCTCCGTCGTGAATGACCGAGATCCCGGTGGTGCCTCCGCCGATGTCGACCACGGCTCCGTCGCTGATGTGCAGCACCTTAGCCGCGGCGCTAGGCTCATCGATCAGTCCCGTAACATCAAGGTCAGCCGCATACAGAACATTGGCGACCGCGTTGGCGTTACGACCCACGGTTCCGGGAGGGTACGCTCCCGCGGCCTTCTTGATGGGAAATCCGGCGGCACGCAAACGGTTGACTTGCTCGCGCAGCAGCCGGATCGCTCCCATGTAGTCCAAAACCAGCCCATCGCGAATACTCGACTCGCTGCGGGTGACGGCGCCAGCAAGCGGCACCCCCATGCTGTCCACCACCGCCGTCACGATGTAGGCCGTACCCAGGTCGACGCCCGCGTACAGCGTGCCGTCGGACGGCCTGCGCCCAGTCAACGACAGCGACTCTTCAAACGCAGTCAGCAAATCATTCGCTATGGGGTGAATCGTCACTTCGTCCTCTCGGGTGTTATCAGCCGACGGCTATTCCGAGCCGGTCCCGCCGACACCTTGCCGATTGCCTTCGCACGGCCATTCTTACCCGGCGTGTGAGCCAGAAGATTCCTTGCCGTGAATCCCCAGAATCGCCGATTCAGCAGCCTTGGCCGCGCGCGCGACGTCCGATTCTTTTCCGCCCAGGTACAGCCGGCCAACCGCTCCGAAGGTCCGGCAATCGACCAGAGTGATATTCGCGCTCTTCTCGGCTTCGTTCGCCGCCAGTATGATGTATCCGGCGGGCGCAACCTCCAGGATGTACATGTCCTGTCCGGCGATCAGCACAGAAGCCAGTCGCGAAACGTTCACGATCTGGGTGTGATAGTCGTTCACCTTGTGAATGATCTGCGAGCTGAGAATCTTCGGCTTCATTCGATCTTCGATGGTGGCTCCCAGAACCTTCAGCGCCGCACTCCCTGAGTACTGCACGTCAGCCTGAGCTTTCGAGTGGAACTCCAGCACGCCGAAATGACGTTCGACGACCATCAGCCCGGGACGAACGTCGGCTGCCTTCAGCGAAGCGTCGGCCACCTGGTTGATCAGCACGCCCGGAGCGATCTCGATCAGCATCGAAGCCATTCCGACAACGGGCAGATAGCCGCGCATGTTGGTTCCCAGGTACGCGGCAAACTGTGGTTGCAGCCGGTCCAGGTACACATAGGAACGGAGTTCAACCGCTGGACGCGGTTTGGAAGCCTCTACTGGCTTAACAATTGGTTGTTCGAGTACTGACATAGGTCCGGCTCCTTTGATTTCGCGGCGCGCGCTAGGCTGCACGGGCCGAGTTCATATCAAGATTTGCGTCTGCTTCTCGGCTTACGAATTCTTTCTTTCTTGCGAGCCACCGGAGCAGCGGCAGCAACGACGGCCTCTTCCAACTCTTCTTCGACCGCTGCATGACCGTTGCCGTTCTCTTCTTTGGTGACAATCGCTTCGATTACGACGATCTCTTCCTTCTCGGGCACTTCTTCCGCGACCATGATCGGCTCGGCATCTGCGCTGATGGCCGTAACAATCTCTTCGGCGACCGGCTCTTCGATCCCAACGGCCGGTTCCATCTCAGCGGTCGGCAGTTCAGGAACAATTTCTTCCACAACTGGTTCCTTGAGGCGGCTAATCTTTTTCGTCGCGAATGTCGACCCATTCGAAGTGACGTGCAGCTGGCGATCGGGTCTAGCGATCACGTGCACTGAAACGACTTTCCCGACGCGACCGGCAGCCGCCGCGCCCGCGGTCACCGCCGCCCGAACTGCAGCTACATCGCCTGTGAACATCACTGTAATCAGGCCGGCCCGCGCACTCTCACAACCGCGGAAGCTGACATTGGCAGCCTTCGACCCGGCGTCGGCAGCTTCTATCGCGGCCACCATTCCGAGGGTTTCAATCAGTCCGAGGCTATCTTTTTCCATAACCGTGACCTCAAGCCTTCGCAAGCTCCGCCAGAATTCGCTGAACGATTACGTCGACTTCTTCGTCTAACGGGTTGGCGGACTTGCTCTGCGAGTGACTGCCTGTGTCTTCTTTGGCCGGCTCTCCAGCCGGAACCAGCGGCTCGGCCTTCACCAGTCGTGCTGCATTGATACCTAATCTGCGCAAGCCGGTAGGTCCGATTTCGTGAAGCTGAAAAACGAACAGCGGCTGGTCTGCCGGCAGATCGCGATGATGCAAAACGATCACGCCTTTCAACGGGTCAACGCCAATACCAACGTTCAGCGGCGACATCAGGGACGCCTCTTTAGCGACACCTACCGCTTCTCCAGCGGGACACTCCTGCACCTCGTACGGAATGCCTTCTTCTTCCATGCCCCAGAAAACCGGGCTCAGGTCGACGCGGCCGCCCCGCACGACCAGGATGGCTACGGTTGGCCGGCGACTCTCGGAAATGGAAGCGTATTCCGGCATCTATCGCGTTCCCTTGGGCTGCTGTGCGTGTGCCAACACCAGCCCGGTGGCCACTGCGTTACGCGGGCCTTCAGTTCCCCGCACGTTCGCGCGGCCCGTAACCACGCCATATTGAAAGAGTGCATCCGAAATCATTTTCGGAATCTCGAAGTCCATGCCCGAACCACCCACCAGAACGACGAAGTGGATGAGCCGGATATTTCCGGCAGGAGCCACCCGTTCCAGCGCCCGCAGCGCGTTGCGGACGAAAACCTTCTTCTTCGCGCCCTGACGCACAGCGACGATCTGCGCCAGCAGATGATTCGTCTCCAGCGGAACTGGGCCATTGTCACGGAGCACAACCACCCGACCGAAGAGCTTCGGATCCAATGCCTTGTCGAAGAACTGGACCGAGCCATCCTCATGCCGCATGTGGAACAGCGTCTCGACTTTCGCTAACGGATGCTTCTTGATCTCCTCAGCCAAGTCAAAGTCGTTCAACCCAAGCTCAGTATCGATGAGCAAAGTCACCATGTCGCCGGCGCCGGCCAAGTGAACGCTGCGAATCTCACCGGCTTCGTTGATGATCGAGGCATCAGTCGAGCCGCCACCCAGGTCAAGCGTCGCCAGCGGCGGCTTGGTTCCCGGAGTCGTCAACGCTCCACGAATCGCCATCTCCGCCTCAACGCCGCCGACCAGTGTGGTCACGCCGATTTCATCCTGAAGTTTGCGGGCCAGTCGCTGCATCGGCAGCTTGTGAGTGTGCACCATGGCTGCCAGACCAACAGCGTTGCCCATCACATACTCGCCAGCCAGCGCTCCCAGCACCTGCTGCGGCTTGAAGGTGTCAACCGCGATGATGTCCTGCACCCGAATGGCGCTCACCGGCTGGTCTGTCAGGTCGGCCATGACTTTGCGAACCTGTTCGAACATGCCGCCGACGTTGGTTCCTGCCTCAGCCCGGATCTCCTCCAGCGGGACGATGGTCGCCAGCTGCGCCATGATGGCGTCGGCGCCGTCTTCTACCGGGATCTCCGCCTTCTGCCTTTCACCGATCAGCGTGACCTTTCCGGCCGGAATGCGACGCTCTTCGATGTCACCCTTCGGCGTCTTGATCACCACCGCGCTGCGCGTTCCCATGAGCGCGCGAGCAATCGGCACGACCCGCTTCGTATCCTCCGAATCCAAATGGAAGAGCGTCGCGATGTCGTAGGGATTGCACAGCTTCTCGATGGTTCGGCCGGGATGCGCTACCTCAATCGCAGCCGGCATGCCTACCGGCACGCGGTCGATATATTTGACCTCATCAACAATCGGGATGGGCTGCTCCAACCGGTTATTGATGAGTACGCCATCATCTTTCTGCACGATGGCGCCGGCGACGGTCAGACCACGCTGGCAAGCTGCATTGATCTTTGCCGCCGCATCTTTGAACTCCACCTGTCCCGGCACCACGACGATGTAGGGCTGGTGATTGGAACTCGATGCCAACTCGCCCAGGGCTATCGTCCGTCCCTGACCGAGTCCCTGCCCTCCGGGCGTGGAGGGGTTGTGGCCAATCATGGCTGACTCAGTGATCACGGTCTCCGTGATCGTTTCCATGGCGATATCGCCGATCACCGGTGTTGCTTCGTTCAGCAGCACCGCGTCCAGTTGATCCCGTCGCAGGCCCGTAGGTTTGAGAGCCAGGTCAAGGGCCTCAATAATGCCCATAGCATTCCGTAGAGTGCCCTTGATCCCGACGGTTCTCACCATGGCGCTGGACAGAAACCGGGGGTTGCCCTTACCGTCGATTTCCGCCAGTGCCACTTCAGTCGTGTTGTTACCAACATCAACGCCAGCTATATAGGCCATATTGGGCAACTCGACTACTTCTTGATGCGATTGCGCTTTTCGTAGAGCTGAGCAGCTTCGCGAACGAAGCCTGCACAGATCTTCGCCTGGTACTTGTTCTCGAGTTCCGAGGCAATGTCCAGGAGTTCCTGCTTGGTGGAGCGATACGGCCGCAGAGCGTTGTAGATTTCCAGAACGCGTGCGTCTGGAATCCGCGTCATCTCGGCAGCACGGCGCAGGTTCTTTGCCAGATGCGGACGTCCCGCACTCTCGCAAATCTGCGCCTGATACTCCAGGGTTTCGGGGCGAATGCGGACGTCGTCGAAGGTCAGCTTGCCCGAGATCGCCTTTTCCAGCGTGATCTCTTCGATGCTGAGGCCTGTTGCGGAGCGAACAAGATCCGGTCTCTTCTCGCCCAGCGGATAGTCCTTCTTGGCGTCCAGTTTGCCCGTGGTTGGTTTGGTTGCCGTGGTCCCCGCACCGTTAGTCTGGCCGAGTGACTCCATCGCCTTGCGTACGGCTTCGGCAATCATTTCAGGCGAAATGCTGATTTCCGTTGTTGCCATGAGTATGTCTCCTCGACCGACCTAACGCGCCAGGGCAAGTTCCATGCTTGGCGTCTCAGGCTTTACGTATTGCGTCTCTTTGTTGTGGAGCAAGGCCGCCAGGCCCTGATACTTCGGACGCGCCATGGGATCGTTGCGAACCGGCACCGGCGTCGGCCGCTCTCCCTTGGCGTACTTGGCTGCGTTGCGCCCGATGGCGCGAAACGTCTCCCGCTCCACCAAAGGTGATTGCGGGAAGAGTTCGAGGTTCTGCAGCGGAGCCAGGTCCTTCTGATGAATGACCGAGGTGCCGCGGCAGATGATTCCGATACCCACGCCGGAGCCGCTTAGTTTGGCGGCTTCGTGACCGATGAATCCCACGTCCGCGGTCTTGTTGACCTTTACCAGACGCGCCTTCAGCCCTTCTTCTTCGATTCCCGCCATGACTTCCTTCAGCACTTCGCTGTGCGGGATGTTAATGATGGTCTTGGTCATTGCCACGCCGAATGCCGGCGGCAGTCCCACAACCACCTCGTTACGATCTGTTCCAGGCTTTGCCGTCCCCATTTCTTTGAACGAGAGCGGCGGAACCTGTTCTTCCTGGCGAGTGGCCGGTTTGCCGCTCGACTGCATCTGCTGCAGAACTTCCAGGATGACCTGTTTCACCATTGCTTCCGAGATAGTCATTTTTGAAAGCCTCCCGATCTAGATGTCCTCAGGACTGATCGCCTGCGGAATGTTCTTCAACAACTCCCAGCGATCGCCCTCGAGACGGTAGCCGGTTCCCGGTCCCTCATAATCGTTCGCATCGTTGACTGCACTCAGCACGTGGAAGTTCTTGTCGAACAGAGCCGACGTGTGGAGATAGTCACCGGTGACCTTGCCTTTCAACATCGTCAGAACCGCTTCGGCCACATCGTTGAAGCCATGTTTCGCCAGAGCGCGGACGACATCCAGGCCGGTGGTTCCGCGCTTCATCATGTCTTCGATGGCGCGCAGATCCTCAGGAACGTTGCGGGTGCCGATGTCCTTGGTGCCGTGAGCGTAGGTAACGTCTTCCACCTCTTTGTCGCTGATGGGAGGAAGTCCGATCTCTTCGAACACAGCCTGCAGGGCGCGAGCAGCCTTATTGCGGACGGCGATTACATCGGCTTCGGTCACCGGGTTCAAACCGCCATCCACCTGCAGGTCGCGCTGCAACACCAGGTAATCGTCGTAGTCATCCACATCGTGCGTGGAGCCTGCGAACATGTTGTCGTAGTTCGGTTCAGCAGCGTAGCCGGAGAAGATGTAGTCGGTTCCCGGCAGGAACTGCATGAGCATGCGGGCGGTGTTGCGCTCGATGGAGTGGGTGAACGTCTGGTCGTTGCCCGACGCTACTTCCATATCCATCAGCACCGTGCCCACGTTCTCGGCAAGCACAGTGCGAATGCCCGAGGGCACAGATCCCGGCACACCGATACAGCTGATAGAGCCGTTCTGCAATCCCTGGACGCCAGCGCCTTTGGTCACCATGATGCAGCGGATTTCCAGATACAGCATGGACTTGCCTTCGGCATAGCCCATCTGCACTTCGGAACCCGTGCCCGAGGTGAACCGCATCTTCAGACCGCGCGATGCGTACGCCGATGCCAGGAAGGACTTCGACCAGGGCGTATCGTCGCCGTCGATGAAGACCTGCTCGGTGCCGTATACGGAAACTGTCTCGGCGTAGTGAGTGAGGCCGCGCATACCCATAACGAGTTCTGCTGCTTCCTCAACCGCGCACTGCGACAGGATGCCGGGCCGGCCCGTCTGTCCGCCCACCAACAGCGAGAGGGCGTTCATTGGGGCATAGGCAGCGACGCCGACCGTAGTCTCGATCTCAGCGAAGCCACGCAGGCCAGCCTCGGCAGCGTCGGCCGCCAATAACGGCGCCGAATCCTTGAGGTTGGTGACGTGGGCCTGGTTAGCAGGAGTGCGGCGAGCCCGCAGCTTCTGCATGGCCATCATCAGCTCGACGACGTTCAGCCGCTTCAGCACATCCACGATCTTGGCCGGCGTCATGCCGACGGACAGATGGACGATCTTGGTGCGGGGAACGTTGATGTCGACCAGCCAGCGGGCGAATTCCTTGGAATCGACCGCCATGGCCTCTTCTGCGACTGACTTGTCGATGCAGTGGTCGGCGATGAAGGCATCGATTAGGTCGAATTCTTCACGGCGCTTCCCATCCAGCTCGACAACGCAGTTGTTCTGGATTTTGATACTGGGTTTCGGGTCGTTGGGGCTGTCCATGGCGACCAGGCCCACTTCAACCCACTCTTTGATGAATCCGTCTTTGTTGACCGGACGCTCAGCGAGTACTTCGAAGCGTTTTTGTCTTTTTGCCATTGAACTGCTCCCTTAAATGTACGGATTTCCGATGGCAGACTTCGGAGGCTGTCCCCATGCGCCCAACAGCTTGTTGCCGACTTCGCGGCCGGCGATAACGGCCTGACGAACTGCGCCAGAGTCGCCCGTGACCCATATGAAGACTTCGTTGGTCAGGCTGGTGTTCTTCTTGGGAGAAGCAAAACCCAGCACTTCAACGTCGGCAGCCTTGACCGCGGTATCGATCATCAGCATGCCGATGACGGCCGGAGCACCCAGAATCAGGCCGAATGCACGGCCTTCGGGAGCGCCCAGAGCATACTTCAACACCTTGCTGGCACGCGCCGTGTATTGGTTCTCGGTGTAGCCCGCGTCGTTCGCGTAGACATCGCCGAAGTACTTCGGCAGACACTCAAGGGTGACTTCGACGGCGCGACGGGCGTCGGAGACGTCCTCGGCGCCGAATACGATCAGGTTTCCGTGGCCGGCGCCGCCTTTGGTATCGCGCGGCATTTCGACCATGATGATTTCCGTGTTGGTGGCCTTGATCGCTTCATCAGCGGCCATCAGATGCGGACCCGCGCCCGTGCGCCCGCCGATCACGCCGATCGACCGGTACTTGGGGTCAAAGCCGATGAGCTTGTGAATCATCGGATCCAGGTTGGCAATTACGATTCCCTGCGTGTCGCCCATGCCGGCGCCAACAAACTCGGTAAGCTGTACCAATTCCGCGGGAATCCCAGCGAGGCGGGGAGGAGCTTTCACTTCCTCGACGACATCAACCACGGCGGTCGTGGTGCTGCCGTTGCCCACACGCTTCATGACTTCGTGCATAACTTTTGAAATCAGTTCTTCTTCCATCGGTCATTCCTCCAGGTCGGTATCCAACTTGAGCGATCCAGGCGGATCACTAGTCGGTGTGCAATGCCGGCTCTAATACGGTCTCAAAGCCCTGCGGGATGATTTTTTCGACATCCGTATGCGGACGAGGAATAACGTGAATGGAAACCACTTCGCCCACTTTGCCAGCTGCCGCTGCACCTGCATCGGTGGCCGCTTTGACTGCGCCGACGTCCCCCCGCACCATTGCGGTGACCAGACCGGCACCGATTTTGACCTGACCGATCAACGTCACATTGGCAGCTTTCACCATCGCGTCAGCTGCTTCAATGTTGGCGATCAGGCCGCGAGTTTCGATCATTCCCAACGCCTCTTTCGTCATCGAAAGTTCTCCTATTCAATTGTGATTTGCGGAAGCGGGGACGACGTCGCGCGTTCAGGTTTGCGCAATCCGACTTCGACTAAAGCCAACCGGAGCTGGCGGCAGCCGTCCTCAATACGAAATAACTTGGTGGGGCAGTGCAGAAGACCGTTTCTCTGGTTTTCTCGCTCTGCTGAACTGTCCGGCTAATGGCAATCTCAGAGGTTGCTGACGCCCAAGGCCGAGGATGGCCTTAAGCAGTCTTGACCACTGCTAGATCAAAAGCTTGACCATGTTGAAGTTATTTGGCGCACTGACATTATGTCTGTGAGGAGCATCACGTCGCTTTGGTTAATCACGGCTAAGACATGGCCACAAACGGCACGCTGATTGCTCCAGCGACACAGCCTGCCGTGAGAGCGGTCACTGCACCGTCTCCCTCCACGGAGTAAATTCCGAACGGATTTTCCTGTCGGCCGTCGAGCCGCGGAGGAGCGGAGTCAATGAACGATTTCGAATATGTCAATCCCGTCAAGGTTCTCTTCGGGAAAGGTAAAATCGCAAAAATTAACGACGAAGTCCCCGCCGCAGCTCGCGTGCTGATCACCTACGGCGGTGGCAGCATCAAGAAGAACGGCGTGTACGAGCAGGTGATCAGCAACCTGCCCGGACGAAAAGTTTTTGAGTTCGGCGGCATCGAGGCCAATCCTCACTACGAGACGCTGATGAAAGCGGCCGAGATCGTTCGCCGCGAGAACGTCGACTTCATCCTGGCCGTCGGCGGCGGTTCCGTGTTGGACGGCACCAAATTCATTGCGGCTGCTGCGAAGTACGAAGGCGGTGATCCCTGGGACATCTTCACCAAGCAGGCGCCGGTTCAGGGCGTTGTGCCTTTCGGAACAGTTCTTACCCTGCCGGCAACCGGCTCCGAGATGAATCCGGTTGCGGTGATCACTCGCGCCTCCACCAGCGAGAAGCTGCCCAGCCCTATTGCTCATCCAAAGTTTTCGGTGATCGATCCTGAAACCACCTACTCCCTCCCGGCGCGCCAGGTCTCGAACGGTATCGTCGACGCTTTCGCGCATGTGCTCGAGCAGTACCTTACCTACCCCGTGAACGCGCCACTGCAGGACCGGATCGCCGAGTCGATTCTGCAAACGCTGGTCGAGATTGCGCCGGCGTGTCTTGAAGATCCGCCGAACTACGATGCACGCGCGAGCCTCTGCTGGTGTGCCACCCTCGCGCTGAACGGCCTCATCGCGCAGGGCGTTCCGCAGGACTGGTCGACCCACATGATCGGCCACGAAATGACCGCGATCAGCGGCCTGGACCACGCCCAGACCCTGGCCATCGCCTATCCTGGCACCTTGGCCGCCTGCCGCAAGAACAAGCATGCCAAGCTGCTGCAATACGGCGAGCGCATCTGGAACATTCATGAGGGCAGCGAAGAACAGCGCATCGACAAAGCCATCGATGCGACCCGTTCGTTCTTCGAAGGAGTAGGCGTGAAGTCGCATCTCAAGGAATACAACCTTGAGCCTGAGATTGCGCACACCATCGCCAAGCGGCTCGATGACCGCGGCTGGAACCATCTGGGTGAGCGTCAGGACATCGGCCCGGAGAAGGTCGAGGAAATCCTCTCCTACAGTTACTAACGGTGGTCGGCTCCGGACCTTTCCACGGGAGGAGGTCCGGACCCTCATTTTGACCGTCCCTTCTCCAGCGCAATCCGGCTGGGGCGAAGTGTGCCCCGCGAGTGTCGGCTTCGCCGGATGGACACCCGCACCTCGGATTCGCTACGATACCCCCCTGCGGTATGGTCAACAAAGATCCCGAGATTTCACGCGAGAAGCAGAAGCTGCTCTACCGGGTGCGACGACTACGCGGCCAGTTCGCCGCCGTCGAGCGGGCTCTCACCGCGGGCGACGAATGCGCCGACATTCTCATGCTGCTGGCCGCCATCCGCGGTGGCGTCAACGGCCTGATGGCCGAGATCCTGGAAGACCACATCCGCCTGCACATGATGAACCCCGAGCAGAAGATGGAATCGCCCGAAGAACTGGGCGAAGACCTGATCGGTCTGGTACGGGCCTACCTCAAGTAAGGTTTGGCCCGCTGGCCCTGCGGAAGCTGCTTGCCTATATACCCTACCCCGGTATACTGTTCGACAAGTCGGCGCTTCGAGCGGACCGCCTGTAACCCCTTCGTAACGCTGACATGGGAAACTCCAGTCTTGTATTTCAGTCTCAATACAGCGGAACGCCCAGGCTTCATGCATCGCTCGCTCTTCAACCTCCTGTGTCTCTGCCTCCTGCTGGCTGTGGCCTGCACCGAACCCGCCTGGGCACAGGAAAACCCTCCTGCCGATCAACCGCAACCGGACGCTCCGGAGACCCAGAACCAGACTCCCGATACCTTCTTTGAACATTCGCAGACCGCGAAGTGGTGGGTTTCCGGGCAGGCCAACTTCATCTTTCAGGCAAACGGACCTTTCTACGCGCAATACAGCGGTCCCCACAGCTTCAATAATCATTCCGACAACGCCCTCTCTCGCGTTCTAACGCTGTTCACCGCTTACGAGTTCACTCCGCAGTCGCAGATATACCTGGACGTTGAGGAGTCAGGAGGCGCCGGCCTGAGCGCGGCGCTGGGCCTGGCGGGCTTCGTCAACCTGGATGTCGTTCGCAATCCTACAATCGGGCAACTGCCTTACATCGCTCGGCTGTTCTTCCAGCAGATCATTCCTCTCTCGGACGAGAAAGTCGAGTCGGAGCGCACTCCGCTCTCGATGCCGACCGAAGTGCCGGTGAAGCGCCTCGACCTTCGTTTCGGAAAGTTCTCGCTCGCCGACTTCTTCGATAACAACATCGGGGGAACCGACAGTCACTACCAGTTCATGAACTGGGTCATCGACAATAACGGCGCCTATGACTATGCGGCTGACACTCGCGGCTACACCATCGGCGCCATCATCGAGTTAGAAGAACGCAACTGGGCGCTGCGCTTTGCCGAAACTCTGATGCCGAAGGTGGCGAACGGTCCCGATCTAGACGCTGACGTCGCCCGCGCTCGCTCCGAGAACGTCGAGCTGGAACTTCGTCCGCAGCTTTTCAAGAATCGCGAGACGACCATCCGTCTGTTGAACTACGTCAACCACGCCGACATGGGCAACTACGAAACGGCAGTCCAGCAGTATCTCGATCACGTCACCACCACCCCCGATGTGAGCGCAACCGCAAAACAAGGCACCATCAAGTACGGCTTCGGCGCCAACTTCGAGCAGGAGTTCGTGAAGGACGCCTATGTCTTCGGCCGCTGGGGCTGGAACGAGGGCAAACACGAATCCTACTGTTACACGGAAGATAACGAGGGATACGAGATCGGCGTGTATTCGGTGGGAACCAACTGGCACCGCAGCCTCGATCGCGCCGGCGCCGCTTTCGTTTCGAGCGGCCTCTCCAAGGCTCACCAGGCATATCTGGCCTACGGCGGATTGGGCTTCATCCTTGGCGACGGTGGTTTGGACTACGGCCGTGAAAACATCGAGGAATTCTTCTACACCGCGCACGTCTGGCGCGGGCTGTTCTTCGCCGCCAATCTGCAGCATGTCGACAATCCCGGCATGAACCGCGCCCGCGGCCCAGTCACCGTACCCGGCATCCGCATGCACCTGGAGTTCTGATTTGTACACGGAGCGGCGTGCAAAAATCCGCCATTCACGGCTTCAAATCGGTGTACTATCGCCCGGACCATGTCTCATCGAGTCGCCCCTCCTGCAAATGTAGAAACGGCTATAGGTCGGCACAAGTTCTTTATCCTCTTCTCATACTTACTCATCGCGCTGATTCTCTACCCCTACATAAAAGAGGGCACGTTCACCTATTTTGTATTTCGCGTGGTAGGCAGCGTCGGAATCCTGGTCATGCTCTATGCTGTGAGCCTCCGCCGCACTCTGCTGGTCGTGGGGCTGCTACTGGCCATTCCCGCTTTCTTTGAGCGTATGCTTCTGCCGCGGGCCAATGCCGGCGCTCTCTCCATGTTGAGCATTGTCTTGAGCTTCGCCTTCGACACGTTTGTCGTGATCCTTATCTTCCGGCATGTATTTACCAAGGAGAAGCCTAGCTCCGAAACCGTATTCGGGGCGCTGTGTATCTACCTGCTGATTGGTTTCGGCTTCGCGAGCCTATACGGGATGGTATCGGCTTTTCAGCCGAGAGCCTTCTATCTCGATCCACTAACCAACTTGCACGCAACGCCGGATCGGTTCGATTATGTCTACTACAGTTTTGCCACCATGACCTCGCTCGGAGCCACCGGAATCACCGCTGTCTCCAATGAAGCCCGCTCGCTGGCCATCATCGAGACTACGCTAGGGGTCCTCTATCTGGCGGTCCTGATTGCCCGCCTGATCTCGGCTTACCGTCATCCATCTGCTCCGGCCGGGGAGATGCCGGGTGAGCAGTAGACTGTTACACTAAAGAAGCAATGATCCTACCGTTCGTTCGCGAATTCTTCGCGGACGTGGACAATGTACCCGCTTTTGCGCGTGCCGTAGCCCTCATCAAGGCTCCCCATTTCACACGCAGTTCGCGCGATGGGGAGGAGGAGAAAGGCGCAGGACGGATACGTGTCTCCGGACTGACTCCAACCGGCAAGGCTCTCTTCTATTCTTTGCTTCATCGCGCCGTGTCGCGTCAGCTGGTCGTCATCGTCAACGACAACCGTGCCGTCGATGAATTGCTACCTGTCATCCGCTCCCTGGCTGATCTGACGGGAGCGGCTTCGCCGGACGCCGTTATCGGCCTTCCTGCCTACGACGTGCTGCCCTTCGAGAATCTCTCGCCGCACCCCGAGATACAGGAAGCGCGTGCCGTTGCGCTGTGGAAGATTGCCACCGGCGCGGCCGAGATCGTCGTCACTCCGCTGGCCGCCACGGCGATGCGCCTACGCAATGCCAGCTTCTACGCCGATCTCGCCAGGGTCGTCCGCCGCGGCGAGATGATGGACGCCGATCGCCTGATCGAGCATCTGCGCATCATCGGCTACAACCAGGTCGACGTGGTCGACATGCCCGGCGAGTTCGCTCATCGCGGCGGATTGCTCGACGTCTATCCGCCAGAGCAGGATCGACCGGTGCGCATCGAATTCTTCGGCGACGAGATCGAGTCCATTCGCAAGTTCGATCCCGAGACCCAACGCTCCGCCGCTGTCACCGACGAAGTCGTTCTGCTGCCCCTCACCGAAACACCAGTCGAAGAAGAGACCCTCGCGGCCATCAACGCGCGACTGAGCGGCGACCGCCTCGCCGGCAGCGAAGAGATGATCGAGCGCGCGGTGCGAGCCGCCGGCGTCACTGTTTTTCCCGGATGGGAGCTCTACGCACCCGCGGCCGGAGCGAGCGAAACTTTCTTCGATCTGCTTCCGCGAGCGACGGTCCTCCTCGATGAACCCGATTCACTCGAAGAAACGCAGGACCACTGGTGGACCAAGGTTACCGAGATCCACGAGCGCAGCCTGGTCGGCAACCTCGTCCGGCCGGAAGATCTTTACCTCGCGCCGGAACAGTGGCAGGAGAGATTGGCGCAGGCGACCACCATCGCCGTCGAGCAGCTCGGCATCGAGGGCGACGACCAGATCGAGCACTTGACACTGCAGACGCAGCCAACGACGCGATTCCACGGCTCGGTCGCCGCGATGACCGAAGAGGTCGAGCGGCTTACCCGTGACGGTAAACGTGTGATGTTCGCCGTCTCCAGTATCGGCGAGGTCGAACGGCTCGCCGATGTCTTCAATGAATACAACCTGTCGTTCCGCATCGGCAGCCGCACCCCCAAACCCGGCAACGAAGTTTTTGTCGACGAGTCCACCTACTTCGCCGAAGAGATGACCGCCACCACGATCGTCAAAGCTTACGTGCCCGAAGGACTGGTTTTGCCGGAAGCGAATCTCGTTCTCTTCGGCGCGCGCGATCTTTTCGACGAAGAAGTTTCCGTCGGCAAGCCACAAAAGCAGAAGTCGAAGGTCTCGGCGTTTCTCTCCGACTTCCGCGACCTCGCCGTCGGCGACTATGTCGTCCACGTCGAGCACGGTATTGGCCAGTATCAGGGTCTGAAAGAAATTCCGCAGGAAGACGGCGGCACCGCCGAGTTCATGATCCTCGAATACGCCGAGGGCGCGCGCCTGTACGTGCCCCTCACGCGCCTGGATCTCGTCCAGAAATACCGCTCGTCGGAAGGCGTGAAGCCGGTGCTGAACCGGCTGGGCACGCAGCAGTGGCAGAAGACTAAAGCTCGCGTGAAGAAGGCCATGAAGGACATGGCCGAGGAGCTATTGAAGCTCTACGCCGCGCGGCGCACCGCGCAGGGCCACGCCTTTGCTGCCGACAGCGAGTGGCAGCGCGAGTTCGAGGACAGCTTCGAGTTCAGCGAGACCGACGATCAGATGAGCGCCATCGTCGACGTGAAGCACGACATGGAGGCGTCCACACCCATGGACCGCCTGCTGTGCGGCGATGTCGGTTATGGCAAGACGGAAGTCGGTATGCGCGCAGCCTTCAAAGCGGTCAGCGACAATCGCCAGGTCGCGGTGCTGGCGCCGACCACCGTGCTCGCCTTCCAGCACTTCAACACCTTCAAGCAGCGCTTCGCAGCCTTCCCTGTGAAGATCGATATGCTCAGCCGATTCCGCACCGCCAAGCAGCAGAAGGAGACGGTGGAAAGGATCGCCGCCGGCCAGGTCGACATCGTCATCGGCACGCATCGCGCACTCTCGAAGGACGTGAAGTTCAGCGATCTCGGGCTGGTCATCGTCGACGAAGAGCAGCGCTTCGGCGTGCGCCACAAAGAGCGCCTCAAGCAGATGCGAAAAGAAGTTGACGTGCTGACCATGTCGGCTACGCCGATCCCGCGCACGCTGCACATGTCACTGCTCGGACTGCGCGACATGAGCGTCATCGAGACCCCGCCGAAAGATCGCATGGCGATCCAGACGGTCGTCGCTGCATGGGACGAAAAGCTGCTGCGTTCGGCCATCGAGAAGGAGCTCGAACGTGGCGGCCAGGTCTACTTCGTCCACAATCGCGTCGAGAGCATCTACGACATCGCCGACAAAATTCGCGAGATGGTGCCCAAGGCCCGCATCCTGGTCGGCCACGGCCAGATGCCCGAAGCCGAGCTGGAACGCGTGATGCTGGCCTTCATGCGGCACGAGGCCGACATCCTCTTGGCCACAACCATCATCGAAAACGGTTTGGACATTCCACTCTGCAACACCATCATCATCAATCGCGCCGACCGTCATGGGCTTTCGGAGCTTTACCAGTTGCGCGGGCGTGTAGGTCGCTCCGACCGTCGTGCCTACGCCTACTTGCTGATTCCGCCCGACCGCGAGCTGAGTGAGCTGGCGCGTCGTCGTCTGGCGGCGTTGAAAGAATTCAGCGACCTCGGCGCCGGCTTCAAGATTGCCGCGCTTGATCTGGAACTCCGCGGCGCAGGAAATCTGCTGGGCGGCGAGCAAAGCGGACACATTGAAGCCGTCGGCTTCGAGCTCTACACGACCATGCTGGAACGGACCGTTCGCGAGTTGAAGGGCGAGATCGAGGAAGAAGTTCCCGAGACGCAACTGAACCTCGGCCTGAACATCCGCATCCCGGCCGAGTACATCCGCGAGGAAAATCAGCGCCTGCGCATGTACAAGCGTGTTGCCGGAGTCGAATCCGAATCAGCGTTGGCCGATGTAGCCGGCGAACTCGGCGACCGTTACGGCGCACCGCCTCCGCCGGTTCGCAATCTATTGGAGTACGCGGCGCTACGTCTGCTCTCGCAGCGCATTGGTGTGGCACAGATCGAGCGTCGCCGCGAGGCCGTCAGCATCCGCTTCACCGAGCAGGCCAATGTCGACCCCGAGCGGTTGGCGAAGTTCGTGGCCGCCGAAGCCGGCGCCCAGTTCACTCCGGCCGGCGTGTTGAAGTTCAACTTGAAAGAGAAGCAACCTGAGCAGGTGCTGCTGAAACTGAAATCACTACTGGATCAGTTGGCCGGCGAACAGCAGCCTGTGACTTAACCACGCATTCATCAGCAATTCACATCGACAATTGCGCAACGTCGGCTGTGTAGTATGAACGTCGATCGACTTCGATTACCGGAACTCTTGCACGAGGCCCTTATGACCAAGGAAGTTCGTAAAGCCGTATTCCCCGCAGCCGGACTCGGGACGCGCTTTCTCCCGGCCACCAAAGCTCTTCCCAAAGAGATGTTGCCGCTGGTCGACAAGCCCATCATCCAGTACGGCGTCGAGGAGGCGCTGGCCTCCGGCTGTGACGACATCATCATCGTTACCGGCCGTGGCAAGACGGTGATGGAGGACCACTTCGACATCAGCTTCGAGTTGGAGAAGACGCTGGAGTCGCGCGGCAAAACGGAGATGCTGGCGCTCGTCCACCAGATCTCGCAGATGGCGCACGTCTCCTACACGCGCCAGAAAGAAGCGATGGGCTTAGGACACGCCGTGCTGATGGCGCGCGAACTGGTCGGCGACGAACCCTTTGCGGTGATCCTCCCCGATGATGTCATCGACGCCGAGGTCCCTTGCATCAAGCAGATGATCGAGGTGTATGAGGAGACTGGCTGCTCGGTTCTGGCAACCCAGGTTGTCGAAGGCAAAGCCATTTCGGCCTACGGAGTGCTCGACGTGAAACCGGTCACCGGCAAGTGGAAAGACCGCCTCTTCGAAGTGCAAGACATGGTGGAGAAGCCGAAGCTGGAAGACGCGCCCTCGAACCTCGCCATCATCGGCCGATACATTCTGACGCCTGCGATTTTCGAGATGCTCGCGACCACTCCCAAAGGCGCGCTCGGCGAACTGCAACTCACCGACGGCATCAAGCAGCTGCTGAAGAAAGAGAAAGTCTACGGCTTCACTTTCGAAGGCAAGCGTCACGATGCCGGCGACAAGATGGGCTTCCTGAAAGCCACGGTGGAATTCGCGCTCAAACGCGATGACCTGGGCAAGGAGTTCGGGGAATATCTGAAGACGCTGAAGGTGTGAATCGTTCGTCGCACCGTCGTCGAGCTGAACGTAAAACCGAATTGTCATCCTGAGGAGGGCTTCAGCCCGACGAAGGATCTGCGGTTCGCGACGAACAGCAGACCCCTCGCTTCGCTCGTGATGACAATGAAACGGTGAGAGTGGCGTTACGCCTTGTGACTCTCCTTCAGCTTCTTCGATTTCGCTTCAACGCCCTTCGCCAGCTTCTCCTTGTGCGCATCCAGCTTCTTGGCCACTTCCGCGTCGTATAAGCCAATCATCTGCGCCGCCAGAATTCCGGCATTCGTCGCGCCCGGCTTGCCGATCGCAACCGTGGCCACGGGAATACCCGCCGGCATCTGTACCATAGCCAGCAACGAGTCGAGCCCCAGCAGCGCGGTAGAAGGAATTGGCACGGCGATAACCGGCAGCGTGGTCTCTGCCGCGATCACTCCGGCCAGGTGAGCCGCTCCGCCCGCACCAGCGATAACCACCTTCACGCCGCGAGCTTTCAAACCGCGTGAGTATTCGCTAGTGCGCGCCGGCGAGCGGTGCGCGGAGGTGATATCGATTTCGTAGGGAACGCCTAGCTCAGACAACGCCTTCGCGGCCTCATTCATGATGTCGAGGTCGGAGTCGCTGCCCATAACGATGGAGACAAGAGGATTGTTGTTCATAAAGGTTTTTAGCGACAGGTTAAAGATTCTGATGCTGTTGGGTGGAGCAGCGCTTCAGCGCTGCATTAATTTGATCCTCGAAAAGCCGGCTTCAGCCGCTGAGGTCAATTTCCTCAGGCGTTAAAGCGCTCATCAGTACCAAGCTTCTATGCACACCTGAAGGTGTGCTCCACCCTGCTACTTCCCTTCCCGCAGATGCCGCAACCCACGAGCGGCAATGTCCTTCCGATAGTGCATGCCTTCAAAGCGAATCTTCATCACCGCGTCGTAGGCGCGTTCCACTGCTTCCGGCAGATCGCTGCCGCGAGCGGTCACGCCCAGCACTCGGCCGCCGCTGGTGTAGTACGTGTTATCGCGACGGTTCGTGCCCGCGTGAAACACCTTCACTCCGTATATCCGCTCGGCGTCCTCGATACCGAAGATCGGCTTACCCGCTTCGAACGCGCCCGGATATCCTCCGGAAGCCATCACCACACATACGGCCGGATCCTGCGACCAGCGAAAATCTCCGTCGCTGGTACGTCCGGCGATGGACGACTCCATCGCTTCCAGCAGATCGCTCTCCAGTCGCATCATAATCGGCTGCGTCTCGGGATCGCCGAAGCGGCAGTTGAACTCCAGCACCATCGGCCCTTTGGCGGTCATCATGATGCCGCAATACAAAATGCCCTTATACTCGGCTCCTTCTGCACGCATGCCGGCTATCACTGGCCGAGCGATGTGCGTCACCAGCCACTCGCTCATCTTAGCGTCGACCATCTGGTTGGTGGAGTACGCACCCATCCCGCCGGTGTTCGGCCCCTGGTCGTTGTCGAAGGCCCGCTTGTGGTCCTGGGTTGCCACCAGCGGCACCACCCGCTCGCCGTCGCTCATCACCAGGAACGAGAGCTCCTCGCCTTGCAGACATTCTTCGAAGACCACGCGAGCCCCAGCTTCGCCCACCATCTTTCCGCTGAGCATCTCTTGGGCCGCGCGCTGCGCTTCTTCTTTCGACTTAGCGATGAGCACGCCCTTGCCCGCTGCCAGCCCGTCGGCCTTGACCACGATTGGCGTGTGGAACAGCTTTAGCGCTTCCGCAATCTCCTCTTTCCTGGTGACCACCGAATACTTTGCCGTCGGAATGCGGTGGCGCTGCATGAATTCCTTGGCGAAGCTCTTGCTCGACTCCAGTTGTGCGGCAGCGCGCGTCGGCCCGAAGACCGGCCAGCCGCGTTTCTGGAATTCGTCCACCACTCCCAGTGTCAACGGCAACTCGGGACCGACCACGGTCAGATCAGGGCTGATCCGCGTGGCTAACTCGATGAGCGAGTCAACATTCTTCACGTCAGCGGCGACACATTCGGCGTCGGCGGCGATGCCTCCGTTGCCCGGCGAGCAATAGAGCTTCTTGATGCGCGGCGACTGCCGCAGCTTCCACACAATCGCGTGCTCGCGACCACCGCTACCGAGAACAAGAACCTTCATAGGCGAAAGAAAAGAGTAGGGAAACGGTGGCAGGCATGTCAAACCGCGGCAGACCCGCTTCCGGGCAGGTCCGTTCGCGACTCTGGACGGGCCAAATCAATGCTTTGTATCAGAGCACGACTTCCGTCGCGCCGTTGCTGGCTCTTTGGAATTGTCATCCCGGCCGAGTGGCCTTTAGGCCGCGAGTGGAGGGACCTGCTTTTCGCGCGCAGGGTAGAGCTTTTTACGAACAGCAGGTCCTTCGGCGGTGCATCCGCTCGCCGCAAAAGCAGCGGCGGAAACGCAAAGGCGCGGACGCTTCGCTCAGGATGACAAAATTGAAGATCCCTTACGACACGATTGGAGTCGTGCCCTGACACAAAGCGTCGCCGACATGTCTCTGGTTGCATTCCTCTCTTAACAATAGTTAACTACATCATGGCCAACGGCATGATTACCGTATCCAAAGAGGACTATCTCAAAGCCATCCTGGAAGCGGAGTGCGAAGGTGAGCAGGTCATCGCTGCACGTCTGGCGCAGTGGCTCTCCGTCTCTGCGCCGGCCGTAACCATGGCCCTCCGTCGGCTGAAACGCGATCGTCTGGTATCCGTGCGGCAGGATGGACACATCCAGCTCACGGCCGCCGGGCGCAACATCGCGCGCCAGCTCATTACCCGCCATCACCTCATCGAGCGCATGCTGCACGAAGTCTTCGGCATGACCTGGTACAAGGTTCACGACGAGGCCGAGCGCCTCGAACATGCCGTCTCTGCCGACTTCGAAGCGTTGCTCTTGCACAAACTCGGACGCGGAGGCTCCTGCCCGCACGGTAACGCCGCCACTCCCGAGCATCCCAAAATCAAGCGCAAACGCGGCCTCCTGCCTCTGTCCGAAGCTCTGACCGCTACCCGCTACGATGTCCGCAGCATCTATGAGCGCGACCGCAAGCTGCTGGAGTTCCTCGACAAGAAAGGCATTCGTCCCGGGACGGCGCTGAAGGTCCGCGCCCGCAACTACGACGGCACCCTTTCCCTGGCCATTCAGGGCAAGGCGGTTGAGCTGGGCGGCCCAGCGGCTGAGAGAATTTGGGTCGCGAAATCTTGACCGAATTTTATCTTAACGTCAGTTAATTAATTTTGATAGACTGAGATTAATGCAGATAAGATTACGCTCTCCGGAGCCGCGAAACTGCCGATGAGTGATTCTGTTCTGCCCGGAAACAATCCGCAGCTCCAACCTCCGCCGCTGGCCAAGAACGGCCATGTCTCGCTCGAAGGCTTGCACGGCACAGTCGCCGTGCCACATGAGCAGGCGGGCTTCTGGGAGCACTGGAGGGCCTTCGTTGGTCCGGCGATCCTGATCAGCGTCGGCTACATGGACCCCGGCAACTGGGGCACCGACCTGCAAGGCGGAGCGCAATATAAATACAACCTGATGTGGGTCATCGGCGTGGCCAGCGTGATGGCGATCTTCATGCAAGTCATCGCCGCGCGCCTTGGCGTCGTGACTGGCAAGGACCTGGCGCAGTGCTGCCGCGACTGGTATCCCTCCTGGACGCGCTGGCCCAACTGGCTGATGAGCGAAATTGCGATCGGCGCCTGCGATCTGGCGGAGGTTCTGGGCAGCGCCGTCGCCATCAACCTGCTCTTTCACATCCCGCTGCTTTGGGCAGTCATCATCACCGGCCTTGACGTGCTTCTGCTGCTGGGATTGCAGCGCTTTGGCATGCGCAAGATCGAAGCCCTGGTGCTGGTGCTTGTGGCCACGATCTCCGTCTGCTACTTCATCGAGATCTTCGTGCTGCCGCAGACCCGGCCCAGCTTCCTTGAAATGGGTCGTGCGCTGGTCACGCCGCACTTCCGCGAGGCCGGGATGCTCTACGTGGCGATCGGCATCATCGGCGCCACCGTGATGCCGCACAACCTCTACCTGCATTCAGCCCTGGTACAAAGCCGCAGGTTCCAGAAGGACGAGTCCTCGATCCGGCGCGCCATTCAGTTCAATACCATCGATTCGACCGTGGCTCTGACCCTCGCCTTCTTTGTTAACGCGGCGATTCTGGTGCTGGCCGCGACGGTCTTCTTCGGCAAGCACAGCGTCGTGGTCCCCGACGGGCGAGTGGTCACGTTCAGCCCGGACAGCGACTGGATTCGCGTGGCCTATCTCACCCTGGCGCCACTACTGGGAACCACCATTGCCGGCACGCTCTTCGCCGTCGCTCTTCTGGCCAGCGGGCAGAGCAGCACCATCACCGGCACTCTCGCCGGACAGGTGGTGATGGAAGGCTTCATGCACTGGCGGATACAGCCCTGGGTGCGTCGTCTCATCACGCGGACGCTTGCCATTGTGCCGGCGGTGCTCATCATCGGATTGCGCGGCGAGAGCAGCGTTACCGACCTGCTGATCCTCAGCCAGGTGGTGCTGGCGCTTCAGCTGCCCTTCGCCATGTTTCCGCTCCTGCAGTTCACCACCTCCCAACGGCGCATGGGCAAGTGGAAAAACGGCTGGTTCCTGCTCGTCACCGGATGGGGCAGTGCTATCCTGATCACCGCCATGGACCTCTATGGTCTGCCCGATTCGATGAAGACCGCGTGGCACATCATCACCGGCGGATGACGCCGAAGCCGTGAGCACCTCCATGTACGAGAAGATCCTGGTTACGCTAGACGGCACGCCCAGCGACCGCGCCATCATCGAGCACATCAAGCAGCTGGCAAAGCTGGCGGGCAGCCGGCTGGTGCTGCTGCACGTCGCCGACGGCTGGGCCGCTCGCACTTACGGACAAGACGCCGTCAGCCCGGAGATCCGGGAAGACACGCAATATCTCGAGCACGTTCGGGCGGAGTTTCAATCGTGTGGGATTTCCGCCGAAACCGAGTTGGCCTACGGCGATCCTGCGCGTGAGATTGTCCGGTGGGTACAACAGAAGGGATGCGACCTGGTGGCCATGAGCACCCACGGACACCGCTTCCTCGCCGACATCTTCCTGGGCACAACCGCATCGCACGTGCAGCACAACGTCAGCGTGCCGGTTCTACTGCTGCGCGCAAAATGACGACGCGACCGCGTCATCGAAGCGCAGTGGAAGCGTCGCCCTTTGGGCGGACTTTCGCCTACATTAGTTGTTCGATTTTCTCGATTAGGACATCCGGCGGATCGCCCTTGGTAATAAACGCATTGGCGAATTCCAGCGCAGCCGGCGGCAACGAGAAGTATGCGGAGAGAAAAATGATCGGCACCGCTGGACGGCGGCGGCGCATCTCGGCAGCAACGTCTCCACCGTTCATGCCGGGCATGTAGTAGTCCAGCACGACCAGGTCGACCTTGTTTTCGTCGAAGATCGTCAACCCCTGCTGGCCGCTACTGGCGGTCAGGACCTTGAACCCGTGGCCCTCCAGCAAAATCTTTCGTACCCGTAGACCGATGGCCTCATCGTCCACACACAGCACTGTCTTTGGGCCCAGGCTCTTCATCCAGCTCACCGTTGATTCCGCTTGCTGTTCAATATGCAACTGCGAACTGCTTTCCATAAACCCGTCTTGCATTGAATGACTAACTTACCCTTCGCGTCGCCGTTTGGCGGCGTTACGTAGTTGTATCGCATCGACGCAGCAACGGACATCCCGACAAAGTCGTAGACGACTTTTACAAACTTTTTATAAAGTCGTGTAAGTTATTCATTTATATATGACTAATACCGTACTGCGCTAATGCCGCCCGACAGCCGCTAACAGCGCCGCTTCCGTCGCGGGGAAGCAGCGCTCGTACCTCGGTTCCTTTCACGCGCCGCTGCTGCCGTGTTACTTTCGATATCTTAGGGCAATTGAAAACGCTTCCCGTCGAAGTCCTCGCAGACGTGCTTGCGGCCCGCTCCCGCTGATTCGCAATTGCCGGCGGCCGGAAAACAGGTTCAACTCGGAATTGAGGAAGAATGATCCGCTCCTACAAAGGAATCACCCCCAGCTTCCCCGCGTCTTGCTATGTGGATGAGTCCGCCCAGCTCATCGGCGACGTCGTGCTGGGCGAGAACTCCAGCGTCTGGATGAACGCCGTCCTGCGTGGCGACGTGCACAAGATTCGCGTCGGTGCCCACAGCAACATCCAGGATTGCAGCGTCCTGCACGGCATGCTAAACAAGTGGCCCGTCATCGTCGGCGACTGGGTAACCGTCGGCCATTCGGTCACGCTGCACGGATGCGTCGTTGAGGACCGCTGCCTCATCGGTATGGGAGTGATCATCCTGAACGGCGCCCGAATCGGCGAAGGATCGATTATCGCGGCCGGAACATTGATTCCCGAAGGCACGGTGGTTGAGCCGCGCTCGCTTTGGATGGGCGTTCCCGGCAAACTACGCAAGCAACTGACCGACGAAGACCAGGAGACGATCCTGCGCTACGGAAAGAACTATCAGGGATATCGCGAGCAGTATCTGGAAGAAGTGAAAAAATAGTTGTCGGTTGCCAGTTGTCGGTTGTCGGCCATTGGAGTTGACACCGCGGCCGTCAACTGACAACTGACCAGCGACAACTGACAACTTTCTTATGATCAAAGCCGTCCGCGGAACTCGCGACTTGCTCCCGCCCGATACCGATCTCTGGAACCGGGTGGATGCCAAGGTACGCGACGTCTTCGCCCGCTACAACTTTCACGAAATCCGCACGCCCATCTTCGAAGACACAGCTCTGTTCTCGCGCAGCGTCGGCGAAGAAACCGACATCGTCTCGAAAGAGATGTTCACGTGGACCGATGGAGAGCGATTCAATGAACGGAAATTGATGGACGAATGGTGGAAAGCTAATCAGTCGGACGACGTGGCCCATGTTCAACCCGGACGCGTGGTAACGCAGGGCCGATCGGATTTTCTGGAAAAGATTAGTAAAATCGGCGTCGCTTGGCAACTTTGGCGTGCCATTCAAATCAATCCCCACTTAGTGGGCGGTCGCGTCGAATTCGTTGCTTTTAGCCCAAGAGTTTCGCCTGACAAGATAGCCGCGTTGCAGAAGGCTATGAGTTTGGCAAGGACCGAATACGCGCAAGAGTTCGCAAACCACGCGATATTTCTCCGGCTTGTGGTCCCCGACGAAGCGGCAAGAGCGACACCTTGGGTAGACAAAGGGGATGTAGAAATTGAAGCGTTTGCCGGTAGCTTCTTCTCAAGCTCCCAATCGCTGACCCTGCGTCCCGA
>DATHQX010000047.1:0-46583 GCA_035482295.1 Verrucomicrobiia bacterium
GCGCAAAGGATGCAAGCCAACCGAGGAGGTAGCTTGGCAAATATCACGATGAAGGAGTTGCTCGAAGCGGGCGTTCACTTCGGGCATCAGACCAAACGGTGGAATCCGAAGATGAAGGAATACATCTTCGGCGAACGCAACGGAATTTACATCATCGACCTGCAGAAGACGCTGAAGATGTTCAAGGAAGCGTCCAAGTTCGTCACCGACCAGGTAGCGGAAGGCAAGCTGGTGCTGTTCGTCGGCACCAAGCGCCAGGCGCAGGACGCCATTGCGGAAGAAGCCAGCCGCAGCGGCATGTTCTACGTCAACTCGCGATGGCTGGGCGGACTGCTCACGAACTGGGTGACGGTGCAGAAGTCGGTGAAGCGGCTGAAAGAGCTCGACGAGATGGCCACGGATGGCCGCTACGAGCTGCTGCCGAAGAAAGAAGTCATCAAACTGGAGCGCGAGCGCAAGCACCTCCAGGCCAACCTTGCCGGCATCAAGAATCTGAATCGCCTGCCCGACCTTCTCTTCGTGATCGACTCCAACAAGGAGCAGATTGCGGTGAAGGAAGCGCGCAAGCTGGGCATTCCGGTGGTCGCCGTGGTCGACACCAACTGCGATCCGAGCGAAGTGGATTACGTGATCCCCGGCAACGATGACGCGTTGCGTGCGATCCGGCTGTTCGCTTCGAAGATTGCCGATTCGGTGGTCGAAGGTTCGCAGGCTGCGACCGACAAGCAGGTCGCCGATGTCGCCGCGGGCGTGCAGTACAGCGAGGCTGCTGAAGCCGCCGCTGCCAGCCCGGCTGGTGAAGAAGGCGCCGCTCCGGAGTCGACCGCCGACGATGCGGACGACGTCAGCATGGAAGAGGTGCTGGGCCGTGGAGGCCGTCGCGCCGCAGAAAATACGAGCGCGTAAGCATCGACTCGAGTTCTACGAGGTTCATCCGCCCGCGCCCGATGTATGCGCGGGCATTTATTTAGCTCTCAGCTCTCAGCCGTCGGCCGTCAGCTAAAACAGGACACGCAATATTAAATTCCGCTGCCGATCAGCATCGATATCGTCGGCAGCACTATCCAAGTCTTGGCCCATAGCTGATGGCTGACAGCTGACGGCCCAAAGGATTTCGAAAGAGATGAGCACTACGACCGTGAACAACATTTCCGCAGCACAGGTAAAAGAGCTTCGCGACAAGACGAACGCCCCCATGATGGATTGCAAGAATGCCCTGACCGAAGCCAAGGGCGACATCGAGGCGGCCATCGTCATTCTCCGCAAGAAGGGCATCGCTACCGCTGCCAAGAAGGCGACGCGCACCACCAGTGAAGGCTCGGTGGCCAGCTATATCCATGCCGGCGGCAAGATCGGCGTGCTGGTTGAAGTCAACTGCGAGAGCGATTTCGTGGCCCGTACCGATGACTTCAAGCACCTGGTGCACGACGTCGCGATGCACATCGCCGCCACCGATCCACGTTACATCCGCAAGGAAGACGTGACCCCGGAGGCCTTCGAGAAGGAAAAGGATATTTACCGCGCGCAGGCTGCCCAGACCGGCAAACCGGCTCCGGTAGTCGAGAAGATCGTCGAAGGCAAGATGGCGAAGTTCTATGAAGAGGTTTGTCTGTACGATCAGCCCTTCATCAAGGACCAGACCATCAGCGTCTTTCAGCTGATCGCCACGGTGGTTGGCAAGTTGGGCGAGAATATCTCGGTCAAGCGCTTCGCTCGCTTCAAGGTGGGCGACGTGGGCGAGACCATCGCCATCAGCAAGGCTGCCGATCAGCCGGCTGAGTAAGGATCCAACAAGCTAGATAGAGACAAAGGGCGGGAGAAATCCCGCCCTGATTTTTTCTGCAGACTCGATCTACTGCTGCGGTTTGTTCATCATCAACTTGGTGATGCGGATCGCGTTGTTGGCATCCGTCTCGTAGCCGACCGTGACCGGCTGATTCGCGTACGGCTTCACCGAGTTCGGATTGCTGACGGTGTAGCTTGTGCCGTTGCTGGTGAAGGTCTTGCCGTCGGCGCTGATGGTCCCCGTCATCGTCTGAGATGTTTGCGAGTCCGCGCTGCCGGCGCTCGCGCCGTTCTCCGGCGACTGCGTGGGCTGTGGACTGTTCTGATCAGACTGTTGGCCTGTAGTCGGGCTCGATTGAGCCGGCGGCTGTGTGGTGTTCTGGGCGAGCGCCGGCATCGCCATAGCAAAAGCAAGCGCCAGAATAGCTAACATCGTCTTGGTCATCGCTACCTCGTGAAAAGCTGATTAGGTCTCCGCCAGACGCGGTAGTACTGAGACGGCTTTTCTCCGAACGGGGTTTGCTGAGATCGGGTGCTGCGGACGAGAGCTGCCGATCTTAGGTAAGGTGAGAAGCTGGTGGATGGTCAGTCTTTTCCTGCCCACGCCGCTAACTCACGCCCATCCGGTAACAAAAGATTTATTTGTTCCTTGGGTGGTTTTTTTTGAAAATGGGGTTAAACTTCCCACCTATTCGCACCCTGGGGTGGTTGACTCAATTTTCTGAGGAGGGACGATGACCTGCGATCGCATCTCTTCCGTTGGCTGGACTTTTTCCTCAGCCGTCCTGACGTTCACTCTTTTATGTGTTCCCCCCGCGTTAGCGCAGCGTCCGCACAGGTCCGACCCATCGAACCTGCTGGCGAACCCGGGCTTTGAAACCGGCGACTTCACGGGATGGACAGTCAGCGGAAATAGCCCGAACTACGGCGTAAATGTCGCCGGATTCCAGATCGCTGGGACAGACTATGCGACCACGGTATTGGTGCACTCCGGGACGTTCGCCGGCTACGCAGTAGTGTGTGGATTATTCTGCGACGTCTATCTCGACTTATCGCAACGTGTGAACGTTGTTCCAGGAGCCACGTACTGGGCGGGCTTCTGGTTGGGCGACGGCTCAAATCAACCCTTCGGTAATTCCGTCACCATCTCGGTCGATGGCGCTCCCATTCTCCTCACTTGGGATGTGCAAGTGGAGCCGGGCTATCACTTCGTCGGCGGCGTGTTTGCAGCCACCGACGCTCAGCCGGTGATCGACTTCCACATTGAGGGAAGTGGCGGTGCTCTAGCTGGCTTTTCCTTCGACGACTTCTGTATCTCCGGCAATCCGCTCACATGCCAGAGTCCCTACGCCTTCCAATCGATCGTATTCCTAGGCGATACATTCACCGAAGCACTGGGCATTAACAACGCCGAATTGATCGCTGGATATCATGGGTACGGCGGCACTGGCCACCCGAACCAGGGATTCCTCTTAACTTTGCCGAACAACTTCACGACCGAGAACTACCCCGGCGCAGTGCAAACGCAAGTTATCGCGGTCAACACTGCAGGCAATACAGCCGGATCGTATCTTGACCAAGGCGGAGTGACGCATGGTTTCCTGAATATTGGAGGGGTTTATACAACCGTAGACTTCCCGGGTACTACGTTTAACCAGCTTCTCGGGCTCAACGACGCGGATGAAGCGGTTGGTTATTACTACAGCTCAGGCAACAAGATTCCGTACACCTACCTAGATGGAACTTTCGCCACCATCGACTCGCAGCTTCCGCCACATTACAGCGCACAGCCTAACGGGATCAACAACAGCGGCGATCTGTCAGGTACGTACTACGACCAAGTGGGTTTGGGAATCCACGGTTTCGTAGTCCACGCAGGAACGGCGACGACGTTGGATTTTCCGGGCGCCTACTACACGTACGGAACTGGCTTAAACAACGAGGGACAAGTGGTAGGATATTACGACGACGTAATCATACAGATCCATGGGTTTGTATACGACGTCAGTTCCCAACAATTCAAGAACTTCGATAATCCCATCGTGCCTTATGGCAACCTGAGCATTAATGACATCAACGATAGCGGACAGATTGTTGGTTACTACAACGATGCTGCCGGAAACATCGACGGCTTCGTAGGTTCGCCGCAAAATCCAGCTCGGAGATGAGCGGGCGATACGAGCAGCGGAATTCGGTACACCATACGGCGCTCGCTGATTTCACCGATGGAAAAAATCTTCAGACGATTCGGTCCGGAGCCGATGAGCTACAAGAGCGCAGGGCGGGATTAATCCCGCCCTTACTTTTACGGAAGAATAGTTTAGCGACTACATCGTCAGAACCACACGGAATTGCGCTTTGCCGCTCATCATCCGGTCATAGGCCTCGGCGGCCTTCGCCAGAGGGTAGGTTTCGATCATGGGACGCACACCCGTTAGCACCGAAAAATTCAGCGTGTCCTCGGAATCGGCAGGAGTTCCGGCTGCCCAGCCCTGGAGCGCGCGACTTCCGTTGATGAGCTGGAGCGGGGTGACCTCAATCGGCTCGAACGCTGCACCCACAACCAGCAACTTCCCGTTCGGACCCAGACCATCGATCAGCTCCGACATCGCCTTCGAGTTGGGTGCGGTCGCCAGAATCACCTGAGCCCCGCCCATCTTCTGCAACTCTTCGGCCGGCTTTGTCGCCGCACTATCGATGTAAACAGCAGCTCCCAGCTTCTTGGCCAGGGTCGCGTTTTCCGGCCCGCGGCCGATAGCCGCGACCTTGTAGCCGAACTTATTGGCGTATTGCACTCCCAGATGGCCGAGGCCTCCGATACCCTGCACGGCAACAAGGTCGCCGGGCATTGCTCCGCTGTGCCGCAGCGAGTTGTAGGTAGTGATCCCGGCGCAGAGCAGCGGGCCAGCGTCGGCGTCACTCAGCGTGTCGGGTATGGCCGCCAAGGCTTCGACTGGGGCGAGCATATATTCCTGATAACCGCCGTCGTAGCTGATGCCCGTGACCTTCCCGTTGCGACAATTGCGAAAATCTCCGCGACGGCACTCGCGACAGGTGTTGTCATGACCGCCGTGCCAGCCCACGCCAACCCGTTGCCCGACCTTCCACGCCGATACGCCCTCGCCGACTTCGTCGATAAGTCCCGCAACTTCGTGTCCGGGGACACGCGGGTATTCGATGCCGGGCCACAGGCCCTCTTTGGTGAGCACATCGCTATGGCACACGCCGCAGGCCTGCACCTTGATGCGGACTTCGCCCCGTCCTGGCTCCGGGATCTTGCGCTCAACAATCTCGAAATCTGCTCCCGGCTTGGAAATTACCGCCACCTTCATCGTCGTCACTGCAACTGTCGTTGCCATAAATCCTCCAATGCTGTCTCAAAAATGCTGAAGTAGGGTTGTGAAAGGTTCTGCCCGGGGTGTCGGGTAGTTCGACGAGATAGAGAGTCGTAGGATTCTGTTTTTTATCCGATCAAACTATGCGGCCGCGGTGTTCGCGAGTTTTTATGAAAATCGGGTGCAACTTTCCGCCGCAATATTCGGGAATGAGCTAACTGCCCCGGGCGTCGTTATCGTTCGGCAAAGGTGATGATCAACTGATCCAAGGGCATGGCGTTCGTTACTTTGTCGGGCGGTGACATCGGAGTGACGGGCACGGGCGTCCCCTTGGATTCGGCTTCGTCGAAGGCTTCCGTTCCAGGCGTTTTGCCGGTCACGGTGAAGCGCCGGATCTCGTACGGCAGCCCGTTCGATCCCAGCGGAGACGGCGAATCCATCACATGGAAATGCAGGTGCGGCACCAGCGAGTTGCCGGTGTTGCCAACCAATCCGAGCACCTGTCCATCTTTGACGTGATCGCCTTTGCGTACCTTGATGCTTCCCGGCTGCAGGTGCGCGTAAAGCCCGTACTGATGGTTGCCCAAATCGAGGATGACCGAGTTGCCGTCTGCCTGATCGATGGCGATGTTTGTCGGATACTTGCCGGGTGTCTGCTCGGGCAGGCCTTCAATCACGGAGACAACGGTCGCATCGGCGACGGCCAGCGCTTGCTTGCCGAAGATGGTGTAACTCTCCAGCTTCTCCTGCGGGCCCGAGTAGATGACACCGCTGGCATTCATCTGCTCCCAATCGACCGCGTACCGTTGCGCGATGGAGACGCGTCCATTGACCGCGAGTGCGGCCCGCGTATGACGCGTGGCGTCGCAGCAGGAGTCCGCAGAGATGTAGCCCTCTCCACGCAGCGGTGCGTCGACTACGACGACGGAACGGCGATCGACGGTAATGGCGCCGCCATCTTCACTGAAATCCTGATAACCCGGAGGCGCAGCGTCCACGTGAACGGTGACGCGATGCAAGAGCTGATGCGGCACCGCGCTGCCCGGAGCCAGCGTCACGTTCAGGAACAACAGCGCCTGCGTGCTCTTCGTCAATGTTCCCACCGACTGGCGTTGTCCAACGGGCTGAAGCCGGCCGGCAATGGCTGTGGTGTCGAGCGTCTGCAATACCGCGCCATCGCCGAGGACTTCAACCTTCTGCACCGCAATCTCAGCACTGGAGGCGTTCGTCATCCACAACTCGTAGACCAGATGCTCGCGTCCGTCGGATCCCATGAATGGAATGGGCGCGTCCTGCACCGCGAGAAGCAGCGGCGTCATCTTTTCTGCGACTTGCGGAGCGGCGCCAATCGAAGTTAAGAATCCAGATAGAACAAGTATGGCGAGTACAGCAAGGGCTCGACCAGCAGCTTTCATCGGATGTTCTTCCTCAGCGAATGTTCAGCCTTGCGATTGCAAGGGAGGTTCAGCTTACCGATGAAACGCTTTCCCCACAAGGGTTACATCGAGCCAGGTTGGATTGCCGGGCGAAGGACGCGACACTCAGTCTTTCAACGCCTGTAGAAATGCGGGTCCGTATTTATCGAGCTTGGCGGGACCGATCCCCTTGATCTGCGATAACGCCACAAGATCCGCGGGCGCGGAGCATGCGATAGAACGCAACACAGAGTCGTGTGCGATACAGAACGCCGGAACGTCCTGCGCCCGGGCCAAATCGAGCCTCACCTTCTTCAGCTTTTCCAGGCGCCCGTTCGAAACACCATCCAACTCCACAAGGCCGGTTGTAACCCGCTCTTTTGTGCGAGCGCGGGGAGACGTCGTTTGCTTAGGCTGCGCAACCTTCTGCATGCGCACGTGTCCACGGCAAACGTCGCAGTTGCAGTCTGCGGGCATGCTTTCGTCGCCGAAGTATTCGAGGATCGAATGCCGGCGGCAGCGCAGGCGGAAAGCATAGGCGAGCAGTTGCTCCAGCTTCTGACGCGCGTGCGATTGCAGCGTTCGTATCTGGGCGTCGGTCAGCAACACGTTGTTCTCGCCGATCTTGTTGATGAAAAACTCCTGCGTGTGGCGATCTCGCATGCTGCAATAGAGCACGCAGAGTGCGGGGTGACCATCGCGTCCGGCGCGCCCAGCCTCCTGGTAGTAGGCCTCGAGGCTGGCGGGAATGTTGTAGTGAATCACGAACCGAATATCGGGCTTGTTGATGCCCATGCCGAAGGCGTTGGTCGCGACCACCACAGCGCCGGGCGCCGACATAAAGTCTTCCTGGCTTTGGGTGCGAGCGTCAGAGTCCATTCCCGCGTGATAGGCGCGAATGACGCGCTTCGGAAAACGCTGCTGAAACACGGCGGCCAGTTGTTCGACCCCGCGTCGAGTAGCACAGTAGACAATACCGCTTCCGGGCTGCTTTGCGAGGCCTTGCAGCAGGGCCGTGTCTTTTTCCGCCTCTGTATCCAGACGGCGGCAGGCGTAGGTGAGATTCGGACGGTCGAAGCCGGTGACATGCACCTTCGGCTCGCGCATTCCCAGCAGACGAATGATGTCCTGGCGCACCATGGGAGTGGCCGTCGCGGTCAGCGCCATGGTCACCGGCGAGTGCAGCGCCTCACGGATCTCAGCCAGCTTCATATACTCGGGGCGGAAGTCGTGCCCCCAGAAACTCAGGCAGTGCGCCTCATCCACCACCAGCAACGAGGTCTTCAGCTCTGGCAAAACCCTTCGAAAGGAGGCGGCCGAGAAACGCTCCGGCGCCAGATAGAGCATCCCGGAGAAGCCATCGCGCAGCTTCGTCAGCACCTGCGACTGCGCGCGTGCATCCTGCATGCTGTTCAAAAGGAGCGCAGGAACGCCGAGGGACTGCATTTGCCGCACCTGGTCTTCCATCAAGGAGATTAGGGGCGAAACCACCAGGGTCAGGTGCTCCATCATCAGCGCCGGCAACTGAAAGCAGAGGCTTTTGCCGGCGCCCGTGGGCATAACGCACAGCACGTCGTGCCCGGCAACGACGTCTGCAATGACCTCGCGCTGCCGCGGCCGAAACGAGGGCAGCCGAAAAACTCGAGACAGAAGATCGTCGATGGCATTCATGCGATAAAAGGCGGGGTCTGCTTCAACTCTAAACGAACCGAAGGGCTGCTTGGGTTTTGTCACGCAGAAATTTTGTCCTTCTCAGTTACCCTCCCGCTTCGGGAAGCTGCCCGATGGTTTTAGCCCAATCCGGCGTGTCCCGGGATCTCCGTCCGGTGCTGCTACACTGAATAAAGTCTTTTCCAGGACTGTGTGTCATCGAATGAGCGCTCCGGCTTACAAAAGAATACTGCTCAAAATCTCCGGCGAGGCATTGGCTGCCGGACAAGGTTTCGGCGTCGACAATCAACGTGTCCACGAGATCGCGGCCGAATTGGCCGAGGTTCACAGTCTCGGCATCGAGATCGCCATCGTCGTTGGCGGGGGCAACTTCTTCCGCGGTGTCGCCGAGCAGGCCAAGCACATGGACCGCGTGTCGGCCGACCACATGGGTATGCTGGCCACGGTCATCAATGCCCTTGCGCTGCAGGACGCGCTGGAGAAGCAGAACGTCTTTACTCGCGTGATGAGTGCCCTTGAGATGAACCAAGTGGCCGAGCCATTCATACGACGCCGGGCGATGCGGCATCTGGAGAAAGGCCGCATCGTGGTCTTCGCCGGAGGCACCGGCAATCCGTACTTCTCCACCGACACCGCTGCCTCGCTGCGCGCCATGGAAATCAAGGCAGACGCCATCTTGAAGGCGACCAAGGTTGACGGTATCTACACCGACGATCCCGTGCTGGTGAAAGACGCCACCATGTTCGACCAGATCAGCTACATGGAGGTGCTCCGCCGCGGCCTGCGCGTGATGGACGCCACCGCAATCGCGCTCTGCCGTGAGAACAACCTGCCCATCGTCATCTTCAACCTGAACAAGCGCGGCAATATCCACCGTGTGGTCATGGGCGAGCGAGTCGGTTCGGTCGTCCATCAGGGTTGAGTACACAACCGCTGCAACAAACTTGATACGGTTTGTCAGCAGCTGCCCTCGATTTCCTGAACCGCTGCCGTTAATAGCGTTACAATCACCGCCAGTTCCCCGCTGAGTTCTGCTATGGCTGAGCACGCCTATAAGCCATCCGAAGCGGTCCCGGTGTCGGGAGTCTACCGGGTCGAGCATCGCGGCCATCGGGAAACGCACGATGCAATTCTGCGCGCAGGCGAGGTCTTCCCCGCCTGTTCCGTCTGTGATCAGCAGGTCCGCTTTACTCTGAAGCAGCGTGCCAAGAGCGACTCCGACGGCAAAAATTTTGCTGGCTGCAAGTGAAATTGCCCAGTTCTGCCCGCAAAGCGGGAGAATTGTATATCTCTCCCTTCACAAACCGCGCGAAGTACGCTAAGTTTTAGCCAACCAGAAAGCAAATGAAGAACGGGGGTCGCCCCATGACTCAACCCGCTCCCAGAGAAAGCGCGGGCCTCGGTACTACCGAAAATAGTAGGTCGCGTCGAAGGCTTACATTCCAGCTGAAATCCGGCGGTAAGGATCCACGTCATGAAGGTGCGGGCTCTGGTAGCCGGCGTCACCGCTCGGGCGAGGTCGTGCGCCAATCCGGCATCTATGAGGTCATTCACGACCGCGATCATCGTGAGGTCCACGAGGTGGTCATGATCAGCGGGGAGCACTTCCCCGACTGCGATACCTGCAAAGAGAAGGTACGCTTCCACCTGGTGCGCACAGCACCGTACATCTTTCAGGATGAGGATTTCGAGGAAGAAGGCTAGTAATCAGCTGCTTCCTTCTGCCCGGCACTTGAATTCCGAGTCCGCCCGACCTGAATATTAATTGCATGTCGCTCTACCGCCTGTTGGCTTTCCCGACAGCCAATGCTGACGGCTTTGCTTCGACGGCTTATAATCAAGAGTTTGTGATCTCAATCCTGAGGCGACCGTGATGGCTCAAGTGTCGATGGCAGCAATTCCCGCACTGAAAGACAGTTTCGCGCAGCTCAAGACCCGCATGGAGAAGGCGGTAGAGGACTTTCGTAACGAGATGACCTCGACCCGCACGGGCAGAGCTTCCGTTCACATGCTGGACGGGGTGATGGTGGAGGCCTACGGCTCGCAGATGCCGTTGAATCAGCTAGCCAACGTCAGCGCGCCCGAGCCGCAGCTCATTACCGTGCAGCCGTGGGACGTCAGCCAGATGGCCGCCATCGAGAAGGCCATCCGCGCCGCCGACCTCGGACTGAACCCGATGAACGACGGCAAGCTGGTGCGTGTGCCTGTTCCCGCGCTCACCGAAGATCGTCGCAAGGAAATGGTGAAGCACTTGCACAAGGCATTGGAGGAGCATCGCACTGCTGTGCGCAATATTCGCCGCGACGGCAACGACATCATTAAGAAGGCGATGAAAGACAAGAAGATCACCGAAGACGAAGAACGCGGCGCCCTCGATCAGATCCAGAAGCTCACCGACGACGAGATCAAGAAGATGGAAGAGCTCGCCAAGGGTAAAGAGAAAGAAGTGATGTCGATCTAGCTGGAGTCATCTGCAATTCCGAAGACGAAGCAGCCGAGCCTGCTTCGTTTTTCCTTTGTGGAGGCTCAATGCTTGCGTCTCACTCTTGGCAAGGAGCACCATGTTGCAGGATGCTGCTCGACCTCGGAGACCTTCAAATTCGCGCCTGGCGTAAGAGCGATCTCGACGCTCTGCTTCGCTACGCCAACAATCCCAAGATAGCCGCGAACCTTCGTGACCAGTTTCCCCACCCCTATACTCGCCGCGACGGGATGGAATACCTGAACTACGTCCGTGACATGGACGTGCCGATTTCGTTCGCCATCGAGCATGGCGGCGAAGCTGTCGGCGGAATCGGTTTCAAGCTGGGGATGGACATCGCGCGTCTCAGCGCGGAGATGGGCTACTGGCTGGCCGAGCCGCTGTGGGGGCGAGGCCTGGCGACACGCGCGGTGACCGCCGGCTCGGATTGGGCCTTTGATGGCTACAAGGTGGTGCGCATCTTCGCGACCGTTTTCGCTCACAATGCTGCGTCGATTCGCGTGCTGGAGAAATCCGGATTCGTGCGTGAAGGCATTCTGCGGCGCAGCGCCATCAAGAACGGCGTGATTCTCGACCAGGCGATGTACGCCAAAGTGCGGTAGGTAGTTGGGCGGATCGGCCACTCAGCGTTGCAGTTCAGCCTGCTTATGCGGCCGGCTTTAGCCGCGGAAGTGCGAGGCCTTACCTCAGGCGCTAAAGGGCGAGTCTTCGGCTAGCCGTTCATGCACGCCTGAAGGCGTGCTCCACCCGTGGCGGCCAAGGTGAGTAAGCCCGTCGTTGGACAGCGGCAACATCTCTCCTGCTAGCATAGTTCCGTGGCGCCGCTGCTCGATATCGAGAACCTCAACATTGAATTTGCGACTGCGCAGGGGCGCGTGACCGCTGTCCGCGATGTGAGCTTTCACATCGACGCAGGCGAGGTGCTGGGGCTGGTCGGCGAATCGGGTTCCGGCAAGTCCGTCAGCTCGCTGGCGATTCTCCGGCTGCTGCCACCGCAGGCCCACATCGCCGGCAGCATTCGTTTCCGCGGCGACGATCTTCTCGCCCTGCCCATCCAGCAGAGGCAACACATCCGCGGCGCCGGCATCGGCATGATCTTCCAGGAGCCCATGACGGCGCTCAATCCGGTCATGCGCGTAGGCGACCAGGTCGCCGAAGCTGTGCTGGCGCACGCCGGCAACGGGACTAAAGCCTCGAGCTCCACCACCAAGTCTGAGGCGTGGAGCCGCGCCATCGAGTCGCTACGTACCGTCGCCATCGACGATGCTGACCGCCGGGCGCGGGACTATCCTCACCAGCTCTCGGGAGGCCAGCGGCAGCGCGTGATGATCGCCATGGCCATCGTCAATCGTCCGGCCCTGCTGATCGCCGATGAGCCCACCACGGCTCTGGACGTGACCATCCAGGCGCAGGTGCTGGAGCTACTGGCCGAGCTGCGGCAGAAGTTCTCGCTGGCCATGCTGTTCATCTCCCACGACCTCGCCGTGGTCTCGCAGGTGTCGCACCGTATCGGCGTGATGTATGCGGGAAGCCTGGTCGAGATGGGAATGGCGGCGGATGTTTTTCGCAATCCCGCGCATCCCTACACCCGCGGCCTGTTAAACTCGGTGCCAACCTTGCGCTCCGATCGCGCCAAACCGCTGCAGACGATTGAAGGCACCGTGCCCGCCCTCGCGACCATCCCGCCGGGGTGCGCGTTTGAGCCCCGCTGTGGCGTGCGGGTCGCAGCCTGTAGAGACGCTCTTCCACCACTGATCGAGGTCGCGCCCGGCCATCTCGCACGCTGTCCGGTGCTTGCGCAGGAGGTCCGCTGACCCATGCGCCTGCTCGTGCTCAGCGACGTTCACGCCAACCTGGAGGCGCTGGAGGCTTCTCTGAAGGCGGCTCCCGCTTACGATGTCATGGCGAACCTGGGCGATGTGGTTGGCTACAACGCCTCGCCGAATGAGGTGTGCGATCGCATCCGCGAGATGAATGTTCCGGTGGTCCGCGGCAATCACGATCGCGCCTGTTCCGGTCTGTCGAACCTGGCGGAGTTCAACCTGGTAGCCGCAATGTCGGCGCGCTGGACCCAGATGAAGCTCACGCCGGAGAACACTGAGTGGCTGCGCAACCTGCCGGAAGGCCCGTTACGCCATGATCATGTGCAGGGCGTGGAGTTCGTGCACGGCTCGCCGCGCGACGAAGACGAATACGTCCTCAACGTGCCGACGGCGGCGCTCGACTTTCACTTGCCCGGCCATTCCGACGTCATCTTCTTCGGACACACGCATCTGCAAGGCGGTTTTGCTTACAACGTTAGCGACGGTAGAACGCGGCCGCTACTTCCGAAGTATTCCAATGACGACGAGATTGCTACGTGGAAGATTGAACTGGATCCCGGCGAACGCTATCTGATCAATCCAGGATCCGTAGGCCAGCCTCGCGATAATGACTGGCGAGGCGCTTTCGCATTCTACGAAAAGAAAGGCGATGGCTTGGCTACGGTGACGTTTTACCGCGTGCCCTACGACGTCGAACAGACGCAGGAACGCATCCTCTCAGCGAACCTTCCCGAGCGCCTTGCGACCCGCCTGGCCTTGGGCCGGTGAGCTGTATTTCGCAAGTAACTCACATCCGCGGTCAGCTACTCCTAAGACAACCACTGCATCGAAATAATTAGAGGTAAACTGTCAACCATGTCCATTCGTCCTTTTCCCGGAAAATCGCGCTACCACTCGCAGGAGTTCGTCGGTGGCCCCATCACCAGCCTCGATCAGGGCTATCTGGTGGCGAACGTGGATGGTGGCGCACGCGGCAATCCCGGTCCGTCGGGCTATGGCGTCGTGATCGAAGACGAGCTCGGTCGACCGGTGGCCGAGTTGAGCGAGTATCTCGGGCGGCAAACGAACAATTACGCGGAGTACTCGGGCTTGCTGGCGTCGTTGAGCTACGCTCTACGCCATGGCTTCAAGGCACTGAAGGTCGTAAGCGACTCCGAGCTGATGGTGAAGCAGATCAACGGGCAGTATAAGGTTAGCAGTCCTACATTGAAGGAGCTGCACCAGCAGGCGATGAAGCTGATCGATCAGTTTGAATGCTTCGAGATCAAACACGTGCTGCGCGAGAAGAATCGCGAGGCGGATCGCCTGGCCAATCTGGCGATGGACCGCGGAATCGCCAAGAAAGCTCCTGCAGTCAGCGCAACGGACGTCGGCGGAGTAGCGGCGGTAGTGCCGGAAATTAACGGCGTGGTGCGCGATGGTGTCGTGCACTTCATGGGCAACGCATTGCCCGACGGAACGCTGGTGAAGATTCGTGCGGTCAAGCCGTAAGAGACGCCCATCTTACGGTGAGATTCCAGCCTCAAGTCTCACCGTCTTACTAGGAAGAAAGTCGCCGGAATTTGCCCGGACGTGACGCTCCCGTATCGGGGAACGCCTGCTGGAAGACTCGTGTTACTGCTTCTTCTGCCCACCTAGAATCTGGTTCAGTGCATTCCCCAGAGGATTGGCTTGCTGCTTGTTCTGCTGCGGCTGATTGGTTTTGGCCGGCTGCTGGCCTTGCTGCTGCTGACCGCCAACGATCCCTCCCACCAGGCTGCCAAGATTATTCGCACCGCCCTTGCCACTCAGCAGGCCGCCTGCCGTCGGCAGCAGGTTGTTTAGCTTCATCTTCGCGATCTGCTGTACGTCAGGCGCGACCATCGGGTGGTTCATGTTGCCAGTGACAAGCACCGGCAAGACTAATTCGCCATTCTTGTTAGCAAGCGCAGTGTTGAGATAACCGCCAACCCCAGTACCGCCGACCGATTGGCTGAAGCCCTTGTTGAGGACCGCAGTCACGTGCATGTTCAGGTCCTGGCTCACCAGGTTGATCGTGCCCTGGGCCGCCAAGTTGCCTATGTCGAGCGCAGCCTTAGTGTCGTTGGTTTGAGCGACTCCATTGTGAATGTTGTAGCTGCCACTCATCTGTGAAATCGCGGTGTAGCCCTTCGGTGTGACCCCGCCGAACTTGCCGATCTTCGACAACTCCCCAGGCAGGTCAAGCTTCATCAGCTTGCCGTTAGCAAGGGTCATGTTCATCGTTCCGTTCAACGTCTGCGCAACTTCGCCCGAGGCCGGTGTCGTAAAAGTTACGTTGGTAGTTGCACCGAGCGTGCCGTACAGCGTGTCTTTAACCGACGACATGGATGACATCATTTTGTTGGCGTCAACACCAGTCAGCTTAACGTTGACGGTGAAGGCCATCGGATTGGGCCGGGTGTCAACCGTAATGCTGCCGCTTTGCTGGCCGCCGAAGACCTGTGAGGTGAGGGGATTGAGCTGAACGATACCGCGGTTGAGACTCACGTTCGACTTCACGTTGGTCAGCGTTGTCTGCTCGTAGATAATCGTTCCAACCGCGATAGTGCCGTTGCCGGTAGCAAGTTGCAGCAAGCCGGGCTGAGCCGCCTTGGCAGGAGCAGCATCGGCCGACGGAACCAAGCTCCAGGATGCATCGGCGCGTTTCTTGGCAGGGGCCTTCTGTTGAGGTGCGGAGCCGCCGGTGATCTGCTCCAATTCCGTTACATTCACCTTGTCCGCGCTCAACGCGAAGGTCAGACGCGGCGCCTGGAAGTTGGTGACACTTAGATTGCCGCTCGTGTTGGTCGAGCCCAGCGAGGCCACGAGATTCGTTACGTTCATCGAGTTCTGTGTGAATTGCAGATTCGCGTTGCGGATGTTCAGCGGCTGGGTCAGCGACGGCATTCTGAGCGACGCGTTCTGCAGCGCGCCCGAGCCGCTGAACTTCATCGCATCGGTGTTCTTGATTGGCCCGGTGGCGTGCACATCGAGCGTGATGTTCCCGCTGCCCGACATGCCTTCGGCCGCGCTGATGCCATAGGCCTGCGCAATATTCAGCAACTCATTGACCTTGCCATTGATGGTCTTTACCGAGGCGTCGACGTTCGGGGACACGCTGGTGTACTGCGTCAACGTCATTTGTATGGCCAGTGAAGTTGCGCCGGAGGTCGCGGTGAAGTTGTTGGACTGGATCTGCTGCGGCGTCATCGTCAGATCGATTGCAGGCACCTTGACCGGCTGCGGAATCTGCTTTCCTGTCATCTCCAGATTGCGAGCGTTGACGTTGCCGTTGAACGCCAGTTGGCTGGTCGGGCCCTGCGCGTGAACGTTGGCCGTGATCTGTCCGGCGATGTTGGCTTCGGTGCTGAAGGCCAGACCAAAGGCAGCAGCCAGCCGCGCAGCATCCTGAATCGAGGCGTTCGACGTGCTCACATTCACGTCAACGACAGCAGGCGTCGGCCGGCTGTTGAATGTTCCACTCAACGACAGAGGCGTCGAGCCCAGCTTCAAATCACACTTCTTGATGTTAATGACATCGCTGTTAAGGTTATCGGCGATGTCAAAGTTGGCGGAGATGGGATAGCCGACTTGCACACCGTGAACAACCGCGTTCTCGGCCTTCAGCGAGCCGGATGCGCTCATCGCACTCCCGGCGTTGGAAATGTCGGTTGAGCCGGAAAGAACTGCGTCGGTTCCAGCCAACGCGTCTGAGTTCAGAAACTTCTGCGCTCCTGCGAGCGACACTTGATCCAACTTCAGCGTGCCCTTGAAGGGGGTCGTCGTCAGGTCGGTGTTGTTCACCGGACCCCCGTTACCGCTCAAGCTCAACGTCTGCGAGCCATTGCCCGGCAGGTGCGCGGTCAGATCGAGCGAGAACGGCTGGCCGGGCGCGTAGTCCTTCAGTGCAACATCGATGTGGTCATACACCGCACGCGACTGGTGTTTCTGATAATCAGTCACCGCGATCTGGCCATCGGTAATCTTTAATTCGCCCAGAGTGAACGCATTGCCTTGGGCATTCTCGGTGGGTTGGACCGGCGCCGGTTTTGCCGGCTGCTGCGGCTGAGCAGGAACGTTGGACGGAGCTGCCGGAGTACTGGCCAGCGTCGAGAAGTTCCACACGCCGTTCTGGTTGCGGATAAGCTCGATCTGCGGGCGCTTCAACTCCAGGCTGTTCACCTCGACGTCTTTGCGGAGTAGGGGCAGCAGCTTCACGCTGACATCAAGTTGAGAAACCTGCGCAAAAGGCACCGTGCTGTGGAAGTTCGGATCTTCGCCGATGGTGACGTTGTTGGCTTCCACCCGCAGCGGAAAGACCCCCAGCGACATCTCGCCCAGCTGCACGGGCCGGTTCAGCCGCTGCTGAAGATCCGATTGAATCTGTCCGCGATACTGATTGACATCGATGAGATGGGGAAGGGCCAGGAGAGCTCCCACGATGATCACAACGAGCACGACGACGACGATGATTAGCTTTCTCATCCGAGCACCTGGTGTGCGCTGGTTGCGCGGGACTCTTCATTCCTGGAAACAGCTTCTGCCATACATAGAAGCCGGTTAGCAAAGCCCAGTTGCATTATTTGCCCGACGCGTAAGCTCAGACTCCGGAGCACAGGGAGCGAATCGCATTCTTTGGCTCAGCGTTGACGGTTACGAAATGTCGGGTCGACGAGTTGCGCAAGGCGAGAGACTGGTTTTGCGAGATTTGCCTGAGAAGAAGTGTGACACGGAGACAGTAACATTGGAAGCGTGGAATACAGAGCTAGGTCGCTGCGGTGGAAGTCTCGTCTTCTTCCGCTTCCGCTCGGATGAGACCGAACTTCTTCAGCTTGTACCGCAGAGCGTCGCGGCTGATGTCGAGCAGGCGCGCGGCGTGCGTCTGATTGCCGTTGGCCCGAGACATGGCAATCTCCACCAACTCGCGCTCCACTTCTTCCAGCGATGTTCCACCGTCGGGAATCTCCAGCTTGGGCAGGCTGCGCCCGTCGGGCAGTTGCTTGCCGGCCAAGCCGCCGTTTTGTCCTGACGACAGCTCGAAAGCGGTAAACGAAGAATGCTGTTGGGCCACGGCGAAGGGCAGATAGGCCGGGTTAAGCTGATCATCTTCTTCCAGGATCATGGCACGTTCGACTGCGTTCTTCAGCTCACGGACATTGCCGGGCCAGTCGTATTTCAGCATCAGCTTACGAGTCTCTTCCGTGATGCCGCGGACGTTTTTGCGGAACTTGCGGTTGTAACGCTCGAGAAAGAATTCCACCAGTGGCAGAATATCTTCTTTGCGCTCGCGCAGCGGCGGCAGAAAGATCGAGATGATCGCCAGACGGTAATAAAGATCCTGGCGGAACTGGCTTTCGCGGACGGCGCGTTCCAGATCGCGATTCGACGCCGCGATGACGCGCACATCCACCTGCATGTCGCGGACGCCACCCACGCGGCGGATGATCTGGTCCTCCAGAACACGCAGCAATTTGGCTTGCAGCAGAGGCGACAGCTCTCCGATTTCGTCGAGGAAGAGCGTCCCGCCGTCGGCCATCTCAAACAAACCCTTCTTCATGGCCTTGGCGTCGGTGAAGGCGCCGCGCTCATGGCCGAAGAGCTCGGCTTCCATCAAGGTTTCCGGGATGGCGGAGCAATTGATGGCGACGAACGGCTTCTCCTGCCTTCGGCTCTGGTAGTGAATGGCTTTGGCAATGAGGTCCTTGCCGCTGCCGCTCTCGCCCTGCACCAGAATCGTGGTGGCTTCGCTTGCCGCAACTTTGTTGACGAAGCCCAGCAGCTCCGACATCTTCTGCGAAACGCCGATGACATTGTGGTACCCGGTGCGGCGACGCATCTCGCCGCGCAGCGACTCGACCTCGGAGCGCAGGCGGGTGGTTTCCAGCGCATTCTTGACGGCGACGGCCAACTCGTCGAAGTCCAGCGGCTTGCCCACAAAATCGTAGGCGCCTAGCTTCAGCGCCGTCTTCACATCCTCAAGTTGAGGATCGGCGGTGATCATGATGACCGCACGCGCGTCACCGGATTTCTTCAATTGCTCGAGGATTTCGATGCCGTTCAGGTCGGGCAGGCGCACGTCGAGCAGCACGAGATCCGGAGACTCGTTGTGAGCCACGCGGAGCGCAGCCGTGCCGTTGTCAGCCTCTAAGACGTGATATCCCCACTCTTCGCACTTCTGCCGCAGAGACCAACGAACGAGCTTCTCGTCGTCGACGATTAAGACTTTTTCCGAGGGCATTCGTTCTTCTTTGGCAATAGGGTACTACAGGACTGGGCGATATAACCCACCGGCTACCACCAACGGGGTAGACGCGGCGATTCCATCTTCGGCTGAATCATCATTCATTTGTGAAATCTTCCACGTTCGGCAACTCTGACCGGCCGTCCGATCATCCAGTCGTCCGGGTGGAACCGTGTGGGCTGATATCTCTTCGCCTGCGTATGCGTTGCGGCATTTCGGCAGCGACTTCTTCGCGACTCTCGGGCCGGGACCTTGGAAGGCTTGGCCGGCGGCAGCACCGTTAGCTGTTCACGCCGCGCAGTACACCATCTCTCTCAAGCTGTTTGGCTGGGCCGCCGATAAATGGTTTGTGCGAAGAGTCACGCTGGTTTACGGACTGTCCCTCGCATTAACCGGAGTCACGCTGCTGGGAGTCGGCGAGTGGGGCGCCGGCAGGTTCGAGGGTGGCTCGGCCGATCGCGGGCCCACTGCTGCGCTTGATCCTTCCAGCTACACCCGCGATCGCATAGCGATTCAGCCCATGCCGATGCCGGAGCTGCTGGAGAGCGATCATCTTCCGGCAAACACCCCGGGATACACTTTTCGACGCGCCATTCCCGAAGTTCGACTGCAGTTCACGGTGGCCGACCAGCGGGGCAAGCTGGTGCGCGATCTCTCGGCCGATGACATTCGCGTCTTCGACAATCAGTCGCAGGTAGCACACTTCAAGGAGTTCGAGCGCGGCGACGATCTGCCACTGCAACTCGGCCTGGTGATCGACACCAGCGACCGTGCACCGCGTGCTGCTGCAGGAGAAGGCGGCAGCGATCGATTTCCTTGACACGGTCATGCGGCCGCAAACCGACCACGCGTTCGTGATTGCCTTCGGCGGCGAAATCAAGACCTGGCAAAGTTCGACCTCTGATCGCCAGGCACTTGTCGATGCCGTCAATCGTTTGAAGGAGCCGGGTTGGGGCACGCGTGTCTACGACGCCCTGTACAGCGCCTGCTCGGGTCAACTCGCGGCCGCAGGCGACGGCAAGGATCTGCATCGCGCGATCGTTGTCCTGTCCGATGGCGACGATACCGACAGCCTTCACGGGCTGGCTGACGTTATCGCTGCAGCCCAGCGCAGCGAAGTGCAGATCTATCCGTTGACCATTCATCCTAAGAGGGCCGTTGAGCGTGGCGATCGAGTTCTCCAGCGTCTGGCCGACAGCACTGGCGGACGGCTCTACGTCGCCGATTCAGCCAAAGATCTGGGAACGGCTTTCGCGCAGATCGAGCAGGAGCTGCGGACGCAATATTACGTCTCGTTCCCGCCCCAGCAGTCCACTCCGGGCTTCCACTCTCTACGGGTCGAGGTGCGCGCTCCGGCCCACCTGGAAGTGCATGCGCGTGAAGGCTATTACGCGGCGGAACAGTAAGCCCACGTCCTTCGTTTGGCGAAAAATAATCGGGTATACTCGTCGAGCGAAGGGGGTAAGGTGAGTTCGGTCGGCTTGCAACCAGGCGAGCAAGTGCATTCCCGTCCGATCACTCCCTCGGCGATGTTCTCGGCTCGTACGCTTCTTTATTCCCTGCTGCTGATAGTTCTTGCGATTGGGCTTTACTACCCGGTCAAAACGCATCCCTTCGTCAATTACGACGACAACGTTTACGTCACCGAGAACGTCCACGTCCAGAATGGCTTGACCTGGGACACCGTGAGTTGGGCGTTCGTCACCTACGACGCTGGAAACTGGCATCCGGTGACCTGGATGTCGCATGCGCTCGACTTCCAGCTGTACGACCAGGATCCTGCAGGCCATCACCAGACCAGCATGCTGTTGCACGCGCTGAACGCTGTATTGCTGTTCTGGGTGCTGTTCCGCGCTACCGGTTATGCTGGCCGCAGTTGTATGGTCGCGGCGCTATTTGCCGTTCATCCCATCAACGTAGAGTCGGTGGTATGGATCGCCGAGCGTAAAACGGTGCTGAGCATGATGTTCTTTCTGCTCGCGCTGGGCGCGTATCGCTGGTACGCCAGCAAGCCCAGGGTCGGGCGCTACACCGTTGTCGCGGTGCTCTTCGCGCTTGGACTGATGGCGAAGCCTCAGATCATCACCTTCCCCTTCGTTCTGTTGCTGTGGGACTACTGGCCGCTGCGCCGCATGGCCGTTGGCAAGGTATCGACGACCGATTCTGCATTCGAGCAGAAGAGCCCGCGCGCGCTGATCGTAGAGAAGTTTCCGCTGTTGGGCATTGCCGCCGCCAGCGCGGTGATGACGATGAAGGCGCAGAGTGCCGGCGGCGCGGTACTGTCGCTAGCCTCGACACCACTGTCCATCCGGCTGTCGAACGCCATCGTCTCGTATGTGAGATACATCGAGAAGGCGCTATGGCCGGTGCATCTTGCCCCCATGTATCCCCACCCGGGAAATTCGCTGCGGGCCTGGCAAGTTTATGGCGCGCTGCTGATCCTGCTGGCGATGACGATGTTCGTGTCCGAACGTGCCACACGCCGCTACCTGACGGTCGGCTGGCTGTGGTTCCTGGGCACGACGGTTCCGATGATCGGGCTGGTCCAGGTTGGGCGGCAGGCCATGGCCGATCGCTATGCTTACCTGCCGCTGCTCGGTATCTTCATTATGATCTGCTGGGGCGTGGCGGATTGGGTCGAAGAGAAGCATCTTCCGTCGGCGTTGCTGCCTGCGGCGAGTTGCGTTGTCATCGCAGCACTTGCGCTGGCGGCGCATCGCCAGATCGATTATTGGGCCGACAACATCACGCTGTGGACACACACTGTCGAAGTCACGGCGCCGAACTACATCGCGCAGGATGACCTGGGCGGCGCACTGATGGATCGCAATCGCCTGGAAGAAGCCATCGGACACTTCCGTGAGGCGGCGGAGATCCATCCGGTCGATCCAGTCAGCAATTTCAACATTGGCTTTTACGATCAGCAGCACGGCAATCTGGAGGAGGCGATTTTCCAATACAAGAAGGCGATCCTCCTGACCACTAGCCCATCGCTGAAGATTAAAGCCTGGAACAATATGGGACTGGCCTACCGTGACCTCGGCGACCCCGACAAGGCGCGCGAGTGCTTCGACGCGGCCAAGCAGATCCAGGGCCGGTAGAACGCCGGTATCTGAGGAGTGGTTTTGAGCGCAGTTGACGCCAAAGCAGAGGAGACGAGACAGTCGTCGCAGTCGGGAGCGGTTGCCGCGCCGGACTGGAAGCAGGCGCTTGGGCTCAGCTGCGTGCTCATCCTCGCCACCATCGCAGTCTACTTTCGCGTCAACAGCTTCCCCTTCGTCAACTACGACGACACCATCTACGTCACGCAGAACTCGCAGGTGCAGGCCGGTCTCACGGGGGAGACGGTACATTGGGCCTTCACGACGTATAACGTTGGCACCTGGCATCCGATAACCTGGATGTCGCACGCGCTCGATTGCCAGCTCTTCGACGTCGATCCAGCCGGCCCGCACGATGTGAATCTACTGCTGCATGTGCTGAATGTCGTGCTGCTGTTTTGGGTATTGTTGCGCGCGACCGGATACACGGGCCGCAGCTTCATGGTGGCAGCGCTGTTCGCGCTGCATCCCATCAACGTCGAATCGGTGGTGTGGATCGCCGAACGCAAGAACTCGCTCAGCATGCTGTTCTTTCTGCTGGCGCTGGGCGCCTATCGCTGGTACACGGCCAATCCGAAATTCGGACGGTACATAACCGTGGCCCTCCTATTCGCGCTCGGACTGATGTCCAAGCCGCAGGTCATCACGTTCCCGTTCGTGCTTCTGCTGTGGGATTACTGGCCGTTGCGCAGGATCTCGACCAACGGCGAAGCTTCCGTGTGGAAGAAGAAAGCCGCCGAACTGTTCTGGGAGAAGGCGCCGCTCTTTGCGCTCGCAGCCGTCAGCGCAGCGATAACCATGGCCGCACAGCGCGCCGATGGAAACAAGGCATGGTATCCACTCTCGCTGCGAATTGAGTACGCGCTGGCGTCTTACGTCGACTACCTTGGCAGGACGCTGTGGCCGATGAGGCTCTCGGCGTTTTATCCGCATCCGGACTTGGTGCCCTGGTCGCACGTGGCGATTGCGGTCGCCTTATTGGCTGCGATTTCCATCGTGGCCGTCCGGGCCTGGAGAGAGCGCCCTTATCTCCTCGTGGGCTGGCTTTTCTTTCTCGGGACGATGGTTCCGATGCTCGGCCTCGAAGGCGTGGGCTATCAAGGCAAGCAGGGGATTGCCGATCGCTACGCCTACCTGCCGTTCATCGGACTGTTCATAATGATTTGCTGGGGCGTGGCTGACTGGGCGCGACAGAAGAAAATCCCAGCCACGGCATTGCGTGTGGCGTGTGCTGTGGTGCTGCTCGCGCTTGGCGTTGCCGCTTATCGCCAGCTCGGCTACTGGCAGGACAACGTCACGTTGTGGACGCACGCGATCGCCGTTACTGACGGCAACTTTCTTGCTGAGAACAATCTTGGCAAGGCGCTGCTGAACGAAGGTCAATCTGAAGAAGGCGTCGCGCACTTTTATAAGGCTGCGGCGATTTATCCGGACGACCCTGTCAGCAACCTGAACATCGGGATCTACGAGCAGAAGCGCGGCAACTACGCGGTCGCCATCGAGCACTATCAGAAGACGGTCAGCATCACGCGCGACAACCAGCTCAAAGCCGCGGCCTACCGCAACATGGCGACGTGCTATCGTCAGCTCGGCAATTCTGGCAGCGCGCAGCAAAGCGAAGACGCAGCGGCGCAGGCCTTGCATCAGGGGAAATTGTAGGTGTGACTTCACGGCGAACCGCTCGCTATCACGAGGAATGGGATGACATCGGTTGACTCGAAAGCTGTCGAGCAGAGCCAGTCCTTGTCGTCTCCCTGGTGGGCCTCGCCCCGCGTACAGACGCTGCTTCTAAGCCTCGTCCTGGCGATCGGCGTGGTCGCCATCTATTACCCGGTTCATTGGCAGCCCTTTGCGAATTACGACGATCCCGATTACGTCACCGACAACCTGCACGTCAAAGCCGGCCTGCACTGGGAGACGGTGAAGTGGGCGATGACCGCACGCGATGCCGCGAACTGGCATCCGGTGACGTGGATATCACACGCATTCGACTGGCAGATATTCGGCGACAATCCCGCCGGCCCGCACGACGTAAACATCGTGTTGCATCTGCTCAACGCATTGCTGCTGTTCTGGGTTCTGCGCAGCGCAACCGGCTACGTCGGCCGCAGCTGGATGGTGGCCGCGCTGTTCGCCTTGCACCCCATCAACGTCGAGTCGGTGGCTTGGATCGCCGAACGCAAGAATCTGCTTAGCATGATGTTCGCGCTGCTGGCGCTGGCGGCCTATCGCCGGTACGCCGCGAAGCCCAACGATGGCCGTTACCTGCTGGTCGCCGGGCTCTTCGCGCTGGGCCTGATGTCGAAGCCGCAGGTGATTACGCTGCCCTTCGTTCTGCTGCTGTGGGATTACTGGCCGCTGCAGCGCATCAACTTTGGCAAGAGCGAAATGCACGTCGAAGGGGCGATCCCTGCGCGACCCCTATCGAAGATCGTCTGGGAGAAAATTCCACTGCTGTTTCTGTGCGCCGCCAGCGCGGTGATGACACTGCGCGCGCAATCTGGCGGCGGTGCCACCAGCGGCTTTGCTCGCGCCTTGCGCGTCGAGAACGCCATCGTTGCGTACGTGCGTTATATCGGCAAAGCCTTCTGGCCGTCGCGGCTCGCGCTTTTCTACCCGTATCCGCTGGTGCTCTTCAAGTGGTGGCAAGTTGCCGGAGCATTGTTTGTGCTGCTGGCGATCACCGCCGCGGTCGCGTTGGCCTATCGCTGTCGCTATCTGACCGTCGGCTGGCTCTGGTTCCTGGGTACGCTGGTGCCCATGATTGGAGTAGTGCAGGTAGGCACGCAGGCGATGGCCGACCGCTACGCGTATTTCTCGTTCGTTGGCCTGTTCATCATGGTCTGCTGGCTGGTCGCCGATTGGGCCGCACAACGGAAGCCTCGCATGCTGCTGGTGCGCGGCGTTGCCCTGATCGCTCTGGCGACTCTGGCGTTCGTGGCCAACCGGCAGGTCGGTTTCTGGAACGACCACATCACACTCTGGACGCACACGCTCGACGTCACTTCGAACAACTGGATCGCCGAAAACAATCTCGGTACAACGTTGCTCAAGCAGGGCCGGCCTGAAGAAGCGATCCCGCACTTCCGCGCTGCCGTGGCTGCGTATCCCTACGATCCGAATGCGGACTTGAACCTTGGAATCTACGAACAGATGCACGGCGACTATCCCGGAGCGATCGAGTGGTATCAGAAAGCGGCGGACATTGCGCGTAACTCCAAGGTGCGAGCGCGTGCCTACAACAATCTCGGCTTCGCTTACAAAGCCAATGGAGACCTGATCGACGCGCGCGAGAGCCTGAAGAAGGCCACGCAGACCGATCCCGATTTTGCCGGCGCTTGGTTTGGCTTGGGAATCGTGGCGCAGAGGACCGGCGACCTGCCCCTGGCCATTAGTTCCTATTCCCGCGGCATCGCGATTCATGCTACCGACTACGGTTATCTGCTGCTGGCTGGGGCGCTCGAAGCCAGCGGAGAAAAAGAACAGGCCAGCGCCGCCCGCCAGAAAGCTGAACTCTTGTCGAAAAACATCGTCAACGCGCAGCATTACGCAGATAAGCTGTTGACGGAATGATATCGAAAGGCGATCAAACAGCGCCTTTTCCGTAAAGGATGACATCTCACAGCGCTCTGCTCATCGCTCAGATATCTGCCTCAGTGGACGGATGGTATTGCGTTGTACAAGACGCGCTCAGTCACATCGAGGATTCAGTGGAGCGTGTCAAAGGGTACCAGAACATGGGCGTCGCGCGCCGTCCACATAGATGATATAGAGCTCACATGAACGGTCTTCGGCAGCCGTTAAACTATGCAGGAAGTAGCGTATTTCTATCCGCTCGACGGAATCGCGTCTCGGGAGTGCTTGGGATATACTGCTCACCAACGAGGATGAATGGTTTCCGCCGGGGCCCAGATCAAATCCAACATATCGGAACAGCAAACCGGCCGTCCGGTTAATAGCCGTGTCCAGTTGGCATTTTTGAATCTGTTGCTGATTGTTGCAACGATCTTCGTGTACGCCCCTGTCAATCATTATCCTTTCGTCAACTACGACGATCCGTCGTACGTAGCCAACAATCCTTACATAAAAGATGGCTTAACAACCGCCTCGATGCGCTGGAGTTTCCTCGAGCGCGGTTATTGCCACAACTGGCACCCGTTGACATGGATTTCTCATGCGTTCGACATTCAGGTCTTCGGCTTCAATGCCGGAGCGCATCACGATATGAATGTCCTGTTCCATATCATCGGTGCGCTCCTGCTGTTTTGGATGCTGCGTCGCGCCACCGGCTACACGGGCCGCAGCTTTATCGTGGCAGCGCTCTTCGCATTGCACCCCATCAATGTCGAATCCGTAGCTTGGATCTCTGAAAGAAAAACTCTCCTCAGCATGGTGTTTTTCGTATTAGCTTTTGTCGCATATCGCTGGTATGCGGAAAAGCCGGGTGACGGACGTTATGCTTCCGTTGCGGCGCTGTACATTTGCGGCCTGATGGCGAAACCTCAGGTCATTACTATGCCGGCGCTTTTTCTGCTCTGGGATTATTGGCCGTTGCAGAGGATGCAGGTCCCCGAGGAATCGTCGGAAGCCCCCGCGGCCATTCTGCCGTCAAAGACCTTTTGGCAACTGGTCGGCGAGAAAATCCCGCTGATGGTAATTGGTCTGGGCAGCGCGGGAATCACAATGCTGGCTCAAGAAGTCGGTCCGCCGCAGAAGTGGCCTTACACACTCTCGATTCGCTTGGAAAACGTTGTTGTCTCCTACGCAAAATACATCAGAAGAGCATTTTGGGCTGCTGATCTCGCACCGTTCTACCCACATCCTGGAAACTCGCTCACGGTATTTCAAATTACGATTTCTTTATTATTTCTTTCGCTGATCACAGCATTGGTCTGGATCTGCCGCAGGCATCGGTATCTGGTGGTGGGCTGGCTCTGGTTTCTCATCGCGTTGCTTCCGATGATCGGTATCATCCAAGTCTGGGAACAGGGAATGGCGGACCGATATGCGTATCAATCCTTCATCGGTCTGTTCATCATGGTGATCTGGGGAGCCGCGGAATCCGCCTCCAGGATAGGTGTGCCCAAAATTGTTCGGGTCGGGATTGCTGCAGCCGTCTTGGTGGGTTGTATGCTGATGGCGCGGTATCAGACGCGTTTCTGGGCAGACAGCGTCGCCATCTGGACACGGTCCTTGGAGATCACTCCGGTCAACAATTATGTCGGAGAAATGAGTCTGGGCTATGTGCTGACCATAGCGGGGCGCCAAGCCGAGGCGCAGCCGCACTTGATGAAAAGTCTTGAGCTCAAACCCGATGATCCCCTTGGCAACCTGGAAGTCGCGATGTATGTTCAGCAACAAGGAAACGAGATCGATGCCATTGAACACTATAAGCGGGTATTGGCTGCTAGCGAGAGCGTCCCGGGACAACGACGATTAGCCTTACAAAATATGTCGAAGGCTTATGCGGCATTGGGGGACACAGCCAGCGCAGAACGATATCGCCTCGAGGCAGCCTCCATTCCGTTGGAATAAGCCTGGGCAATGTATCTGTCCACGCGCCTGCAGAGTGGCACCAAACGGGCAAAACAAGTAGGGTGTATCAGCGAATGTGGCTAGATTGAGACGCTCAGCAAAAGGTTAGACGGAGTTGGGCGAAAGCCATACCCGAGCAAGAACCCCTCGATGAGGTTCGCGTCGTCCGGGCGCTGCTCGCGAAGGGTTCAGATTTCCATCAGGTAAGAGGGCCTTATGATACCCGAGCTGCAACGGGATACTCCTGTTTCTCCTCAATCAGAAGTGACGCAGTGGTCCCAGGCGACCAAAATCGCGTTCCGATTTGCGTTCTCCTACCTCCTTCTTTATGTAGGGCCTGGAGCGGTGGGTTCGCTGTCTTCCTATGTAAAGCCGGAGGCGTTGGAGAACAATATTTGGGTCAAGATCTGGCACCCCATCGTTCCTTGGGTTGGCAGCCATGTCCTGGGTCTAACCGGCAACCTGGCCGAGGTGCCGAACGGCAGTGGCGACGAGCTTTATGACTACGTTTTGATCTTTTGCATGGTGTTAGCGGCCATCGCCATTACCGCGGTCTGGTCTGCCCTTGATCGAAAACGCACCAATTACAAGCAGCTTTATCTGTGGTTTCGAGTTTTCATGCGTTTGGTAACCGGGTGGGCGATGCTCGGTTATGGAGTCAAGAAGCTCGTCGGGTCGCAGTTCCCCCCTCCCGATCTCGTTCGTCTCACGCAGCCGTTCGGGCAGGCTTCTCCGATGGGGATGTTGTGGACCTTCATGGGGGTTTCGGCGCTGTATAGCTTCTTCGGAGGTTTTGGAGAGACAGTTGGCGGCATCTTGCTGATGTTTCCAAGGTTCACAACGCTGGGAGCCTTGGTCAGCGGCGCCCTGATGACCAACGTGCTCATGTTGAATCTCTGCTACGACGTGCCGCGAAAGATTTTTTCCATCCACCTCGTCGTAATGTGCCTTATTTTGTTGATACCAGACTTTAAACGCCTGGCTAACGTTCTGGTCCTGAATCGTCAGGCGGATCCCGTGCCCGAAGTCCCGCTGTTCGACGACAAAGTGTTAAACCACGTCGCCTTATGGGCGCAGATCGCGTTTGGAGCTTACGTTCTTTGGGTAGCCGGCTCGCAGTCATTGCTGGATGCAAAGACCGAGCGGGATACCATGCCCGCGCCGGTGCGCGGAGTTTGGTCGGTCACCGAATTTAACGAAGATGGAATTCTGCATCCTCCACTCCTGACAGACCAGGATCGCTGGCAGAACGTTATCTTCGACTCGCCCAAAGTGCTAACGGTTATCGGTATGGATGGGTCGCGTCAGCGGTATTTCATCCAGTTTGAAGATGGAATGAAGACCGCCAAACTATGGAATCTAGATGACACTCACAGGACCGCGCTGCTTTCACTGGATTACTCGACTCCCAGTCAGATGACCTTGAATGGGCGCTTCGAGAGTCACCAGTTGAGCGCCAAATTGGACAGAATCGACATGTCGGATCCTAAGAAGTACCCGCTCATGAACAAGGGCTTCCACTGGGTTAATCCGTACATCGATAATCGATAATCAAGACCGGACTCGGCGACGCAAGCCCGGCGCGCTCGAGCGGGCTCTAGGGCTTATCGTTTTCAACGTTCAGCCTAGATCATGCCTACGATCAAGGCTTCGAAGAGCGACCTCGCCAAGACGTTCAAAGTAGCAACTGCATCCATCGCGAGTCTTCCAATCGCCTGCCCAAAACTGCAATCAGTGACCATCGCAGTCCCCAAAGTTGCATGGGGAACTGAGCAGTCTGACTAATAACTCAGATGCCGTCGGGGAAGAACAAAAGAAAGGCGGCTAAACAAAGAAGCCGGAGCGCTAGGCTCCGGCTTCTGAAAAGACCTGGGGGAAGGGTCGGTTTGAAAATTAGAACAGCTTGCGGCGCAGAACGCCAGCCAGGCCGAGGATGCCAGAACCGAACAGCATGATGCTGCTGGGCTCAGGAGTCGTGCCGGTGGTGCTGGTCGTGCTGGTCGTGCTGGTCGTGCTGGTGCCGCCAACCAGGGTGAAGGACTCGGAAGGAACGGTTCCGATCGAGTTCTCGGAAGCCGAGGACGGACCAGAGTTTTCATCCCAGTAAACCGGATCGCCGGCTGCGGTCGAAGCGTTCGACAGGTTCAGCCAGTAGGTGCCAGCGTTCAGAGACGGACCAGAGAACGTGCTCGACTCGGTGCAGACGTTGAAACCGTACTGGTTCGCAACGCAACCGCTCTGAGTGAAGCTGACAGTCTGATCAAAGAAGCTGGTGCCGCCGAACTCGCTCGAGGTGATCGAGACTTCGGCCGACTGCAGTGTGTCGCCCGGCTCAACCCAGGCAGCAAAGTTCAAGCCACCAACGGTAGCGCCGCTGGAGAGGGTGAAGGAGTCGCTAACCGCGAAACCGAAGTTGATGGTCCAGCCATCGGTGGTGCCGTTTGTCGGACCGTTATCGTAAATATCCTGGGCGACGGCCGGAACAACAGCCAAGCACAGGGCGAGCAGTGACAGCGAAGCGATACGCATTTTCAAGGATCGAACCCTCCTTTAGGTTCAATTCACGTACAGACCCATTTTGCCCCATAGCGAGAGAGGCTAGCCTACAAAGAGCAATCCTCGTGCCACGATAAGTCCAATGAATACGTCGGCTTTGCCGTTTGGAGAGTGCAGGTGTTTGCAGCATTGTTCTAGGCAATTTCCCTCCCAGCTGGGAATTAGAAAGGATGTAAATGCCATATTTGCAGGCACTTTACAGCCAGATTTGTGGTCTCGCAACCGGGCTCTGCAAGTCCAAACCAATGAAAGGAGGAGGGTTCGGAGCCTTCGCTCTCCGGAACCCCACAGTCTAGCCTGCGATTTGATTCGGCAACTGCCCTTCAATGTGGTACAAATTACTGCAAATACTAGGCTTAGGAGACTTATCGTTTGGGATCCGGCATCGGCAAGGGAAAAGCGTCCCGCCCACCCGGCAGTCCAGGCACGCGAGAGGCTTCATCCGCAGGATGGAGCCGGTTCTGGTCGAAGCCTCTGAATAAGTGGGTCTACTCCGCTGTTTTGATCGTTCTGACCGTTGCCGTTTACTGGCCGGCACACGGACATCCGTTCTCCATCAACGATGACGAGCAATACGTCGTCAACAACTCGCATCTGCGGGGCGACCTGGGATGGGAGACGGTTCGTTGGGCTTTCGCCACGCACGATCTGGCCAACTGGCATCCGCTCACCTGGCTGTCGCACGCCGCGGACTTCCAGATGTTCCAGCTCAATCCTGCCGGCCATCACGACATGAACCTCTTGTTTCATGTCCTGAATGCCGTTCTGCTCTTCTTGGTATTACGGCGGGCCACCGGGTTTTCGGGGCGGAGCTTCATGGTGGCGGCGATCTTCGCGCTGCATCCCGTCAACGTCGAGACCGTCGCCTGGATCGCCGAGCGCAAGAATCTGCTGAGCATGTTGTTCTTTCTGCTGGCGCTGGGTGCGTATCACTGGTACACGAGCAGACCGCGAATCGGGCCGTACGTGCTCGTGGCATTCCTGTACGCTCTGGGACTTCTGGCGAAACCGCAGATCGTGACGTTTCCATTTGTCCTGCTTCTATGGGACTACTGGCCTCTCCGTCGATTGGCTCTCGGAAACTCGAAAGCGAGCGACACCGCCGATGCGATTCCTGTGCAGAGCCTTTCGTTTCTGGTGCTGGAAAAGCTGCCGTTCCTACTGCTCTCTTTCGGCAGCGCGATGATGACGGTGCGAGCACAGAGTCTGGCTGGGGCGCTGCGGTATTATCCGCTGAGTTATCGGCTGGCGAACGCGACCGTCTCCTACGTTCGTTATCTCGGCAAGGCATTCTGGCCGCTTCCGCTGATTCCCTTTTATCCACATTCGCCCATCGCCCCATGGCAGGTCGCGACTTCTATGTTCCTGCTTCTGGCGATTACCGCGTTTGTCCTTTATCGACGTGAGCAGCCTTATTTGGCCGTGGGCTGGTTCTGGTTTCTCGGGACACTCGTGCCGATGCTTGGCATCGTGCAGGTGGGTGAGCAGGCGATGGCGGATCGGTACGCTTATTTGAGCTTCGTCGGAATTTTCATCACGGTCTGCTGGGGAATCGCTGAATGGGCGTCGCGACGCGACTTTGCCACACGCGGGCTTGCCATCGCCAGTGCCGCATTGCTCGCCGCGCTGTTGGTGATGACCTATCGTCAGCTCAGCTACTGGTCCAGCAATGTCACGCTTTGGACTTACACATTGAATGTCACCAAGGGCAGCTACCAGGCAGAAGAAAACCTGGGCACGGCTCTGCTGGAGGCTGGACAGCCGGAAGATGCGATGGAGCACTTCGAGCGGGTGATAGCCGTCACCTCCAACGCTTCGGGCGATATGGGACGCGAGCAACTGGGAGATGCCGCCGTTGCCCATCTCTACCTCGGAGCATTCGATCAGCAGCACGGCCAGGTCGAAGATGCACTGAATCATTACCAAGCCGTGCTCACGCTCATTGACACCTACACGGCGGAGAATAAGTACGGCAACGTAGCGCCGGTGCTGCTTAAGATGAAAGCGACGGCGCTCGGCAACATGGGCTACGTCCAGTTCGGCATGGGGCAGCTCTCCGACGCGGCCACAAGCTTTCAGGCGGCGTTACAACTGGATCATCACGGTGTTCGTGAATGGCAAGGGTTGGGACTGGTCGAGCAAAAGTCGGGAGACATGACAGGAGCGGTCCGTGCGTTCAGTGAGGTAGCTCGCCTCGATGCTAATGACGTCAACTTGCTGCTTCTCGCACAGGCGCTGGAGAAGAATGGTCAGATGAACGAAGCGCGCGAAACCCGGCAGAAAGCAGCAGCCTTGTCGTCCAATCTGGATGCGGCGCAGCGTAAGGTCGATAGGCTGCTGAGCCGTTGATACATGAAATAAAAACAGGTCGGGCCACGCCCCAATTCCGATTTAGGTCGCTTCCGCGCCAACTCTACGGCGTAATCTCCCACACGACCCCACGCACTGCTGAGGATTCCCAATACCAGCCCCTCCTCGGCGTCGCTGGGCGTACGCGGTAGTCGCGATGGCATGAGGATGATCTGCCCTGAGTCGGCGCCGAAGCGGGAAACGCATTCTCAAGGAAGATACTTACGAAGCCAGTAGAGGGGAGGAAGAGGGGGTGGGGGCTCCGGTAACGAGCGAATGCGCATGGCTTCCCGGTAGCATTGGGCGGCGCGTGCATTGTCTCCTAACGCGCTGTACGCATGACCCATATTCGCCCTTGCTTGGGCCGTCACCTGATTGTCTTTGGACGCTGCCAATACCTTTTCGTAGAAGACGATCGCCTGGCTTGAGTTACCCAACCGCTGCTCGATGAACGCGACATGCAAGTCGGCTTCGGCGTCACCAGGGTTCTCGTCGGCTACACGATAGAAGTATCGTAAAGCGTTTTTTAGGTCGCCCGCCGTCTGCAACCCATAAGCCAACTCGATTTCGGCTATGCGGTTACGATGGGTTACTTCCAATGAGTGCGTCCAGACGGATACGCTATCCCGCCAGTACTGTACCTGGCTGTGGGTTCTTACTACCAAAGCCAATGAGATCGCGATGCCTAAAATCGGCAAGATGAATTTTGGAAGCCACATCTCCTGAGCAAGCTCTGCCACGCCCCAGCAAACCATCAAGAAAACGCCGATCACACTTATATAAGCATAGCGGTCCGCAAGAGCAGGCCAATCAATCTGTACGATTCCAATCATCGGAACTAGCGTTCCGAGAAACCAGAACCATCCTACGACAAGATATCGATGCCGCCTTTCACAGATCACGAACACAGTCACCGCAACCAGAAAGCTCAGGGAGGCCCACACATAAGCCCAGCGCAAGGAATAACCCGGATGGGGATACATCAGAGCCAAGTTGACCGGCCAAAATGTTTTGCCTAGATAGCGCGAATAGCACAGGACCGCATTTCCGAGACGGATCGATAGCGAGTAAGGCCATTCCTGAATCGACGCTTTATGCTCGGCGAATATTGTAACGATCCCATCCAGGAGAGCAATAACAAAGAGCGGTATCTTTTCCTTGACCAGTGCGAAGACGCTGCGTTGTGGAATGGAGTTCTCGTGTCCTGTATTCCCAACCCTCTCATGTTTGTCGGAAGACATTCGACACAACGGCCAGTAGTCCCACAAAAGAAGAACGAACGGCAGTGTTATCACCTGCGGCTTAGCCAGTAGGGCGAGTATGTAAGCAAAGGAAACGAGAGCCATCCGCCAGGCCGAAGGCCTGCGAGCGTACCAATGGTAGGCACCCAGCGCAAGAAAAAAGAACAGCGTGCTGAGCATTGTTTTTAGTTCTGCGACCCATGCTACATTTTCTACATTAATAGGATGGAGCGCGAATAGCGCCGCCACCATTAAGCTTCGTCCAGCGTAGCCGGTGGCTTTCTTTAATACTATGAAGATCAAGAGAGAGATAATTACCTGAAGGACAACATTGACCTCGTGGTGACGTCCCGCGTTCAACTGGAATAATCTTACGTTTATGCTGTGCGCGAGAAACGTCAGCGGATCATAGTTGAGGCAGTAACCGTGAGTAAAAGCCGTTTTAATAGCTGGCCAATTTAACGGTCCAAGCACCAGAGGGTTCTGAAAGACATAAGGTCCGTCGTCAAGATTAATAAAAGAGTAATGGCGGACGGAATTGTAGGCTGCCAAGGTCGCGAGGACCAGGCACAAAGCCAATATGTCGTAGTGTTTCTTTTCGACGAAAGAGGATCGTGCTCCCCAAGTACCGCGAGTTGAATCCGGACGATCCATGGTTGCCGCCGACGGGAGGTTATAACGCCGCAGTCGAGAACGGCAAGCCTAATCTCGCGGCCCAACTCCGCTACATCTCCGGCAATGGTCGATCTCGATATTCCTAACCGGCCGAAGTGATAATGTCTCGTTAGTGGCGTTCAGGCCTCATCCCGCGAATCTTGTGCAGTTTTATTGGGAAGTCGGGTTGCTGGAAATCGCCCCGATTCCTAACCGCGACCCGAGCATGCTCACGGCAAACCGTCACTTATGCCCTGATCTGCGCCAAGTGAGAAGGGTAGGGGGCAGTTGCCGGTCTTAGTGACTTCAGGGAGAGGTTTACTGGAGGTAATCTCCGATGCTACGCAGTACACTGCCAGTATGACCAGTTCGGGTTCGATGGCGTGTAGGCAGGATCCCATGGAGTTATCGCTGCCCAAAAGACGGCTGCGCCAGCCAGCACTGGCAGAACTAAGCGTTTACGTCGCGATACAACTGGTACGCCAGCCAGCATCCTGCAAAGGGCAGCCACAATAGGAGCGCCGGGCTGGTGAGAGCTGCGACTCCCCACAACAGTCCATAACGGAACCAGGGCCACAACCTGTCCTCACCCTCCATCTGCAGAGTCAGCAGGAAGAGCAGGCTTAACAGGAACGCCGAAAGGGCAGTTTCCCATATCCAAGCCACGGACCAGAAGATTGAGGTGGGAAACAATGCCCAGATCCAGCCTGACCATGCCGCCACCTTCAGATTGAAAACGCGGTTTGCGATACGAAAGATCGTCCAGCTGGTCATCGCCGAGAACACGCTATTGAAGGTGAGCAGCGCGAAAATGGACGCGTGCGAATACACGCCGAAAATGCGAAAAGCTAGGGAAACCAACAACAGATAGAGTGGTGCTGTCCAAGAGGTTGGCCCGCTGGATCCCCCCAGGGAGCCGAGAAACCCTGTCCGACCGCCAAAGAGTGACCTATGACGACCATTTCGAACTTTGTCCAGTACCGCACGTCAAGCTGATACAAGCCCAAGGCAACAATACATCCGACACGGGCGATCAGGCCGACTGAAACTATATATGCGGGAGATAACAGAAATGCATACCTGGTTCGGGAAACGCCGGCGACGGGGGCAACAGCAGGGCCGTTGTTCATTGGGCTTTGGAACTCGCGTACTACGGTCCGTCTGGCAGGAAAAAGCATCGACCGACGTGGATGGAAGATGGCAAGCCGACGACCGGAAGTCGGACAACAGCTTCTCAGATTTGTAGACCGCTGGCAAGGCGTGCCCGCGCATGATTACCTGGTTACAGCTCGGAGGCATGTTCGATTCGCCCTCTGATTTATCACGGAGATCCGAGGGGCGGGCCACACCGCGATTCCTGTTTAGATTCACTTCCGCCGCCAACTCTACGGGGTAATCTCCCACACTACGCCGCACGAGCCGACGCACTGCTGACGATTCCCTGTACCGCCTTCGGAAGCTGTACCGAACATGTTTCCGTTCGCATCGAAGGAGACATTGCTGCGTGGATCGCCGCCGTCGTTTCCGGCGGTGAAATCGTGCAGCGAGGTGTAGTTCCAAGTGCCGTTGCTGTTCGTCAACGTGAAAATCGCTCCGAAGTTGTAAAGGCCGTCAAGGTGCGTGGTGCCGTAGAGATTTCCTTGACTGTCTAACGCAAGGTTAGCGACAGGCCCGGGATAGAACCCTCCGTTTGGCCCGGCAAAGGAATAGAGCAAATTGAAATTCCAGTTGCCACCGCTGGGTGTCAGCTCGAATACCGTGCCGCCGTGGCCGCTCCCATACGTGGAGGTGGCGCCGTAGAGATTCCCAGCTTGATCGAAGATCAGGCCCGAGTACGGCAGACCGCCGTCGGCCTGACCCTGAAAACTGTATAACGTACGCAACGTCCAGCCACCGCCCGACGGGCTGAGTTCGTAGACCGTGCCCTGCCCGTGGGAGCCTCCGTTGGCGGTGGTGCCATAAAGGTTGCCGGCATGATCGAGAGTGACGCCAGCCCAGGGATGTGATCCATCCGTACTGTTGGTGAACGTGTAGACGACGCTCTCGGTCCAGGTATTGTTGGACTTCGTCATCTTGTAAACCACTCCGCAACCGCCCGAACAGTTGGTCGAACCACCGTTGTACGTTGTGCCGTAAAGATTGCCAGCGCTATCGAAGACGATGTCCGCGCTATAGGGATTGGCGCCGTCAGCTCCGCCGGAGAATTCGTACAGCAACGTTTCATTCCAGGGAGTAATGGGCGTGGCGGGAAATGTTGCCGGTGGTCTCATGCTCAGGACCACGCCGCAACCCGTCGTGTTGTTGTAGGTCGTGCACGGACCGATACCTCCAAAACCGGTGGTGAAATACAGCGCACCATCGGGACCAAAGATCGGCCGGTCATACGGGATCACGCCGGTGGCCATGTTGGTGAAGTAATAGAGAGGACTCAGAAGCCAGCCGCCGCTGTGATGCGACATTCTGTATAAAGTGCCCGTGGCCTGGTCGCCGAAGAATGTGGTTCCGTACAGATTACCGGCAGGGTCGATGGTGACTCCTGAAGTCGGCTCCGAGCCGTCGAGACTGCCGACAAAGTTGTGAATGACCGAAAAAGTCTGCGCGTGTAACGCCGGTGTGAACATTCCGCTCGAAAGGCACGTGCAAGCGACCGCAAGAGTCAAAAGCATCGTCCGTGAAACGCTTCGGTTGCTGGCAACTGGCTGGTTCGGTTGGTTCCCCATATTCGTTACTCCCGTTTCTCGCCGCGTTCAGGTCAGCTACTGAGTTTGCGTGGCGCACAACTTTTCGGATGTTGTCGGTAAGATGCAGCTTGGCTCGTCCGATTGTGCATAAGTCCCTCGCGGAAAAGCAACCGACGAATCGGCTTAGTCCCCTCGGCTGTTCGAGGCAACGAGCCCTATTCGGGTTGGATACTTTTGGCTTTTTGCAGACACTTCTGGGATTGCTCATGATCGCCCAGGGCGCGATATGCCTTCGCCATGCCGAGGTAGGACCCTTGCAGAACGGAAGGCTTGACCGCGGGCTGTCTGACCACCACTCGATAGTGCACAAGAGCGTCGGCAAAGTTGCCCTGCTGGAGGTCGTTGATGGCGATTCCGAGATTGCTATCGACATTGTCAGGATCGATGCCCAGCGCGAGATTGAACTGCTGCATCGCTTCGCCGACATAGCCATGCATGGCGAGCGCCGCTCCCAGTTGACTATAGGCTACCCAATTACGATCGGTCACCTGCAAGGCGTGCTGCCAAAGATCTTCCTCGACTTGCCAATAGCGGAGCTGATTACGCGTCACGAGGGCAAGGGCGATGAGGACGAGAACACTAGCTGCAGGCAGCATTCTCGCCGCAACGCGTCTCTCGCGGGCCCAATCCGCCAGTCCCCAGCAGACGATGATGAACAGCCCCAGGAAAGAAACATAGGCATAACGGTCGGCCATCGCCTGGACGCCGACCTGTACGATGCCCAGCATCGGTACCATCATTCCCAGGAACCAGAACCAGCCAACCGGCAGATACCGATGTCTACGGCCGAGTATGACGAGGGTCGTGATGACGCAGAGAATAATGGCTGAGACGATCGCCTTCCACCAATGCAGAGAAGCCCCCGGATGGGGGTAGAGCAGCGCCAGGCCTGAAGGCCAAAGCGCCTTCTTGATGTAAAGACCGTAGGCAAGAATGCCATTGCCGATCCGCGAGGAGCGCGGAAACCAACTGCGCGCCCCGGTTTGAACGTGCATGGTGATCAATGCGCTGGCGGCCGCCAACACGAACAGCGGGATTTTCTCGACGATCAGCGCCCGCAGAGTGCGCTGCGGAAAAATTGGATCGGCGAGCGTGGCGTCCCACGGCAGATTCATCCGCTGTAAAGGCCAGTAGTCCCACAGCAGAAGAACGAAGGGGAAGGTGATGATCTGTGGCTTCGCCATCAACCCCAAAGCAAACAACCCAGCTACCACCGAATAGCGCATCAGGCGCGGCTTTGCCACGTACCAGCGATACGCTCCCAGCGCCAGCAGGAAAAACATCGTGCTGATCAGCGTCTTGCGTTCGGCAACCCATGCGACCACCTCGACGTTAATAGGGTGAAGCGCGAACAGCGACGCCACCATAAAGCTGCGGCCGGCGTAACCGGTCGCTTGCAGCAGCACCCAGTAGAGGAGCACCGCGTTGATGACATGGAACAACAGGTTCACATCATGGTGGCCGGCAGGATTCAGCCCGAATAACTCACAGTCAGCTGCGTGACTGAGCCACGTCACGGGATGCCAGTTGGAGGCATCAGAAGTGGTGAGAGCCCATTTCGCGGTGCTAAGCGTCAGTCCTGACTGCACGTGCCGGTTCCGATAGACGTAATCGTTGTCGTCGTAATTGATGAATGGCAGATGATGGACGGGGAAGTAAACCGCGATGGTGGCCAGCGCCAGGACGACGCTGAAGAGAACAGGGCGACGTCGAATCCTGGCGGGCAGATCAGGGCCGAATTGCGAAACAGGCGTCTTGTCGGAAACGACGGTTGACGACGCCATGCTCTCTCCTTGAAGTCAGAATTATAGACGTCAAAACAGAAGAGCAGGGCTTGACGACGGCCCTATTGGTGCGGAAAAAGCCCGGGACGAGCTCTGCGCCAGCATCGTCCCGGGGTGAGCGACAGCGTGCGCAGGAGGAATCCCGCGCGGCACGGCGTCAATTAGCCTTGGTTGGCTTTGGCTCCGTGCATTTTCGCGCGCTCAATCAACATCTCGACCTGATCCTTCTGCGGGTAATCGGGATTGGTCTTGAGCAGTTTCTCCCAGACCAGAACCGCGCCCTTCGGATCTTTCTTGCCTTGCCACTTCACAATGCCGAGATTGAATAGCGTGCCCGGATGATTGGGGCGAATCGCCAAAGCTTTCTCGAAGCTGGCAATAGCCTTGTCCGGGTCACCGGTGTACCAGTACGAAGTGCCGAGGTCGGTGCGCACGTCAGCATTGTTTGGCTGAAGGGTTAGCGCTTTCTCGTAGTACTGAATCGCCTGTGGATAAGCCTGACTGTCGTAATAGAGATTGGCCAGCTTGATGACGGTTTCGGCATCGCCGGGATTGTTCTGCAACTGGGTGAGCAGCGGTTCTGCAGCCTTGGCGATCATCTCCGGCGTGGCCGCTTGCTGCTGTGAAGAACCGATTCCGGGCAACTGCCCCGGGGCCATGCCACCACCGCCCATGCCGGCAGGCACAGCCGCCGCGGCTTGGGAGGCATCGGGAGTGGGTTGCGAGAAGGAAGCAGAGCCGCGGGCAAAATAACCGACGGCAATTCCGATTGCCAGTGTGATGACGGCCAGCGTGTAGGCTTGCACTGTGGTGAAGCCTCCGATGGTATTGCTGTTGTTGTTTTGCGCAGTGGACATTGAAATTTACTCCTTCTTACGTTTCGTTCGGCAGCTCGCATCTGGCAGTTGGCATTTCGTCAAACCTTGGCATCCTTTATCTCCGGACCTCGATTCTTTGTCGTAGCCAATTGCTAACTGCTAATCGCTAACTGCTGATCTCAGTTCTTGGTGCCGGCGGCAGCTCTTATCGGCTGTTCGAGATGAAACAGGCGCCCAACCGCTGCGGTCAGACTGTCCTGCTCCGCTCTCTCTGGAAGTTCCTTCAATTCACGGGCCAGTGAACCAGCGATCCGTTGAGTAATGTGCGTTGTAAGTGCTGTTAACGCCTGGTCCTGGTCTTCCGTGAAAGGGCCAAATTCTTTGCGCAGGACTTCCAATTCCTGCCGGCATAACTCGTTGAGACGTTGGCGCAAGGCAACGATGGTGGGAACAACCCGCTCCGCCATCAGCTTGTGACGGAAGCCCTGCACTTCCGCCGCCACAATCTTTTCTGCCGCTTCGGCGGCTGTCTGCCGCCCTACGGCGTTGCGCTGGACGATATGTTCCAGGTCGTCCATGTCAAACAAATGAATGCCTTCGATCTCTCGCACTTGCGGATCGATATCGCGAGGGACCGCGATGTCGATGATGACCATCGGCTTGTGCTTGCGCTCGCGCGCGATCGCTTCCGCCTCTTCGCGGCAGAGGATGGGCGTGGGAGAGGCCGTCGAACTGACGACGATGTCAGCCTTCTTCAGGTGCTGGAGTTTCTCTTCGAACGGTACTGCAGTCGCGCCCAGCTTCTGCGCCAGTTCCGATCCCCGGGATGCCGTGCGGTTCATAACCTTGACCCGACTCGCGCCGGCTTTCATCAGATAGTGCGCCGAGAGATCGCTCATCTTGCCCGCGCCTACCAACAACACCTCGCGTCCGGACAGATTGCCAAGAACTTTTCGTGATAGCTCAACCGATGCATACGGCACCGAAACGGCCGAAGAGCCGATTGCGGTTTCCGTGCGCGTGCGTTTGCAGACCGTTAACGCTTTCTGCATGACAGCGTCGAGGAACCTTCCAGTCGTGCCGGCCCGTTGTGCTTCCGCCCATGCATCCTTCACCTGGCCGGTGATTTCCGGCTCTCCCAGCACCATCGAATCCAGCCCGGAGACAACGCGGAAGATGTGGCTGAGCGCGACGTCATCCATGAGCCGATAAAAGTGCGACCACTCAGAGAGCTTTAGCTGGTATTCCTGCGTCAGGAAGCGGAGAACGGAGTTGGCAGCGGCCGGGGCATCTTCGGTCCAAAGAATGAATTCCGTCCGGTTACAAGTCGCTACGACGATGACTTCCTCAATGCCCTCGGAACGAACCAGTTGCAGTAACGTCTCGTTGCGCAGCGCTGGACTGATCCAGAAACGTTCGCGGACGGCCACTGGCGAAGTCCGGAAATTCAGGCCGATCACAGCTAACGTTGGTTCCACGGGAAGCCTCTCTTCGCAAGCGTCTAACGGTAGTGAAGGCATCGGGAGTGCCAAACCGTCATCGGCTTGTTTCTATCGGCCTAAGCGGCTGAGTAGATGGCGTTTAGGATGCTGGTTACAGTTCTATTCGCAGGCAGGATGAAGGCGCGACCAGCGGGATATCACTCGGTCAAAGCGGTATTTCCCACCCGGAGACTGTGCTCCATTTCGGATGAATCGGTATGGGACGGCGAATGCCTGGCCCCAGGGGCTTACCTACGCGGAAGTTGTATGGCGGGTGCCTGTTCGGGAGAGTACATTGTGAGCGTCATTGCGGCGGCTATGGTCCAGGAGACGTCCGCATTGCAGGAGAAGAAACGATGACCATGAAATGGCTACAGCGAGTCGCCCTATTCAGCTTCATTCTCGCACTAGCTCTTCCGCAGTTCGCAGTAGCTCAGAGCGGCGCCGACACCTACAAAGCAAAATGCGCCATGTGCCATGGAGCTGACGGCAGTAAGACTACGATGGGCTCGAAGGCTCTCAATAGCCCCGATGTCCAGAAGATGTCCGATGCCGACCTGACGGCGGTCATTGCGAATGGCAAAGGCAAGATGCCCGCTTACAAAGGGAAGCTGACCGACGCCCAGATCAAAGACGTTGTGGGATACGTCAAGACACTTAAATAAACGGCAGCTCATGCCCCAAGCTGGCGACCTTCGGGTCGCCATTTTCTTCGCTTCGATGGCCCTGCCCACCTTGCTGCAACTTCATTCCTCGCAGAGTTATACTCGCAACCTGTAGCGGAGTTGCTCCGTTCCGGGAGGCAGGATGAAGGACGACAAAAAGTCGCCATCCGACCAGCATTCAGGTCTCACACGCCGCGATTTCATGAAGATCTCCGGCATCAGTGCCGCTGTGCCGCTGGTGCTGGGACCGACGGTGGTGCACGCCGCCGGCGAGGAAATTGTCGTTTACGGGCCGGGCAAGATTCCCATCGTCCTCGACGTCAATGGCAGGAAGCTCACAGCCGAAGTCGAACCGCGCGTGACCCTGCTGGAAGCCCTCCGCAACAGCTTTGACCTGACCGCTGCCAAGAGCGTCTGCGATCGCGGAACCTGCGGCGCGTGTACGGTTCTGGTCGACGAAAAGCCGGTGTATGCGTGCTCGGTGCTGGCCATCGAGGCGCAAGGCAAGAAAATCACGACGGTCGAAGGCTTGACCGAAGGCGATTCTCTGACGCCGATCATGCAAGCCTTTGTCGATCACGACGCGCAGCAATGCGGTTTTTGCACTCCGGGATTCATCATCGCCACCACCCACTTTCTTCAAGAGCATCCCAACGCCACCGAAGATGACATTCGTCGCGGATTAAGCGGCAACTTCTGCCGCTGCGGCACCTATAACGGAATTCGTGCCGTCGCCTTGGCGAAGTCATCCGCTGAGAAAAGTGGTGCCGCATGAGCGAGTACACCTGGCCCAATCCCGAAACGCGCCCTCTGCTCGGCAAACGAATCTCGCGCGTCGATGGCCCGGTGAAGGTCTCCGGCCGCGCCAAGTACACCTTCGACTACAACCCCGACGGCCTGCTCGCCGGCAGGATCTTACGTTGCCCGCATGCGCACGCGCGGATCACCAGCATCGATACCAGCGCTGCCGAGAAGATGTCAGGCGTGAAAGCCGTCCAGATTATCCAGAAGCCCGGCACCGAAGTCTTCTGGGCCGGCGATGAGGTGGTGGCCGTCGCCGCGGTTGATGAGTGCACCGCCGAAGATGCCCTCCGCGCGATCAAGGTGCAGTATGAAGTTCTGCCGCATTTCGTCTCCGACACCGAGCCGCCGCAGAACATCGCAGCCAGCAATGGCCCCATCAGCCAGGACGACTTCGAGGACATGGAAGACAATCAGGTGCCGGATGAGCAGGTAGTTGCGGCCATCAAGCATCAGGGCATCAGCTTCCATCCGGATGCCAAGTACCTGAAGGAGCTGCAGGAGTCGGGCGCCGACGCCAGCGTGGTGCAGGCGCTGCGCACGGCAAAGTACGCGCTGCCGTCCGGTTCGAAGTCTCCTTATAAAAAGACGGCTGTTCAAACGCAGGGCGAACCCGACAAAGCTTTCGCCTCAGCCGCAGCCACCGTTGAAGGACTCTACGGAGCGTCGGCCATTACTCACTGCTGCCTTGAATCGCATGGCATGGCAGCCGAGTGGACGACTGACAAGGACTTGCTGGTTCACATCTCCACACAGAACCTGTCGGGAATCGCGCCACAGATTGCCGAGCCCGCAGGCATTCCCGCCGGCAACATTCAAGTGATGCAGCAGTACATCGGGGGTGGTTTCGGCAGCAAGTTTTCGCCGGATCGCTGGGGCATCGCCAGCGTTCAGTTGTCGAAAACAGCTGGTGGCAAGCCGGTGAAGATCATGCTTGACCGCGCCGCTGAACTCGAAGTTGCAGGTATGCGGCCGTCGGCTTTCGCGCGCGTGAAGATCGCCGCCGACAACGACGGCAAACTGGTGGCGTGGGAATCGCGGTCGTGGGGAACGGGCGGCATGGGCGGTGGTGGCACGCCTCCACTTCCCTACATCTTCGAGATTCCGAATCAGCGCAAGCAGAACGTTGCCATCTCCACTAACCAGGGCAGCGCACGTGCATGGCGCGCGCCGAATCATCCGCAGGCCGCGGCTATTACCATGTGCGCGATGGAGGACCTCGCGGCGAAGCTGAATCTCGATCCGGTGGAAATGCTGACGCGCAATCTCGATCTCACCGGTCCGCGCGAGAAGATCTATCGCGACGAATTGCCCATCGCTGCAGAAATGATGGAGTGGAAGCAGAACTGGCATCCGCGGGGCGACAAGACGTCGGGCCCGGTGAAACGGGGCCTCGGAATGTCGATTCACACCTGGGGCGGTCGCGGTCACAACAGCGATTGCGACCTCACCATTCATCCCGACGGCTCGGTCGAGATCAAGATGGCGACGCAGGACCTCGGCACCGGTGCGCGCACCATCATCATTATCGTGGCCGCCGACACGCTCGGCATTCCGATGGACAACGTCAAGCTGCTGATTGGCGACAGCCGCTATCCTATCTCTGGCGCGAGCGGCGGCAGCACAACGTCGGGCGGCGTAACGTCCTCTACACGCCGAGCAGCCGTGGACGCTCGCAATCAGCTCTTCGCCAAAGTTGCTCCTGCGCTGAAGGCGCAGCCGGAAGACCTCGAAGCAGTGAACGCAACCATACGCGTAAGGTCCGATCCGAGCCGCACCCTGTCCTGGAAAGACGCGTGTTCCAGACTCGGCGCTATGCCAATGACCGTACGCGGCAAGAATCCCGACAAGTCGAAGCCGCCCGACCTCACCAACAGCGGTGTTGGCGGCGTGCAGATGGCCGACGTCTCCGTCGACACCGAAACCGGGATTGTGCGCGTGAATAAGATGGTCGCAGTGCAGGACTGTGGACTGGTGGTCGACGTGAAGACCGCCGAGAGCCAGGTAATCGGCGCACTCATCATGGGCATCAGCTATGCGCTCTATGAGGAGAAGATTCTCGATCCCGTTACCGGCCGCATGCTGAATCCGAACATGGATTTCTATCGCCTCGCCGGCATCGCCGACATCGGTGAACTCAAGGTTCACATGATGACCGGCAAAGGCTACGACGAGCGCGGCGTCATCGGCTTGTCCGAGCCTCCTGTGGTCTCGCCCGGAGCTGCGATTTCCAATGCGGTGGCGAATGCAATCGGCGTGCGCGTGCCCTTCCTACCGTTGACGCCAGCGCGCGTGTTGGAAGCGTTGGAAAGCGGCCGCCAGGTCTAGACGAAGGCTTGCGGCGCTTGCGAGCTAAAACCGAAGAACTCGGGCTTCGAGCTGTTTCGTGCACGCGTGCGTTACCGAGAATGCTGTCCAGCACAAACGCTGCGTAGTAGCTATCTCCGCAGGAAAACTAGCAATCACAACCTTCTTCGCTAAATCAGTTTCATAAAGACTAGGACACTTAGCGAGTGAACTCCTATGAAGAGGGAACCAATCGATTCGCGCGTTATTGCCAGCATGGGGTATGACCCGGCGTGGCGCGTACTGGAACTTGAGTTCCTCGAAACAGGGGAAATCTACGATTACTTTGAGGTGCCGCCGGAAATCTACGCAGCCTTTCGAAGCGCGGCGTCGAAAGGAAGTTATCTGAATACGACCTTTAAGGCGTATGGCTACAGATACGTCAGGGTCAAGTAAGAATAGATCAGCCAAACCATCATCCCCGCATTAGGGTCTTCATGCCGCGTTCTTGGATTTCCTCTCGACGGACGCCGACACGCCGGATGAGAGCGGTTATTCGAGCTCGGATCGGTGACGCCGCAAATTGCCGTGGCGCGCAGTGCACCATCTTCGATCTACGGTGGAGGTGAGGCCCGAATAGAACGTGCTCTGAAGAGCGTGCGCTCGAGACTGAGTTGCTGTGCGCACCCCACGTGTTGCCGAAAACGGCGGCATACCCACATGAGGGTCTTTCGGGCATGTCTCCGTCCGAAACCACACGCACCTGAACGTTGTCGCGGCCGTCGCACTTGGAGCATGAGAACGAAAAAATCTATTGCGAGAACCAGCCCGGAGCTCGTGCTCTATGGCAATGAGCCAATGACTTGGAAGTGCAACGTCAACTGGCGCAATCGGCGGCTGCTGATATAATCACCTTGCTTACAAAAGCACCCCGCGATAAGCGGGCTCCCGCCCGAGCCGGAGAGGTGGCCGAGTGGCTGAAGGCGGCGGTTTGCTAAACCGTTATACGGTCAAAAGCTGTATCGGGGGTTCGAATCCCCCCCTCTCCGCCAGCTAGTCTGCATTGTCCGAGAAGTAACTAGTCAAAACGCCGAAATCGTCGCTTTTGGCCGTAATTTTCAAGAATCTTTCTCGACGACCTGTAGCGGAGAAGCGCTCTTCGCAGTTATTATAGGGTAAATCCCCTCAGATTTCTCTGAACGCCAATAGCTGAGTACAGGTCTGCGCGCCAACCTGTACCGGAGACTTCGCACTTCGAATCTTTGCCCGGGCATGAAGTCTGCGAACCATCGACTTCGTTTCGCTCTTCAGTTACTGGAGCTGGCCAGCAGGTATTTTTGGGGCCGTCGTCGCTGATGACAATCTCCGGTAGCAGGCATTCTCGTTAGTGCTTGCGAAAGTGAAGCTGCGAGGGAGCAGTTCGACAGTTTGGGCGTTATACGGCAACCATGAAAGGAAAGCGCTCGTAAACATGGCCGACTTGTGGGGAGTAAATTCCCAGAGCCGGTCTGCGGCCGACGTTCCTGGTTGACCCGCAAATCCAGAATTCTCTCCGCTTCCCAGTTAGCGATCTTCGAATTTTGGTGCTATTGCAACTTGGCGTACTCGGCTTTGGCTTGGGCCAGGGTGGGTAGGCCAGGGTCCGCGTCTTTCCAGAGGGTGAGGAAATTCTGATACGCCGCGCGCGCTTTATCTCGGGCGGCGGGATCTTTCGCAGCGTCCAGGGCGTAAGCGCGGGCCAGCCCGAGGCGAGCCAGCGCGCCCCAGGGAAAGTTCGCCACCAGTCCGCGGTGGTCGATGAACTTCTGAAATTCCGCGG
>DATHQX010000048.1:0-11378 GCA_035482295.1 Verrucomicrobiia bacterium
CGAGAGTGACAATCTCGCCATCAAGGGCGTCGCCGAGATGTATCGCGTTAAGGGCAACCACATCATCACCCAGCAGACCGAGCACAAGGCTGTGCTCGACACCTGCAAGCGGCTGGAGAAGCATGGCTACCGCGTGACCTATCTCCCGGTGCAGAAAGACGGCCGCATCGATCTCGACGAACTCAAACGTGCGATGGACGATCAGACCATCCTCGTGACGATCATGGCCGCCAACAACGAGATCGGCGTCCTGCAACCTATCCGCGAGATCGGTGCGATTTGTCACGAGCACGGCGTGCTCTTCCATACCGACGCGGTGCAGACGGTCGGCAAAGTTCCGTTCAACGTGATCGAAGACAACGTCGACCTCGCATCGATTTCCGCGCACAAGCTCTATGGACCGAAGGGCGTCGGCGCGCTTTACGTGCGCCGCAAGAATCCTCGCGTACAACTGATCGCGCAGATCGATGGCGGCGGCCACGAGCGCGGCATGCGCTCAGGCACGCTGAATGTTCCGGGCATCGTCGGACTGGGCAAGGCCTGCGAGATTGCCGGCGCCGAGATGGCGGCGGAGTCGCTACGACTCGCTGCGCTGCGCGCTCGCCTGACAGACAAGATCATGGGCCAGCTCGACGAGTGCTATATCAACGGCTCAATGGAGCATCGCCTGCCCGGCAACATCAACATCAGCTTCGCGTACGTTGAGGGAGAATCGCTGCTGATGGGCATGCACGATGTCGCCGTCTCAACTGGTTCGGCGTGTACGTCGGCGACGATCGAGCCTTCCTACGTGCTGAAGGCGCTGGGGGTAGACGACGATCTGGCGCACAGCTCAATCCGCTTCGGCATTGGCCGCTTCAACACCGAAGCCGAAGTGGACTACGTCGCCAAGCGTGTGGTCGAAACCGTGAAGCGCCTCCGCGAGCTCTCGCCGGTCTACGAGGCATCCAGGGAAGGCGCCAACCTCTCCACAGCGAAGAGTCCCGCCGAGCCGACTCATTCCTGAGCCGGTGCGGAGAATCTGTCTTTTTCCGAATTGTCATCCTGAGCGAAGCGAAGGACCTGCGGTTCGACTTCGGTAGGCGGCCGATCGTCGGGACATGACCCCGCCAAGCAATTGAATTCCCTCCCCGGTTGTCAGACAGTGATTGAGCAACTGGGGGAGATCGTGGTAGAACTTCCCTCCTGGAGTCACTGCACGCGTGAAGGCGTGCTCCATTCAACCAAGTCGGCAACATCGACAGCGGAGGACGACATGGCTGCTGAACTGAGATGGGACGACGTAGAAGACATCGCAATCGCGCTCGCGGACAAGTATCGAAACGTGACTCCCATGGAGGTGCGCTTTACCGACCTGCGCCGCTACGTCATCGAGCTGCCGGCGTTCGTCGATGACCCCTTGGCTTCGAATGAAGACACGCTGGAAGCCATTCAGCTGGCCTGGCACGACGAGTGGGAAGATCGCACACGCTGAAGTGCGCTCCGTGTCTAGACCATCAACAACCCTCCACACGGGCTGCGCTAAAATTGTGGCACCATGCCCAACCTCGACGCGGTGGCGAGCCGGGAAAGCTCGCCGCCCCCGGTGACCTCAGGAAAATTCAGCGCCAGCCGCTTCGCCCGCCATTGGGATTTCCTGGCTGTTCTGATCCTGTTTGCCGCATCGTTGCCGCTGGCGTGGCTGTCGCCGCATTCGGTCATCGCCATTCAGCATCCGGGCAGCTTCGACGATCACTGGGTGCTCGACGCGACGTACAAAGTTACGCACCACATTTACTTCGCGCGTGACGTTGCGTTCCTCTATGGGCCGCTGGCGCACTGGCTGATGGCCGCTCCGCCACGCATCGCCGGCTTTTCCCTGGGATCCATCTACTCCAGCTATCGCACACTGCTGCTCTGGTGCTCGATTCTCTTCAGCTACTTTGCGTTGCGCCTGATGATTCCCGAGCAGCCGGCATGGAAACGTTTTCTGCTGCTGTTGCTGCTCGGCGTTTTCTGGACGTCGTGGGACGGCCGCACCGCGCTGGGCATTCTCTGCTTCGTTGCGTTTCTGCGCGGCTGGTACGGCTTGCGCGACGGACGCTGGCGCCCGGTACCATTCGCCATCGCCTGCTCACTGATGACGGCCTTCGCCTTCTGGTACTCGGCTGACACGGGCGTCTACAGCGTGGCGGCGTTTCTGCTTTCGTTTGCCGGCATCGCCTGGGAGAACCTGCGTGACCGCCTGAAGCTGCGCGAATACGTCGTTGCGGTGGCGACGTTCGGCGCATGTTTTGTCGTACTTGTCTTCGCGATCAACGTTGTCATCGCCGGCTTGCTCGATTTCCGGTTCTGGCGAACCTCGCTGGCGCTGGTGTCGGTGCATCGCTGGAACGAGCCCGCGGCCATGACTGAAATCGGCGCACTGCATCTACTGCTGCCGTTCGTCATCGGCAGCGCACTGTTTCTGTTGCGGGGGTTCGCCAAAGCCGACCGCTCTGTGGTCTTCGTGGCGCGCACCGGATTCCTGCTAAGCGCCTACATCTTTGCGCTGCTCTCAATGCAGAGCGGCCTGGTGCGCTCAGACCCGAACCACATCATCTTCGGCGTCTTTCCGATGGTGTTCTTCTCGGGCGTGATTCTGTTTTCATTCTCGTCGACGATCATCTCCGTTGCGGCCGCGCTGGCCGCAGTCCTTGCTTCGGTCTATTTGTCGGAACCCGCGCCGATTTTTCAGCCGGACAACATCCGCTATCGCGTGGCCCGCATGCGGCGCCCGATCACCGACTGTCCTGCCGGCACGCTGGAGTACGAGCAAGTCTGCTTCCCCAGCAATTTCGGCGCGACATTGCTTTCGACGGTTAGCTATATCGATCAGCACAGCAGCGAACATCAGACGGTACTGATCTTCCCCTATCAGTACATGTTTGGTGTCGCGGCGCAGCGTGATGTCGCCGGAGCAGTTGAGCAATCGTTCCTCGCCAACGGCGCGTATCTCTCGAAGTTCGACATCGACGGCATGGAGCGCGACAACGCGCCCGTCGGCCTGTTCTTCCGCGATGCCTCGCCGCGCGAGATGACCAGCGCCACCCTCAGCTTCCCCATCGACGAGGTCAGCAACTTCACGCGCACGCCCGCCGTCTGGTTCTGGATCTTCCGCCACTACCGCGCCGACCAGACGCTGTCGCCCGGCGAGATCGGATTGGTGCGCGATGATGCGCGGGCGGCGAAGATCACCGAGCAGGCGTATCCCCTGGGGCTGCCGCTGAAGACCTACGACATCGCCGAACCGAACACGAACATCGATCTGGGCGCGCCCCAGTGGCCGGCGTCTGGCGCCGATTTTCTGCGCCTGCGCATGACCGCGCGTTACAGTCCCCTGTGGAAGCTGCGTAAGCCGGAACAGTTGCAACTGGAGATCACGCGCGCCGATGGCACGAAGTCGCTGCGAACGTTTGTGATTGAGCCAGGAGTGGCGACCGATGTGTGGTTCTATCCCTGGGACGAAGCCGACCTGACCCGATACTTCGATGCCGATGAAGCTCAGTGGCGCAGCTCGAATCGGCCGGCGATCACCAATCTGCGATTGGTAGTGGCGCCGCTGGACTGGTTCTCGCAGAAGATGTCGTCGGTGACACTGGAAGCGGCCGATGCGGTGAGCGTGCATCTGGCGAAGTAAAGCCGCTCAGCTTGAGTGCCGCACCTTCAAGGGTCACACCTCCAATTGCACCGCACGACAAGCCAACGAATTGTCATCCTCAGCGAAGCGTCCGCGCCTTTGCTTTTCCGCCGCATCCTTTGCGGCGGGCGGACGCGCAGCCGAAGGATCTGCGGTTCGTGGCCGTAGAAGGAACCAGCCTTCCAATGGCGAAGCCACAGGTCCTTCGAATCCGGCGCAAAACCGGCGCCCGCGCTCAGGATGACAGTGCGGATTAGTTCTGCTACTTTCCGCTGACCCGTCGCTGCGCCGCTTTTAGCGGAAAGCGCACACCCTCATACAAAATCTTCCGGTTGAACTTCGATTTCCCGGCCTCGCGCTCGTGGAAGATAATGGGAAACTCGCGGAAGCTGGTCCCCTTGCGGTGCAGATTGAACTTCATCTCCATCAGGAAGGCATAGCCCTCGGAGCGGATCGAGTCGAGATCGATCTTGCGCAGCACGCTGGTTCGATAGCCGACGAAGCCGGCGGTCATATCGTGCACCGGCACTCCGGTAAACATGCGCGCATACAGGTTGGCGCCAAAGCTCAGGGTGCGCCGGCGGAAGTCCCAGTTCTCGGCGCCACCGCCCTGCACGTAGCGCGAGCCGATGACCACGTCATTCGATTTCAGCAGCTCGATCATGATGGGCAACAGCTCCGGCGGATGCGACAGGTCGGCGTCGGACTGAACCACATAGTCGGCCAGGTTCTCCGCCAGAATCTTCTTCATCGCATCGCGGCAAGCCGAGCCGTATCCGCCCTTGCCCGGCCGCGCCAGCAGATGAACATCCGGATCGCTCTGCTGCAGTCGGCGAATCTCGCCGGCGGTTCCGTCGGGCGAATTGTCGTCGACGAACATGATCGGCTCGTTGCCCGTTGCCTTGCGGATGCGGCCGACCAGCGTGGCAATATTGTCGCGTTCGTTATAGGTAGGGATGATGAGCATGGGCCGTGGTTAGGTTACGCGGAAACGCTCTCCTGATCGAAATGCAAACTGCATCTTACCCTAACTTCACTGCGCTTTCGGTGTAGCAGGCGTCGCCGAACCTCCTCTGACATCCGAGGACATCACCAGCTTCACGGCGTCGGCCGATTCGATGGTGATCGACTCGGGCTGCTGCGAGACCCAGTCCAGCGGCGTGGCCAGCAGGCGGAGGCCCGTGACCGGCGAGCGCGAGTTCATGTGCCACTGCGATGGATCGGCGTTGAAGTACGCTGCCAGGTCCGGCGCCTCCCACGGATAGAACCAGATTTCGGTCGAGGTATCGGGCGGCAGCACCACCCATTGCACATCCCGCGAGCCGTCAGCGCGCGTGATCTCTACTTGCAGGCGCTCCGGCTTGCGCAGCTTCCACCAGATCGGATAATGCACAGTCAGCTTCAGCCGCAGGAAGTCGTAGCCCGAAGGCCACGCCGGCGAACCAATGTCGGTTGCCGATTCGCGCTCGGTGATCGCGTAGGTCTTTTGCGGCAAGCCCAGCGGCTGCGATTGCAGCGCAATACGCGAGGCGCGCGTGTCGTCGCGTACCAGGCCGATGACGCCCGGCATCAACTGCCCTGCGCTGCTGTAGTGACGCACCATCCAGAACCAGACCTCGGGAATACGCGTGAAGTTTGGAATGCCGTCGACCGGGATGCTGAGGTAGTTACGCGACCAGGATTGGATTTCCTGCGACGACCAGTGATTCATGTCGGCGTCGGTGAGATAGAGCGCGGCAGGAATCGTCTTGCCGGCAAGGCCGTCCATCTCGATGCGCACCAGTTGCGGGCCGCTGGCCGTGTACGCCTGCATCAACCCGCCGGCCACATTGCGACGCGCAGCCAAGCCGAACATTGTCTGGTACGGGAAGACGAAGATCGAATCGTTCGGCCCACTGTGCTGCTGGAGAAAGGCTCTGCCCGAGATCAACATCTGCGGGGTGAGCGGCTCGACGTAGCACGCCTGCTCGAATTCGTTATAGCCGGCCGGGCAGGTGACCTGCGGATCGCGCAACTCGCTGAACAGGCGCAGCACACTGGAAGGCCGGAAGACCGGATGGGAGAACAGCATCGAGGCGCCCACAGCAACGAAGACACCGAGCAGCGACGCGCCGCCTTCGAACGAAAACAGGATGGCGCAGGTGAAAAAGGTCATGGCGAATTCGCCGATGATCACGTGGCCAATGTCAGAGCGCACCATTGCACTCTGCATCACCGCCAGCCCAAGCAGGAAACCGCCGAGCAGGAAGCCCGTACGCTCGGTGATCATGCGTGAGCCCGGCCGGCGCGTCATGGCACGATAACCGAAGACCAGCGCCGCGATCAGCAAGGCGACGCCGAGATGCGTCGCGCCCTCGTCGGTCATCGCCGCCGGCGTGGCCCAGCGATAGACCGAGACCTGCGCCAGCGATTCACGCCAGAACTTGAAATCGAATGGCACCGCCATGAAGGCGTTCACCACGATGGTGAGCGCGAAGAACGCAACGACGAACGACACCACGCCCATCGCCAGCTTGCGCAAGAACGGCTTGTCGCCGCGCATCTCGCAGGCGACGCCAACCAGCGCGATCACCCAAGCCGCCGTGCCATAGGTTCCGGTATCGCCGGCAACCAGAAACGAAATCGCGACCAGCACCGCCCCGCCGATGCCCGCATATACGGCGCGCAGTCGCCCTTCCTGCACCGCATACCATCCGCGCAGAAACAATCCAAAGAGCAGCACCGGGAAGGTCGAACGCAGCGAGACCTCCCAGAACGACGACAGCAGAAGTAGCAGCACGAAGCGCTTCCACGGCGGCTGCTCAGGCAGCACTAGCCGCATGGCGAAGTAGCCGAACAGCAGCGCGCACCAGATAGGCAGTGTGTTCCAAGTAGCGTAGACGCCGCCGACGGTCAGCGGCAGCGTGCGCGCCGGAATCGATGAGAGCCACTGGAAGATGGGCCCATGGGTAAACGCGACGTCGCGGCCGATCCAGATGCCGCGCAGCGCTTTGAAGGTGTAGTCGAGGTGCCAGTTGTCGTCGATCAGGCCGAGGTTGGGGACCAGGGTGACGGTTTTGTGCGAGAGCCAGACCGTGGGGAACGACGCCAGCATGAGAAGGAGGACCGCGGAAAAATCCCAATAGCGTCGCCACAGCGGCAGGCGCACCAGCCGAGGCGTTGCGGAGTCGCCTTGTGGGCGCACAGCGACATCAACCTTCTCCATAAGGGAGACATTCTATCAATCGGGATGGTCGATCTGTAGGGATACCATCACGGTGTCATCCTGCGAGGGGTTTGCTCCGCTTTGCATCCACTTACAACTTCTGCATCCACCTTACGACCCGTGCATTCGCTTCAGAGTGCGTGTCGCATTCACTGCACGAATTGTCATCCTGAGCGAAGCGTCCGCGCCTTTGCTTCTCCGCCGCGCTCTTTTGCGGCGGGCGGACGCGCAGTCGGAGGATCCGCGGTTCGTCGCGTTGAAGAGTGGAGCCTTCCAGGCAGCGAAAACCGCAGGTCCTTCGACTCCGGCGCAAGTGCGGCGCCTGCGCTCAGGATGACAGGGTTGAAAAAGAGGATGCTGATAGTAGCGCGCAAACAGCAGATCCCTCCGCACGCGGCTGAAGCCGCCTGGTCGGGATGACAATTCAAAATGCTAGAACTTTCATGCACGCCTGAAGGCGTGCTCCACCCTTTGGCGATTCCCGCGATTCCTGTCATACTCACTCGTTCAGATCTCCGCACGGATTCTTCATGCCGACTTCAGTGAAGGAAAGACGGGCCACAGCAACCGAAAGCCCTCGCGTGGGCTCAACCCCGCTTTGGACGTGGGGTGTGGCCGTTCTGCTGGCGGTCTTCTACTTCCTCACCAGCATTCAGATCGCAGCGCACCGCCTCTTCTGGTTCGACGAGCTGTTCACGCTGCACATCGCGCGCCTCGAACTGGGCACCATCTGGACAGCGCTCAGCAACGGCGTCGACGCTCTGCCTCCGCTGTATTACATAACGGTACATTTTTTCGACTCGATGTTCGGGCCCGGCGATGTTGCCGCTCGCATCCCGTCGACTATCGCCATGTGCGTGGGCCTGCTGCTCATCTTCGACTGCGCGCGTCGCCTGACCAACGGCCTGCATGGACTGATCGCGCTGGCCGTCGCCACCTGCTCGTTCCTTCCCTACTACGGCTTCGAGGCGCGGTCGTATGCGATCTATTTCATGCTGGCGGCGCTGGCGCTGTGGGCGTGGACTGACGACTCGCTCAGCCCGAAGACGCAGGCCATCGTCTTCGGCGTGGCTTTTCTGCTGGGCGAAAGTTTCCACTACTACTTCGGCATGTGCCTGCTGCCCTTCGTGCTGTGGGAGCTGCTGCGCTGGAAGCCGGGCCAGAAGCCGTCGATGAAGATTCTTGCCGGCATCGTCGGTTCCTTCATTCCAGTACTGCTGCTGTCGCCGCTGATCCTGTCGTTCTCGCGCAAGTTCGCCGGCGGCTACTGGAACCGACCGTCGTTCCTGGAGCTGCGCGCGATCTTCTCGCAGCTGTTTCCCGACGGGCTCTTCCTGCTGGCGCTGGTCATGATCTGGATCGTCTTCTCGCGCAGCGACGACGCGCGCGCCACCGAGATTGAACCGATGCAGTCGGCCGAAGCCATCGGCTGGCTTTGCCTGACGATTCCGCTGGGCGCATTCATCGTATCGTTCGAGACCAACGCATTTTATAGCCGCTACTTTATGGGAGTGCTGCCCGGCGTCGCCGTCGCCTTCTCCGTCTTGATGTGGCGCCACTTCCGTCGCACCACCCAGATTGCGGCCGGCGTTTGCGTGCTGCTCGTCGGATGGGGCGTAGCGCAACAGATGACCACGGTTCGCCATCCAGACAAAGTGGAAGCCACCGGCATTCGTCCGTTCCTGGAGATCGAAAGCTCGCTCCGCCTCGAAGGCAAGCGCTACTACGTCTTCTCCGGACCGCTGTTGTTTCTCGAGGCGCAACAGTATTCGGCGCATCCTGAGCAAGTGGTCTTGCTGCTGCCCTCGGACTTCAACCATCAGATGAAGGGTGGCCCCGATCCCTATCTTCACCAGCGGCTTGAAGCAAATCTTGCCCAGTACTATCCCATGCAGATCTGGACCGTCGATGACCTGGCGCAGCATCGGGCGGAATCGGCGCTGATCGAACCGGACGAGGTCGCGCTGCGCGATCTGAAGCACGCAGGGATCTCGGTGACGACGCGGTTTGGGGAGCCGATGGTGGTGGATTACCTGGGTGAGTAGCGGGCGGCGACTAGCGACTAGCGACTAGCGATCTTATCCCTATGGAAGTTGTCATCACGAGCGCAGCGAGGGATCTGCTTTTTGCTGTCAGCTCAATGACAGCCCGCGGAGAAAGCAGATCCCTCACCGGCTAAAGCCGGTTCGGGATGACAAATTTACATTCGCTACGGCACGACTGAAGTCGTGCTCTGACACAACGCCAAACAACAATTCCTCCCTCTACCCTGCTTTCCCGCTTTCTTCTACAATGATTCTCAGCTGTTCATGCGCCTCCGGCGCGTTTCCCTGGCTTTCCCAAATATCTTTGCGACGTCACGCGGTTCTGCCCCCGTGTCGCTCGATCAATTAGAGGAGCTGTCTTGAAGAAAATCGGAATCATCTTTGGCATGGAGACTACCTTCCCGCCCGCGCTGGTGGAGAAGATCAACTCCATGGGCGAGAAAGACATTCATGCCGAGCTGGCCGTCGTCGGCGAAGTCCGCATGGCCGAGCCCTCGCCGTACCACGTCATCGTCGATCGCATCTCGCACGACATCCCGTTCTACCGCGGTTATCTGAAGAACGCTGCGCTCTCGGGCGCCTACGTCATCAACAATCCGTTCTGGTGGAGCGCCGACGACAAGTTCTTCAATTACGCGCTGGGACACAAGCTGGGCGTGGCCATTCCGCCCACTGTGCTCGTCCCGCATAAGCAGCATCCGCCCGGCACCACCGATCAGTCGATGCGCAACCTGCAGTTCCCCATGCCGTGGGACAGCATCTTCAGCTACATCGGCTTCCCCGCGTTTTTGAAGCCCTTTGACGGCGGCGGCTGGAAGGACGTGTACAAGGTCAATTCGCCGGAGGAATTCTTCAACGCCTACGATCAGTCGCGCGATCTGTGCATGACCCTGCAGCGCGGCGTTAATTTCAAGGAGTACTTCCGCTGCTACGTTGTGGGACAGGAGAAAGTGCACATCATGCACTACGATCCTTCGCTGCCCATGCACGAACGCTACGTGAAGAATCCGCCGCCTACCGATCCCAAGTTGCTGGAGCGCGTGCATCGCGACTGCCTGACCCTGTGTCGCGCGTTGGGCTACGACCTGAACACCGTCGAGTTTGCCTGCGAGGACGGCATCCCCTACGCCATCGACTTCATGAATCCAGCGCCTGACGCCGACGTGAATTCCGTCGGCCAGAAGAACTTTGACTGGATCGTCAACAATGTTGCCGAACTGGCCGTTCGTAAAGCCAAAGAGCACACCGGCCAGGTCTCAGAGTATCGCTGGAGCGCGTTCCTGAACGGCCAAACCCACCCGAGCAAAAGCAGCTTGAGTGGGCCACCCAGCCCAGGCAAAACCGGCTTGGATGGGGCGCCCGCAGCCCGCCCAAGCAAAAAAAGCCTGGACGGACCGTCCAGCAAAACCGATTCAGCCGCTACCCCGGACTCCTCGAAGCCTGGGACAATGCTCGAGGCAGCATCTAAGCAATTGCGTAAGCGAGCCACCAAGGGGTGATGGATGAACCGGCCAAGCCTAAGCATCGGAATTGAAGAGGAGTATCAGACGATCGATCCGGAGACGCGCGATCTGCGCTCGCATATCGCGTCGGAGATCCTCCCCAAGGCGAAACTGGCGCTGCACGAGGCCGTCAAGCCGGAGATGCACCAGTCTGTCATCGAAGTCGGCACTCGGGTGTGTAAGGACATCAAGGAGGCGCGGGCGAACATCCAGTCCCTGCGCCGCGAGGTGATCACGCTGGCCAGCGAGCACGGCATGCTGCTCGCGGCCGGCAGCACCCATCCCTTCTCCGACTGGAAGCTGCAGGAAATTTATCCTGACGAGCGGTATCACCGCGTGGTCGAGGACATGCAGTTGATCGCGCGCGCCAACCTGGTCTTCGGCCTGCACGTGCATATCGGCATCGAAGACCGCAACACCGCTATCCACATCATGAATTCAATGCGGTATTTCCTGCCGCACATTCTCGCGCTGTCGACGAATTCGCCTTTCTGGATGGGCATGAATTCGGGCTTCAAATCGTATCGCTGCAAGGTCTTCGAGCGCTTCCCGCGCACCGGCATTCCCGACACGTTTGCCAACTGGTCGGACTACGAGAACTTTGTCGCGCTGCTGGTGAAGACCAATTGCATCGATAACGGCAAGAAGATCTGGTGGGATATCCGGCCGCATCCGTTCTTCGACACGCTGGAAGTGCGGGTTTGCGATCTCCCCATGCGCCTGGATGAGACCGTCGCCATCGCCGCACTAATTCAGGCGACCATGGCGATGTTGTACAAGCTGCACGCATCCAACAAGAGTTACCGCATCTATGGACGTGCGCTCATCTCGGAAAATAAATTCCGCGCCTCGCGCTACGGACTCGAAGGCAAGCTGATCGATTTCGGCCGCGAGGAAGAGGTCCCGGTGCGCGACCTGATGATCGAATATCTCGAAATGATTGACGAGGTCGTGGATGAGCTTGGCTC
>DATHQX010000049.1:0-77746 GCA_035482295.1 Verrucomicrobiia bacterium
GCCACGCTGAAGAGGCTGCACCAGGCGAAGACCATATGCCGCCGGTTGAGACAACTCACGCAGTCATAGATCTTTTTGCGGGTTGGGGCGCCGGCCAGCCGGTCGCGAAAGCCGCCGACAATGTGACGAAAGGAATGACAGCTGAAGGTGTAGGAGGTCAGCAATATCAGATTGACCAGCAGGACCAGAGTTCCAATGCCTATGCCGAATCGGCCGTTGAACCAGAATGCGTCCCAGACGTCGCGTCCAAGAATGACAAGGAAGGCCAGTGCCAGGTAGAGAAAATATCGATGCACGTTTTGCACAATTAATGGAAAAGACCGTTCTCCGAGATACGTCTTCCGCGGTTCACCTACCGTACAGGACGGTGGGTCGGCCCAGAAAGCCTTGTAATAAGCCCCTCGGTAGTAGTAGCAGGTAAATCGAAATCCACCCGGCGCCCAAAGAATGAGCATTGCTCCGGTAACCGACGCAGGAATCCAAGCCGGCATGCGGCCAAACCAGCCTTGAGGACCGAACAATTCCGGTGAGTAGAAAGGCGAGAGATACGGCCCGAATCGATAGTGCTGACCCTGCAAGGCAGCCCAGGTGGCATAAACAATAAACGCCGAGAGAAGCAAAAACACGACTAGCGGTTGCACCCACCAGTTGTCAGCGCGCCGTGTCTGTCCGAACCCCGAGCGCGACAGTGGGACATCAATATGGGCCATCGAACCTCCTCACCCTTGGATAGCGCCTACCGACTCAATCTGAAATGGTAGATATCATACACAAGCAAAATGATTTGCTGGGGTTTTGAGGAGCCCGGCATCCGAACGGGCAATGCTGTGAGGTATTGTTTTGCAGCGAATCCGCAACATCGATCCTTGGACGCACTATGGTACAGTGGCGTGGCTGCCCAGCTCGTAAGCTGGTGACGCCTCTATCGGAACAACTTGATGAATACGGGACCTGGGATCCGCAGCTACGATTATGTGAACCATCCCTACGATCGCGTCCGCGATACGCTCAAACAAAACGCACTTGCCGTGTTCCAGTCCGCGACCACGGCAGCTGCTCATCGCGCAGAATCGGTTGCCGCTGAGCTGCACGTCGATTTCGGCGGTGTCGGAGTGAAAACCGACATTAAGATCATCGTCACAGGCATTGAGGAGAAGACCGCCGATACGTCTTCCAGCGCCACCACAAAATTACTTCTGGAGTGGGAGGCCGCAACCATGCCGCGGCTATTTCCCTTCATGCGTGGCGAGCTTTCCATATACCCGCTGACCACGACCGAGACACAGCTGGATTTTTGTGGGATTTACGAGCCGCCATTCGGCTCCGTGGGAAAGACCATGAACGCGATCGTCGGCCATCGCATCGCAGAAGTGTCGGTGCACCGCTTCGTCAGCGACGTCGCGGGTTACCTCCGACATACTCTTGCCGGAGAGCAGCGAACGTAGCGATGGTGGAACGCAGCATTGGAAGAACGTCAGGGTTTGCCGTTGAGCCGAGCGTCGTAGCGCATCACGTACTCAGGAACAGCGACGCCATCAACCAGTTTGTCGTCTGGTATTGGCGGCTTGGATCGGATCTCCAGAGGTAATACGCCAGCCCACACCGGCAATCCATAATCGTTTTCTTCGTCCAGCGGCGGGCCCGTTCTCACCTTAGCTGAGGCTTCGTCGATTGCGAATTCCAGCACGCTGGTCGCTTTCAACTCGCTCTCACTGGGTCCTCGAACCTCCGCCCAGCGGCCCCGGATAAGATGCTCGGAAATGATTCGCAACGAGTTAATCTTTCGGGCAGTATCCACGATCTTGCGCGCCACTCCGAACGCAACCACCGAACGATAGTTCATGGAATGGTCGAATGCAGATCGCGACAACACCAGCCCATCCACCAGAGTCACGGTTACACACGCGGGTATGCCGATCTCAAGTTCCCCGAGCATGCGACTCGCGGATGAGCCGTGCAAATAAAGCTTGTCCCCGTCCCGCCCGTAGAGTGTCGGGATCACAAAAGGCTGATCCGATAGACAAAATCCCACGTGAGCAAGAAAACCCGCGTCCAAAATCCGGGAAACGGTGTCCCAGTCATGCGACCCTCTGGCTGGTATGCGCCGGAGTTCACTGCGCTTTGTCAGATTCATCACTCACCCGTGTGTCAGTCGCCATCCAGTTCACTTCCCAGGTCTTGCCCCCATCCGCCGAAAATGCCTGCTCGAAATGGCAGGAAGCTGGAGTCACATCCGACCAGACTTGTCGAACCAAAATGTTTTTCCCATTAAATGATTCGCTATCGATGAACTCGCCACGCCCGTTCTTAAACTCGCCGCTCGAAGCCACGCTCAGGATACCGTTCTGGCTGCTCGCATACATCAGGTTCCACTGATGGGTCTCGGGATTGTACAGACGAAGAGACATGGCTTCGATGTGTCCCCCTGGGCCGTCGGCTTCGGTCTCTCCCAGACCCGCGCGGCCGTTCCAAATCTTGCGGACGACGGAAGTGCCTTCATACTCTGCCCACGTAGAGGAACCGTAAAGGGGATGCTGAAGCCGTTTTATGTGGGTCTTCCAGCTGCCGAACGAAAAGTCGAAATCGTGTTGGCCATTCCGATCCGTAACATTCAGCGGAGGCCCTGTTTCCGCCGCCGCTGACTCCCTGGTTACACGTGTGTCATTTGCAATCCAGTTTGTCTCCCAGGTCTTGCCGCCATCATCGGAGAATGCTTGTTCGAAATGACAAGAATTGGGCGTGATGTCGGACCAGACATTTCGGACCAGCATCACTCTGCCATTTATTCTTTCCTGATCGTAGAATTCGCCGCGACCATTCTTGAATTCGCCGACCGTGGGTACCCCTACGGTTGCGACCTTGCTGTTCGCGAAATTCAGGCTCCACTGATGTGATTGGGGATTGTACAGGCGTAGACTTAGTCCTTCCACGTGACCGGTGGGACCATCGACCTCGAGTTCGACGATATTCGCTCGTCCATTCCAAATCTCTCGAACGATGGACGTGCCGTCGTATTCGCTCCAGGTTTTAGGGCCGGTAAACGGATGTCCCAGACGGGAACTTAACTTCAGCTGAGTTTTCCAGATACCAAGCTCAAAATCAAAATCGTGCTGACCATCGCGTTCTGGTTGTTGACTCGCAGTCGAAGAACCAGGGCTCTGCAGACTCGCTGCCTGCAGTGGTTGAAAGACGACGGTCACTCCTGACAGAAGCAGATAGAACCAAATGTTGAGTCCCCGCATGACTTATTTCCTCTCGCTCCTTTCACGAACGTCGCGGCCTATTGACGCGAAAATCTAACCAACTGCCCTGCACTCGGGAGAACGATAACTTGCTGAAGTGGTATCCAACAATAGCCACTTTTGGCTGATATACTAAGGCCACTTAAAGAAGCAGCTTTCTATGAAACGAACATCTGCAGCCCTCGTCCCACCGATATCGCTCGACAGGCGGGGAACGTGTCCGATCTATCGCCAACTCTATGATTGGTTCAGAAGCGCAATCACCGAAGGCCGAATGCGCCCGGGCCAACGTGTTCCGTCAACTCGCAGTATGGCCGCCGAGTTGCAGATTTCCCGCATTTCAGTCTTCAACGCATACGAGCAACTGCACTCTGAGGGCTATCTGGAAACATTCGCCGGATCGGGTACGTCTGTGGCCAGAACCATTCCGGATGACGCACTCGGCTTTCTACCAACGCAACGCAAAGGTTTGCAGGGGGCCAGCGCCAAGCCGGGACGACGCAAGGTATCGACGCGTGCAAGTATCTTGTTGAAGCTGCCTTCGGAACCGTGGCTCCGCAACCTTGGTCCTTTTCGAGTCAGCCTGCCTGCTCTCGATCAGTTTCCAGTCGAGATCTGGTCGAAGCTGGTTGTTCGACATTCTAGAAAGCTGTCTCGAGCCAGCATGGCTTATGGCGATGTAATGGGGTATCTGCCGTTCCGTGAAGCCGTCGCCGAGTATCTGAGCACGTTTCGCGGCGTGCGATGCGATGCGTCGCAAATCTTAATTACGACCGGATCTCAACAAGCCCTGCAGATCTCGGCGCAAGTTCTATTGGATCCCAAAGACCAGGTGGTGATGGAAGAACCCGGCTATCCAGGTGCCCGCGTGGCTTTCACTGCCGCTGGCGCCGAGTTAATTCCAGTTCCGGCAGATAGCGAGGGAATCGTTGTTCCAGAAATTAACCGTCGAGGCCGCCACGCGCGTGTGGCTTACGTGACGCCGTCACATCAGTACCCGTTAGGGATGACAATGAGCGCTGCGCGCCGCATGTCGCTGCTGCAGTGGGCAGCGCACTCGGATGCCTGGATCATCGAGGACGATTACGACAGCGAATATCGGTTTGCCAGTCGACCTATCGCATCTCTGCAGGGCCTGGACGTGCACGGCAGGGTCATTTACGTCGGAACCTTCAGCAAGGTTCTGTTTCCGGCGTTACGACTGGGCTACATGGTTGTCCCCAAGGATCTGCTGCCGGCTTTCTCCGCGGCACGTGATGCTGCTGACATCTTTTCATCGACGCTCTTCCAAGCCGCCTTAACCGATTTCATCGCTGATGGACACTTTGCACGCCACATCCGCAGAATGCGAATGCTCTATATGGATCGTCGCGAGGCACTCGTTTGCGCGATCCAATCTCAGATGGGCAGGAACCTCGAAGTAATCGGCGACGAAGCGGGCATGCATCTGGTTGCATTGCTGCCGCCGGGGATGAGTGACGTGTCAGTATCGAAGCACGCCGCTCAGAACGGCATTTCCGCAATGCCGTTGTCGTCCTGTTATTTAAAAGCGCCCAAGCGGGGAGGCCTGATTCTCGGTTACGGAGGGGTCGACCCAAGACAGATTCAGGACGGAATCCGCAAACTCAAAATCAGTGTGCATCGACACGCCGTTGTGTAGTGCGCAAACCCTCGAAGCAAAACTGGGGTTACGGTGCGAAGTAGCTTGAGATATCGATTATTAATTGCGTGAGTGCCGATGCGTACGCGTCCGTCTTGCCATCGAGGCTCTGCAGTATCGCGATGTTCGAAGCGACAGCCCCATCGGCTGAATTGAGCGTGGACGCCAGCGGCTGCTGTGCACCGTCAGGCCATAACGTCAGGTAGCCGAGCGGCCCCGAAGGAACGACTGTAGCGTTGAACACATATCCCTGGGCCGCGCTGGGCGGCTCGCAAACGCTGCCTGCAACATCTACTGGCGGGCTCAACGTTCCGCTGAAGGGCTGCCCGTTGCCCACGTTGCGTGAGTCGAAAACGCGGCATGGCGCCAGGGGGTACAAAGAGAGTCCCCCTGTACCCGACGGCGCGAAATAGCCGTTGATGTCCACGACTAGATTCGTCGTCTGACTCGGGTAGACGGCGATGCCCCCACCGGTTCCTGCTGGCACGATTGCGCCGTTCGCGACGGTGGTTCCCCTCGGATTGTTGAGTGTCGACACGATCGGCTGCGATTCCCCCTGCGGCCAGACCGTCAGATATCCGAGGGGCTGGCCGGAAGGATACGGTACAACGGTCACGTTGAAGGAATACGCTGCCGGCGTCACGCCTTGAGGAATACACGAACTGGTGAGCACGGGGAAATCGCGCTCCTGGCTCTGCGCCAGGAAAGGTCCGCCTAATTGGCCATTCGCGCCTCGCGTATCGATCACGCGGCAAGGCGTCATAGGATAGAACTGCAGCGTCTGTCCCGTGGGCGATGCAAAGTATCCGTCAATGTCGATCAGAAGGTTCGACGTGTTGGTGACATACACACTCACCGACCCTTCATACCCCGCCGGAATGAGAGCTGCATTGGCTTTGTTGCGTCCGTCGGAGTTCATCAGCGAGACCAGCGGCTGATCTTCGCCGGTGGGCCACGCGGTCAAGTAGCCCAGACGCCCCATGGGGAGCGCGGTTACATTCAACGAAAATGCGGCGGCCGAACTAGGGATGCTCGCTCCGCATGTGCCTTGCTGCGGAAGAGAAAAGCTCTGCGATGTGCCGCCCTGTATCGGACTTCCCTGCCTGGTGTCCACCAACCGGCATGGGGTCAGAGGCACGAATTGCAGCGGCGCAGCATTCACTCCGGCAAAAACCGAGACCGTATTGTCACCATAATTCTCGACGTAAACACGATTCGTGATGAGGTTCGCTGCGATCGAACCCGGGGTATTTCCAACGGGCATCGTCGTGGTCTGGTTGGTGGCGCCGTCGATCATGGTCATCGAGTTGTCGGCGTAATTCGAGACGTAGATCTTGTTAGTAACGGGGTCGACAACGATCTCGCTAGGCGAGTTTCCAACCGTTACCGATGTGGTGTCCTGCGTCGCGCCGTCAATTACCGTAACTGTGTTGGATCCGAAGTTGGCGACATAGATTTTGTTAGTGACCTGGTTAATGTCGATCCCCGAGGGGTTCAGATCGGTATTTACGGTCGCAGTATTGTTCGTCGCTCCATCAATCACCGTCACCGTGTTGCCGGTGTTGTTGATGACATAGATTTTATTGGTGACGGAATTAACTACCGCCTCGACCGGGTTTCCCCCCGCAGCCACCGTAGTAGTCGCCAGTGTCGTTCCATTCACAATGCTGATGCTGTTGTCAGCGAAATTCGGCACATAGATTGTGTTGGTGGCGGAGTTCACCGCCAGACCCTGAGGTCCGTTGCCCACCGTGACGCTGCTGGTTTGATTGGTCGCCCCATCGATGATGGTCAACGTATTGCCACCACTGTTAGCAACATAAATCTGATTGGTCACGGTATTGATTGCTGCCTGGTAGGGAGCCATCCCGACATTCACCGTCGTGGTGTTGTTCGTAGATCCATCGATTACGGTGACAGTACCCGGGCTTTGGCAGCTTGGATCGTTTCCACAGAAATTGGAGACGTAAATCTTGTTGGTGAGCGGGTTCGCTCTGACGTCGTAGGGATACTGACCGGCCGCGACGGTCGTAGCCTGGTTAGTGGACCCATTGATGACGGTTACGTTATTCGATCCGTAATTGGCGGTGTAGACCGTGTTGGTAGCGATATTGACGGCGGCGGCGACCGGGGTTGTTCCAGTATCCACTGTCGTGATCAAGGTCTGGGCGACTGCGCCAGTTGCGCTCAGGAGGAGACCGGCAGAAATCCGGCACACGAAACGAGTGCCAGCTGTAAGTTTCTGTTGCAAAGTTCTCCTCCTCGCGGGCGATCCAACTCTTTTGCGCAAACAGTTATCGATTTGAACTGCCGGTTGACGTGTGCTTGGCTCGGGTTGCGACATGCGCGCTGAATTGCTCTGTCTTATCGGCCAGGCGAACCTCTTCGAAGCCCTTACGGCGAACGACAATCCGGTAATCGAAGCCGACGCTAGACGTCCCGCCGCCTAATTCGTGGACTTCAAATCCGCTCGCGGTTTTATTGCCGATATACAGGCCATTGCATTCCCCCGTCGGCGTTACGAACACGTGATACTGGACAGCGCTGTTGACAGTCTGTGCAAAGATCGGCTCAAGCGCGACGGTTGCAGCGCCATGCTCAAGTCTGCCGGTGCCGGCATCTTCAAACCAGTTCTCCGGTGAGTCCTCCGCGTACATCGCAACGCTGCGCAAGCCGCTCTCCACCGGAACGACTGCCGATATGGAGCCGCTGCACGTCAAGTCGCCGCTGACGTCAAACTCGCAGAGGCCATCGAAGGGTCTGCTGCGCACCAGGATGATGGGAGCAATCTCGCTGCGGTTCTGGACGTTATCGAAGTAGCCGGCGGGGACATGGGGGTCGGTACTGTTGTTGAAGCCGCGCACGGCGATGGCGTCGTCGGCGGTGCCCACCAGACCAATACCGCCGTCGGAGTTGGTTGTCCCCCAGATGCCGGCGGGGAACCCCAGGTAACTGGTCGCGCTTAACGCGATGCCGACTCCCACCGTGCCGAAGCCGTTCGTATAGTTGCCACCCTCGGCTTGGACGCCCACGTCCTGAACGTTGCCTTCGTCGCTATGGCGAGGGTTGAGTGCGCTCCGGCCGGCGTGACGCGCGCCGGTGACCGTGTTCTTGAAGCTACCGCCGAAGCCGTCGGGACTGGCGCTGACGCCCGCCACGCCGGAGGTCGTGCCGCTGGCGGCGCTGGCCATTGCGCCCACTCCTATGCTCGGCCCGAAGAAGCCACCGTCGCCGTTGTTGACACCCAGCGTGCCAACTGCCGCACCGGTGGAGGCAGTGTTCTTACCTACGACCCCAATTCCGGTGGGGCCTTGACTGAGTCCGAGTACTCCGTACAAACTGCCCTGGTTGGCAGTCGTGCTTCCGCTGACGCCTGTGCCGTTGGGCTGAGACGTCACCCCGGCCAGCGCGGTACTGCCGCCGGGAATCACGAACTGAATATCCGCAAGGGTACCGCCGAAGCCAACTGTTCCAGTGGCGTTTTGGGTAAAAGGCGAACTAGAGAGGTTGGAGACGCTGGTCCACAGCGGGACAAAGTTGGTGGTGCCGCTTCCTGAGATCTGGGCCAGCGGGGCTCGGCCGTTCAGATCGGTGCTGCCGGGTCCCGCGGCAGAATTGCCGTCGCCGGAGGGAGCGGCCGCGGCATACGCCGACGGCGGTTTGCCGCCCAGAGTTTCCGTATCGGCGGCCTTCAGCGCATACGGTACGGTCAACAACAGGATGCGCGGTTGCTCCTTTTCGCCTTCGCGGCACACCCCCAGCCATCGCGCCTGTAGCGAAGTGAACAGCTCAAGCGGCAGTCCCTCGGCCCGGCTGGAGCCGAGCGACACTGCGTAACGGCCCGCATTGTCTTCCTGCACATCCTGGGTTTCCGTCCATAACGGCGACCCGCCGGTTTGGTCGCGGTAGAGAGCGAAGGTGACGCGCGCATGAGTCGCGGCCCCGCCGGAGTCCGTGGCCAGAGTGCCACCGAAGCGGATGAGCCGAGGCACCAGCACCGACGAAGCCGAGCCGGCACCGCCTGAGGTCTGGGCTGCGCCTGGCAGCATCATTCCTAGTGTCAGCAGGACAGCACAACTGAATCCGATTCGCATCTTCCCTCCTCGCCGGTTATGGGACACGAACAATCGCATCGCTCCTCGTCCAGTCATTGCTTGTCCGTGGAGGGAACCAGCGAGGTGATCTTGGGAAGTGAAAAGGGATAAGGCTGCAGCAGCCCATGAGACGGCTTGGCGGGTGCCGTAGCCTCGCGTCGTGATGGATTCTGCTTGGCTTTGGGCGAAAACTGCTCGGTCTTGTCGGCCAGTCTTATCTGCTCGTAGCCTTTGCGGCGCGCCATGATGCGGTAGTCGAAGCCGATGTTGGATGTCCCACCGCCGAGTTCATGCACTTCGAAGCCACTGGCGGTCCTGTTGCTGACGTACAGACCTTTGCAGTCGCCGGTGGGAGTCAGGAAGACGTGATACTCCATCTCGCTGTTGATGGTCTGGGCGTAGGTGGGCTCGAAGGCGATGACGGCCGAGCCGTGGACCAGCTGCCCCGCGCCAAAATCTTCAAACCAGTTTTCCGGCGCCTCGACGGCGTAGAGCGCTACCTTGCGTGAACCGCCATCGACGGGCACCACACCCGATTTGGTGCCGTTGCAGTAGAGGTCGCCACCCGCGTCGATCAGGCAATTGCCGCCCGTGTTGGTAGCGTGAGCCAGCAGAACAGGCGCGGTCTCGTTGGAATCCTCCTCGTTCTCGAAGTCCGCAGTGGCGATGTTGGTGGAGTCATTGCGTCCTTCGACCGCGACCCCGTCGTCGGCGGTTCCGGCGACAGCCACACCGCCCGAGACATTGGTATCGCCCCAGACGCCGAGCGGAAAGTCGGTAAGCCCTTCACCGGTCATGCTGGACGAGACTCCTTCGGAGTAGAGGCCGATGCCATCGGGGCTTGACGTAATGGCAATCAGTCCAGTACTGGTTCCACTGGTGGAAGTATTGGAAAAGTTTCCGCCGAATCCACTCGAACTGGCAGAAACGCCCAGGACCCCGATGGTGTTGCCAGTGGTGGAAGTGGCCTGCCCATAGACACCTACGCCTGATGTGCTGGTGGATACTCCGTTCACTCCGGCGTTGAGGCCCGTTCCCGCGGTCTCCTGTCCATAGACGCCGGCTCCGTTAACGCTGTCGGAAATGCCCGACACACCGTAGTTGGTGCCCGTGGTCGAGGTGCTCGAGCCGAAAACGCCGACGCCACTGCTTGCGACGCTGGTGTTGCCGAAAACCGCGATCATCAAACTGCTGTGCACATCAAGGGTGGCCGCTGGCGTGGTGGTGCCGATGCCGATTCCGCCACTGGGACTCTGATAGAGGACGGAACTCCCCAGGGTTGAAGCGTTGGTCCAAATCGGCAGGTAGTTCGTGGTGCCGCTGCCCGTGATCGGCAGGGGATGTGGAGAATTTTTCGACCCTCCCGAACCACTGGTCGGCGCCGCCGTCGGTGCAACGGTCGATGGCGATTCCGCCGGTGCTGAGGCCGATGACGGAGCTGTCTGCTCAGGTTGAGCTGGCGCGTACGCCGACGGCGGCTTGCCGCCAAATGTCTCTGCATCGGCTGCCTTCAATGCGTAGGGCACGCTGAACAGCATGATGCGAGCCTGCTCCGGCTGTCCCTGCTGCTGTATGCCGAGCCATTGCGCCTGCCCGGAGGTAAACAGTTCGATCGGCAGTCCTTCGGCTTGAGTCGACCCGAGCAGCACGCTGTAATGGCCGGTGTTATCGACCTGCACATTCTGTGTCTCCAGCCATAGCGGGGCACCGCCCGTCTCTTCGGCATACAGCGCGAAGGTTACGCCCACGACGCCGCCGGTACGATGAACGTCAGCTTCGCTCGCTGCCCCACCGGTCACGCCCGTAGCCGAGACCCCGGCCGTCTCCGGCCCAAGATTCAGGGTTCCGCTGATACGCATCAGCCGAGGTACCTGAACCGTGGTAACCGTGCTGTTCGTGTTTTGCGCCATCAGGGACGAAGCCAGACCAACACAGAAGAGAAAAGCTCGGCAGCTGAGTCGAACATTCATGATTGTCCTCTTGCCTCAAATCCTTCTAACCATGTTCCAACTGACGTGGTGGCGATAACCACCTGCGTGCGAAGCCGCGTATCACCTTTGGATACCCACGGCCTATCTTCGTGACCTTCCAGGAAGCACACGGGCTTTGTTCGGCCCAGACGGACGGAAGAATCAAACAGATTGAGTTGCGTGGTGGCAGTTTTGACTTTGCCTTGCCGTGAGGCAAGTGTCATAGCGGGTCAAGGGATGACCATGCGTGTCATGCCGCGCAAGAAATCGGACCACTGCCGGCCTCCTGAGGAGGTTCTATGGCTACCGTAGCGATTGGCTTGCGGGGCTGCCGCCTCCCGAAGCAGTCGAGGCGTGAAAGTGCAGGGATCTGCAGGATCAGACTCTCATGGCCGCCATTGTGCCACACCGATGACCTTGACCGACCACCCTTGCGTCCGCGCAGGTTTAACCCGGAACCCGGTTGAACATCCCTGACGACAAAGCCGCCGCCGCACTCACGCGATAAACTGGGGTGTGAAGAAACTGCTGCTTGTCGTCGCCGCTGTCGTAGTGTTGCTGGTCGTGTTCGTTGTAGTTCGCTCAGCCACGCCTGTTGTCGAGATCCCATCCTCGCTAGCTTCCGTAGGCCAGGCCACCCCGGTTACGGTCCAAGTCCGCGACCCGCACGGCGTTCGCAGCGTGCAAGCCGTCGTCGAGCAGAACGGCAACCGCTACCCTGTCTTCTCCAGCACGCAGCCGTTGACCTCAGGCGAGAGCACGGTGATCTTCATGGCCGGCGTGAAGTCTACGCCGCAGTTGCAGGCGGGCAAGGCGAAGTTGATCGTCGAGGCGACCTCGAATGACTTGATGCGCAAGAGCGGCAGCGCCGAACGCGAGATCACGGTAATCACCCAGCCGCCCTCGCTCAGTGTCGATTCCGAGCAGCACTACCTCTATGTCGGCATGGCAGACCTGGCGACCTTCGGCGTCTCCGGCGGATGGACAGAGGCCGGGGTGCGCGTCGGCGATCAAAAGTTTCGCGCGTGGCCGATGCCGGGCGGCAAGCCGGGACTGTTCTCGATGTACGCCTTCGCCTGGAATATGCCTACCGATACCGTACCGGTGGTCTACGCAGGGAACGGCACCGGTAGCGACGTGACCAGCCCGCTGGTCGTGATCTTCCCCAAGAAAGAGCAGCCGAAGTACACCGAGCACGACCTCCAGGTCAGCGACGCCTTTATGCAGAAGGTGGTCAACGAACTCGATCCCAATGGCAGCGGCGACATGGTCGAGCGCTTCGTGAAGATCAACAGCCAGATGCGCGTCGCCAACAACAAGACTCTCTCCGACCTTCAGTACAAGACAGCCGACAAATTCCTATGGTCGAAGCCGTTCATTCGCCAGCCTCACTCGCAAGCCGAAGCGCATTTTGCCGACCTGCGCAACTACATCTATCACGGTAAGAAGATCGATCAGCAGGTTCACCTTGGATACGACCTCGCGGTCACGCAGCACGTTGGCGTGCAGGCCTCGAACGACGGCAAGGTGGTGTACGCCGCGCCGCTGGGAATCTATGGCAACTGCATCGTCGTCGACCACGGTTACGGATTGCAAACCATCTATGGCCATCTCAGCCGCATCGACGTTCACGAAGGCGATGTGGTGAAGCAAGGCCAGGTGATGGGACTGAGCGGGCAGACGGGCATGGCCGGAGGCGATCACATCCACTTCGCCATGCAATTGGATGGTGTCCAGATCGATCCCAAGGAATGGTGGGATCCACACTGGATCAAAGATCACGTCGCACGACGCGTGGATCTGCCGGGGTTTCAGCCGTAAGACCAAGTCGAAGTGGTCGGGCTTCAGCGTCGATTGACGCCGTTTCGCCATGACCACTATCATTGCCCAACGATGAAGAAGGTGCCCTCCGGTATTCTTCCCCTGATTGTTGTCGACCGCAAGAGCGGCACTCCCCTGCATCGGCAGATCTATGAGGCGCTGCGCACCGGCATCGTTCAGGGCAATCTGCGACCGCGGCAGAGAATCCCGTCATCGCGAACTCTGGCAATCGAGCTGGGAGTTTCGCGCTTTCCGGTCCTGAATGCTTACGCGCAACTATTAGCCGAAGGCTACCTCGAAAGCCGCGTCGGTGCCGGGACTGCGGTTTGCGGCTCTCTGCCCGAACAATTCATGTCGAGCCGGCCGCCGAGCCGAACCACACCCGCCGGTAGCAGCGCGAGACGGAGCTCCGCGCCCAAGCCGTCGATTGCTTCCCAAGCAACAATTCTGCGTCCTCCCTGGCTGCGCGGTTGGGGCGCGTTTGGTGTCGGACAAATCGCAGTCGAAGAGTTCCCGACACAAATCTGGTCGAAGCTGGTGACGCGACGCGCCCGGAACACCGATGCCAGGTTTCTTCACTACGGCGATCGAATGGGCTCGAAGCATCTTCGCGAAACGCTCGCTGAGTATCTGCGCGCCTCGCGCTCGCTGCGATGTGAGGCAGATCAGATCATGATCGTCAACGGCTCCCAGCAGGCGCTGGCGATTGCAGCTCACGTCCTTCTCAAACCGGGCGCGGAGGTTTGCTTCGAAGAACCGGGCTATCCATTCGCGCGCGACGCATTCCTGATGACCGGATGCCGCGTCGTCCCCATCCCCGTGGACAACGAAGGTCTGGATGTTGCTATGGCTGCCCGAAAGTACAGCGCCGCCCGAGTAGCGTTTGTCACCCCTTCGCATCAGTTCCCTCTCGGCGTAACCATGAGCGCCGCGCGACGACTTCGCCTGCTGAGCTGGGCGAATGAGACTGCGTCATGGATCATCGAGGACGATTATGACAGCGAATTTCGCTACGATGGCTCGCCGGTCGCGTCGATGCAGGGGCTCGACACGAACTCCCGCGTGATCTACGTTGGGACGTTTAGCAAGGTGCTATTCCCCGGACTGCGTATGGGCTACATGGTGCTCCCGTCTAGTCTGGTGGACCGTTTTGCGGCGACGCGCTGGGCCACCGACCTCGGACCTCCCACGTTCTTTCAGGATGTAGTCGCCGACTTCATCGACGAAGGACACTTCGCGCGGCACCTCCGTCGGATGCGCATGACTTATCGCGAACGAAGGACGGTGCTGGTGGAAAGTATTCGCAAGGAATTGGGAACGCGCGTAGAGATTTTGGGCAGCGACGCCGGCATGCATCTCACCGTGACTCTGCCGGCGCGACTGCGCGATACAGAGATCGCCGAGCGCGCGGCTCGGCAAAATCTTTGGCTGTGGCCGCTGTCCTCCGCCTACTTCGGAAAACGTGCCCGCTCAGGTTTCATCTTAGGGTTTGGCAGCGTGTCGACAGCAGAGATTCCGCGTGCCGTACAAAAGCTCGCACGCCTGCTCGACGGTAAGCAGAGTCAGACTTAACGCCGTCCTCGATCACGCGATTGCAGTCTGCGACACGAGCTCCACGGTCTGGGTTTCGGCAAACATATACACGCTGCCGGCCAACATGAGCGTATCAGCAAAATAGTTCCAGCCGACTTCGATATTGGATGCATTGGCAATCGTGATGGGCAGGTAGACGACGAGCACCACGAACAGTGTCATGCCGCCCACCCAGTTTGCGGCCCGGCGCGTTTGCAGATTACACACCATACAAAGACCTGCCAGCACAAATACCGCGCCGGTCACGTACCCCCACAATGCATGACCAGGCATCCACGCCGGCGTGGTTGCCACCAGCGGTACCGCAGGGACATTCTGCGGGTGCAGAATTTGCTCGACCCCAAAGAAAGTGACGGGAATGCCGATGCAGTATCGAGCTACTGTGGTGAGAATCCGTATCCGGTTCCGCGGCCACGCTACGCTTTGCGTGATAGCCAGCGACAACGCACCTCCAAGAAAAGCCAGGTCGCGTGCCGCCACAGCCCAGATGAAGCGACTGGATGGCTCTCGAAAGAGGTTTGGGATGTGTACCGTCAGCTCAAAGATGGCGAACATGGCCGTCAGCGACAGCGCCGCCGGTTCCACTTGCTGCTGTACCGCGATCGCCAGCGCTGCCGCGATCAGCCCCGCGCCAACCAGGTACACCCAGAACATCGGCGCCGGCATATACGAGGGAACGATCTGAACGATGGAATCCCTGAACACAAAGTGGTCCGCGCCAAATGCAGCGAGCGGCAGAGCATAGAAGATCGGCCCCAGGGACGTAAGCGCCTCCACGCCGAGGCGCGGTCTCAGGTGTTTACGCGCGTACCACAATCCAATACACAGAACGGCGATGCCACACACATAGGGCAGCAGAACCTGCATGCGAGTTTCACCCAACAAAAAACAGGAAAGAACCGGAAAGTGCATGAGTGACATCCTTAATCAGACAACTTCTGCATGGCCGCCCCTACCACCCTCGACGGCCCCGGCTGTTGCAGAAAAGCGACGATGCGAACGTTATTTGGGTCAGTGCCGGGCTTCAGCTTGAGCGTGACATTCTTGTCGAATGCTTTCCCTTTATGCAGAGTGCCGATCTCAGAGAGATCCTGCACGACGGCAACACTCGTCAGTTCATGACCGCTGTTTTCACCGCGTGACACTTGCGAAGCGAAGTGATTCAGCGCCACGGCTACGTACACATCCGCATTGTCCTTCTGGCCATTTCCGTCAGTATCAATCCGGAGCCGAACCACGTTGGGGCTCTTGGGATCGACCTTCACCTCATCGATTCGAATCGGCACAGTCGATTGCGCCACCGCTTGGTTGAGCACCGTGGAAACCTGCTGCTGATCGTTGGCCCGCATCTCCGAAGTCCCGTCCACGATGATCTGCGGCGTGTACGGCTCCTTCAGATGAAGTTCCTTCACGTAGGCAATTTGACGCTGGGTCATCACCGGCGACGAGTTTGGATCTTTCCAGCCGTCGTGGTCCCAGTAGTCGACGTGCTCACTCAGCACGATCAACTCCGCGCCCGGAACCGGTTGCGCGCTATCCATCTTGGCGACGAACGCGTCTGCGGGAGGGCAGCTGGAACAGCCTTCGGAGGTGAACAACTCCACCAGAACTGGAACCTTGGAAGCGCCGGCGGTCTGGCTCACCGCCGACGCCTGACCGGTCTGCGGCAAACCGCGAGCGGTGGCTTGCTCAGGTTTGCTTTCTACCAGACCGAACCCCAGAACGGCACACAACAACGACAAACCGACTTTACTGCGATACATGCTTTCTATTGTTGGGAAGACGAGGGAGTTGCGGCAATAGCCACTTGGCCAGAATCGATGCTGACCATCCGCCAGTCGCGGTAGACCGTTGTGACTGAACGGTAGAAAGGGGCGAACGCCGACTTAGAAGAACATTGATTTGAACTGCTCGTGACGGTGGCGAGCCTGCTCCACCAGCTCCTGGAACTCGCGTTCGCCCCTCAGACTTTGTAACAGCGGATCGCGGACAAAATACGGATAGCAGAAGAAACCGCCCCCGATGCTGTGGCGCAGCATGTGGAGCGCGGCCGCTTTGTCGCCCAGCACGGCGTAAGCCTGCGCGATCTTGTACATCAGCTCAGGATCGCTGACACCGTGCTCTTCAATCTCATCTTCCGTTTGTTCTAGAACCTTCAGGCCCGCTGGATTCTTGCCCTTGATGCCGTAGCTTAGGGCTTTGCCGACATTGGTAGGAAGCACAGAGGAATTTCTGTCGTAGGCGACGTCGAAGTCCCGTTCGGCCGACTCGCGGCGATCCAGGTAGTATTCCGCCAGGCCACGATAAAACAGGATGTAGGCCGAGTCGTTCATGGGCAAACTCTGCAGGAATTTTTCGTATTCGCCCCGGTACAAATACGCGTTGATAGCCGAGCTGCTGATTTTGACTGCAGGATTATTTTGCCGAGCTTTCTCGCACTCTGCGATCGACTCGTTCAGCATGCCTGCAAAACGATACGCATAACCCAGCTCCCAGTGTGCTTCGGCGTTGTTCGGGCTGTCTTTCAGCACGGAACGTAGCAGTGGTACTGCCTGTTCCACCCGGCCGGTATCGGTGAGAAGGTTTGCCATGTAAATGCGCGGCTCAACCAGCGTTGGATTCAGCGCGATGGCGTTCTCGAATGCCGCCTGCGCCTTGCCGTAGTGCTCGCGACCTCCGGATTGCAGCGATGCGTTGGTGGTGTAGGCGCGGCCGAGCTGCGCCCAAGCCGGCGCGTAGTTCGGCTCCAGCGCCGTAGCTTTTTCCAGCATCGCGATCGCTGCGGAAAAATCGTTTAACGAATACAGGTCGATTCCCCGCAGGTAGTCCTCGTAGGCGACAGCATCGATCGGTTTTCCCGGCTTGAGATTCGCCGCCTCCGCGGGTGACAGATTCAGCTCCAGCTGCTTGATGATTTGCTGCGCCACGCGGTCTTGAACGGTCAACAAGTCGTCGTACCTCACATCGATGGTGTCGCGCCAGAGAATCTTGTCTGGCTTTACGTCGATGAGTTGCGTGGTGATGCGCAGGTCGTCGCCATCTTTGATGAACGTGCCTGTCAGCAGTGTGTCGACATTTAAGTCTGCGGCTACTTTCTTCGGGTCGACGACCTGGTCGCGATATTTGTCCACCGAAGACGACGGGCGAACCGTGAGCGCATTAACGTAATCGAGCTTGGTGATGACTTCGTCCGCCAGCGAGAAGCCCAGGAAATCCGTTTTTGGATCGCCGTTAAGATTTCGAAACGGAAGCACCGCCAGGCTGCGTGGCCCTTTTGGCTGTGGCGGCCTTAGCTTGCGAATGGCGAAGAAGCCTAGAACCGCGATGCAGAGCGCCAGCAGGCTGACCCACAACCACGACCTTCTCTGCGCCGAAGCCTCTTCAGAAGCGATGGCCAATCGCCGGTCTGAGTCGGCTTTCACCGCCTGCATCCGCGAGGGCCGTTGCAGTTGCGCCTGGAAATCCACATCCTTCTTGTGAGTCTGCAGATCGTTCAGTAGTTCCTGCGCCGACTGATACCGGGAGTCGCGATCCTTGCATAGAGCCTTGCCGATGATGCGTTCAATCTCCGCCGGCGCATCGGGAATCAACTCGGCCGGCGGCTTTGGCTCGACTTTCAGGATTTCGGCAATGACGTCGCTTGCCGTCTCACCTTCGAACGCCGCTCTGCCGGTGACCATCTCGTACATCACCGAGCCAAAGCTGAAGATGTCGCTGCGCGCATCCACGGCCACGCCGCGCGCCTGCTCGGGAGACATATACTTCACCGTGCCTCGCACTACGCCCGGCTCGCTCGTGGCAAACATCAGCGCCACGGCGCTTCGCCGCATTGCCTGCTCGTTGCGAGCAGCGGTCAGTTTGGCGATGCCGAAGTCGAGCAGCTTCACGATGCCGTCAGTGCGAACAATCACGTTCTCCGGCTTGATATCGCGATGAACAATTCCGCTGGTATGAGCGGCTGCCAATGCGCTGGCCATCTGTATGGCGATTTCGAGCGCCGCATTGAGCTCGAGCCGGCCATTCACCAGCTTCTGCCGCAGCGTGGTTCCTTCTACGTATTCCGACGCAATGAAATCCAGCCCGTCCGCGCGGCCGAATTCGTAAATGGTAAGAATGTTGGGATGATTCAGGGCCGAAGCCGCCTGCGCTTCCTGCTCAAAGCGGCGTAGTCCGCGTTCATCGCCGGTCAGCTCCGGAGCAAGCATCTTCAACGCGACTTTGCGGCGCAACTGCAAGTCCTCGGCGAGATACACTTCGCCCATACCTCCCGCGCCCAGCATCGAGATGACCTTGTAGTGCGCCAGCTCCGTGCCCGGAGCGATGCTGGTGCGATAGCGAGCGGGGCGTACCCCGGTCGCGGCCGACTCCGCCGACATCTTCTGCGCCACTTCGACCACAGCTTGCGGCGCGAAGTCTATGGGTTTATCGGAGGACGCCAAAAGCGACTCGACTTCTTTTCGCAGCTCTGCGTCCGATCCGCATTGCTGCTCCAAGAACGCAGGACGTGCCGCAGGATCCAGCTCGAGCGCGGCGTAGAAGATGTCTTCAATCTTGCGCCATTGATCGGCGGCATGCATCGCGTGATCCTTTATGCCTCGCTCTGCGAGAGCTCACGATGTAGCCACGCTTTCGCCAACTTGAGTTCGCGATGAACCGTTGCCGGGGAGATGTTGAGAGCCGCCGCAGTCTCGTCATAGGTGAGACCGCCGAAAAAAAGCAGCTGTATGATGTCGCTCTTGCGTTCGTCTAAGGCAGACAATCGCTGAAGCGCTTCGTCCAGGTCCAGCACCGTCGATGACGCCTCCGGTCCGACGAGCACCGCCTCATCCAGAGGAATCGGAATCTCTCCGCCGCCGCGCTTCTGACGGCCGTGTGAACGCGCGTACTCCACCAGGATTCGCCGGACGACGCGCGCCGCGACGGCGTAAAAGTGAGCGCGGTCCTGCCATCCAATGTCGGCGTCCATCAGGCGGAGATAGGCTTCGTGAACCAGAGCCGTCGCCCGCAGGGTGTGACCGGGACGTTCGGCGCGCAGACAGCGCGAGGCCAGCCGGCGAAGCTCCTCATAAACAATCGGCATCAGCTGATCCAGAGCCTGATCGTCTCCGGCTCTCCATTGCTGGAGAAGCTGGGTCACTTCCTGCCGGTCCGGCGACATCTACGAGTCCTTCAGTTGTGGATATAGCTGTGGGAGTGGATGTAGAGACGCTCTCGCTTCGACCGGCAAGATCTGGGCAGAGAGAATCTCGCGGATGCGGCAAAGGTACTTAAGTTTTGTATGCCCGGGGCCTAAAACCCTGTTATAGCGCGACTTGTGGCCAGAATTATACCCCAAATCGGCCACACATCCGCCACCTTTTCCGACCCCTCCGAGCCCTGACCAGAAAAACTTTGGTCGAGCATGAGGGGATTCTCCAGCCAATGTCACATACATGAACAGAGGCGGTTGTGGTGCCCTGATGTTCTGAAGATTACTTCAAGGCCTGAAGGAACCCGCCGCGGCTAGAACTTCCGAAATGAGGAGAAGAAACAATGAAACGCTTACAACTTACCTTCGTCCTGGCCGTCGCTGTTCTGCTTGGCACTTCAGCGTGGGCCCAGAGCTATAGCTTTGTCACTGTCAACAACCCGAACGACCAGAACGATCCGTTCACCCAGTTGCTGGGCATCAACAACAACATGACCATCGCCGGCTACCACAACTTCATTAACAACCAGGGCTTCACTCTGAATCTGCCGGTGAACTTCAACGTCGAAAACTTCCCCAGCTCGATGATGACCCAGGTCATCGGCATCAACAACAGCCTGACGACCTCCGGCTTCTACGTTGACGGCAACTCTGTCACTCACGGCTTCTACCACGTCAACAACGGCGCCTTCACCACCGTCGATTTCCCTGGCACGGCCTTCAACCAGCTGCTGAGCCAGAACGACTACAAGCAGGCTTCCGGATACTTCAGCATGAGCACCAACAACAGCACGCCAGACTTCCCCTACGTCTATGACGAAGTGGGCGGTATCTTCGAAGTGATCACTATTCCGGGCGCGGTAGGCGGAGCCCAGGCCACCGGCATCAACAACACCGGTGAAGTCTGCGGATTCTTCATCGACGGAAACAGCGTCAACCATGGTTGGCTGTTAAACGCGGGCGTGTTCCTCCAGCTCGACTACCCCAACAGCACCTTCACCCAGGCGCTTGGACTGAATAACCGCGGGCAGGTGGTCGGTACCTACATGGACGCCCAGAACCTGACCCACGGCTTCGTTTACACGGTCAGTAGCGGTCAGTTCACTTCAGAAGATGATCCCAACGGCGTTGGCACGACCATCGTCAACGGCATCAACGACAACGGCGTGCTGGTCGGCTTCTACGGTGCGGCTCCCATCAACTCGGGCTTCGTGGCGATGCCTCACTAAGACGACGCAGGCCACACTTCCCTTAATCCTAGCGGCGACCGAGCGCTCCCTCGGTCGCTCTTTTTTTTGCAGTTCTAAAGGTTGGAATCTAGCGGAGAGTTAGCGCACATCACTCACGGTGTGCAGAGCCGAAAGCCGCATGCGGTAGTCGAAGCCATAGGTATTTCCATCAGGCGTAATGATCGGCGGATCCGGGAAGACGCCTCCAATCGGCGTCAGGCTGATCGCGCCAGGGGACGCGCGCTCCGGTATGCGGGTTGCACTTATCCTTCCAGCAGCTCCGGCACCAGAAACGGAGCTCCGTCATACTCGCCAATATCGTGGAGAGCGACGATGTTTGGATGGCTCAGAGCGGCGATGGCTCGCGCCTCCTGCTCGAAGCGGCGGAGGCGATCCGCGTCTGCGGCAAACGATGGCGGCGGAACCTTCAGCGCGACGTCGCGGCCCAGACGAGTATCGCGGGCCTCGTAAATCTCGCCCATTCCGCCCGCTCCGATGAAGGAGAGAATTTCGTAAGGTCCAAGTTTGGTACCGGAGGTCAGGGCCATGGGGTGAGCCGCATTATAGCCTGACTAAATGCAATTGTTTTACGACAAAGATGGCCTCGATGCGTCCCGCAAGACCGTTTTGAGTTCCTTCTACCATGTATCCGAGCCCACAGTGGTGTACATTTGTTGTTTTGATTTCGGAGGAAAAGGCATGACTGTACCGGTTGTCTGCCGTCGAAGCGCCGCCGCGCTTCTCGCAGCTCTTATCTTGTTGTTCCTCGTCCCTGCGGCTTCTGCGCAGAATTATCCCGGCCCTCAGCCTGTTCCGTTGCCGCCGCCGGTCGTGGCTCCCGCCGACACGCCGTACCCTGGCACACTCTCGTTGATGGTTGACGTCACTAACGTGAGCGATCGCATCCTCAATGTTCACGAGACCATCCCGGTGAAGGCCGGCGACATGGTGCTGCTCTATCCGCAGTGGTTGCCGGGCACCCATTCGCCTTCGAACTCCATTGGCAATCTCGCCGGACTGGTCCTCACCGCCAACGGCACGCGCGTGCCCTGGGTTCGCGATCGCGTGAACATGTGGGCCTTTCACGTGAACATCCCGCACGGCGTCACATCGCTGGAAGCGGACTTCCAATATCTCGGACCCATCGATCCGCATCGCGGCCGGATCTCCAACAAGTTCGCCGACGTCACCTGGAACAGCGTGCTGCTCTACCCTGCCGGACACTTCTCACGCCGCATCACTTTCTCGACGTCGCTGAAAATGCCCGACGGCTGGAAGTTTGCCTGCGCTCTTGAAGTCGCCTCGCAGGAAGGCAACGTGGTTCACTTCAAAGACACCACGCTGAACACGCTCATCGATTCGCCGCTCTACGCCGGCGTCAACTTCAAGCGCGTCGATATCTCCAGCGGTCCCGATAATCAGGTCTTCCTCGACCTCTTCGCCGACAAGCCGGAGCAACTCGAGTTCACCCCGGAACAGCTCCAGTTCCATAAAAATCTGGTCATCCAGGCCCAGAAGCTCTTCAACTCACATCATTACGACCACTACGACTTCCTCTTCTCTCTGAGCGACACCGTGGGAGGCAAGGGCCTGGAGCATCATCAGTCCAGCGAGGACGGTACCCGCGCCAACTACTTCACCGATTGGCCGGCCGGAGTCGGCGGCCGTTCTCTGCTACCCCACGAATACACGCATTCGTGGAATGGCAAGTTCCGCCGTCCCGCCGATCTGTGGACGCCAAACTTCAACGTCCCCATGCAGAACGATCTCCTATGGGTGTACGAAGGATTGACCGATTACTACGGCAACGTGCTCACGGCGCGTTCTGGTTTATGCACGCTCGATCAGGAGCGCGATCTGATTGCTCTGACTGTCGCAGGCTTCGAGGACAGTCCCGGACGCACATGGCGTTCGCTGGTCGACACTACCAATCAGCCGATCATCTCCTCACACGGCGCCGATCCTGAGACCTGGCCGAGCTGGCAGCGTTCGTTCGACTACTATCCCGAGTCCGACCTCATTTGGCTCGACGCCGATACCAAAATCCGCGAACTAAGCGGCGGCAAGAAGTCGCTCGACGACTTTGCGAAAGCGTTCTATGGCATCGACAACGGCAGCTACGTCACCAAGACCTATACCTTGAATGACCTGGTGAGCGCGCTGAATGCAGTCCAGCCATTCGACTGGGCCAGTTTCCTGCGCACCCGCGTCTACGACGTTGCGCCGCAGGTTCCTGAAGGCGGAATCACCAACGGCGGCTACCGCCTCATCTACAACGACACCATGTCGGACTGGATGAAGCACCTCGACATGTCGCGCGGGGCTGGCTTCGGGACCTCGGTTGGCATGCGACTCGGCCCCGACGGCAGCGTGGACGATGTCACCTGGGATGGCCCGGCCTTCAAGGCAGGTATCAGCCCCGACATGCACGTGGAAGCCGTCAACGATCAGAAGTTCACCATCCAGATGATGCGCGACGCGATTCTGGCGGCTGAGAAGAGCAAAGATCCGATCAAGCTGCTCTTGAAGCGGGACGACCAGTACAGCACCATCATGCTCGACTACCACGGCGGACTTCGTTATCCGCACCTGGAGCGGGTGGAAGGAACTCCGGATCGGCTGGACGACATCCTGGCGCCGGTCAAATAACGAAGCGTCCTGCTCCGCGCTTCAGAAGCAGGACGCTTCTCATCTTTTCTCATGGCTGGGACGGGTTTCTTCAACGCCGCCGAGTTCGCGCACGACTCATAAGGTTATTCCGCGCTGGCCGCCATCGATTTCTGCTGGGCGAACTCAGCCGGTTCAGCCTCGTAGTGTGCCAGCAGCGAGTAAGACTGTTGCGATGTTGGGAAGTGAATCTTCAGAATGCGAATGCGGAACACTTCGATGTCCAGCGTATCGATCTCCGGCGTGAGTATCTCGACCAGCAGCTTTCTGGTCTCTTCGTAATCGGTTGCAACCTGATATAGCCCAAAGAATTTGTTGATGCCGTCCTCGGCTACGGCATCGATTCGCTCAAGAACATTCTGCGAGCTCACCGCCACGGGGAAATGATATTCGCCCTGAATCGGCACCCGAATGCCCGACTTCAATCTCGGCTTATAGCAAAACTCCTGCGAGTAAAGCAGGTACGGGCTCTCCCAGTACTTGATCTTGCGGTCGATAGCGAAGAAAGCAACCGTCAGCGGGGTAGCAATAAAGATGAGAACGAGGAGCAGGGTAAGAAGATTCTTGCTGTCCAGGGCGATGAGCAAATAGCCCAGAATCGCCAGGCAGGCGATCAGGATCGCGCCCTGGATTTTATGACACTGTCTGGCGCGTCGCAGATGGTACGGTGGCGGATTTTGCTCGTTCATCGTTCACCCCACGTTACTTCGTGTCGGCCAAGCGGGACGAGGAAGCATGAGCTTGTTGATTCTGCCCAGATTGTACCGACGGCGCGAAAGAAAACATACAAAATAGCTGGGTCTGACGCTGCCCAATCGTATTGACGCCCGGCTAAGAGCACCTTCGCGGGACACGCTGCGATCCTCAAACTCAAAGTCGCACATCGTTCCCTGCAAAACAGAAGAGACCGCTCTGTCCAAGACAGAACGGTCTCTATTCCTTTGCACGATGCTGGCGCCGGTATCAGCACATCAACTCCATTGTCCGACTAGTGCTGCGCCGGTTTGCCCGCACGCGGCTTCGAGTTCGAGCTGTTCTTGCTGTCGACCTGCAGTCTGTCGCGAACGATCTTCACGCCGTTCGTCTGCATCGCCAGATCCTCGGCCTGGATGGCTTCCTCTTCCGACGGACTCTTGCCGGAGAGCGTGACCACGCCATTCTGCACGGTGACGTCGATCGTGCTGTCCTTCAAGCTCGACAGTCTTTGCACAATCTCCTTCTGCATGTCGGGATCGGGCAACACCACCGGAATCTTGGCCGTGGCCACCGTTGCCGCCGCTTCGGCGCTCTTGGCGTTGAAGTGGTGAACGAGCAGCAAGATCGCCGCCACCAGAATCACCGCGACCGCCGAACCGTAGATCATCAGCTGTTTGGCCGTCAGATTCAGGAAGAGCGTCTCTTCCTTCTTCGCCGATTCTTTCTCTGCCTCTTCGGCGTAGCGCTGCTCGACAATCGCCTTCAGCCGGTGGAATTCCAACTCGGCATTCTCGCGAGTGGGGTCGTGGGTCGCGTCCTCGCCGGCTTCCGCGTCAGCAGCAGGAGCCTCGCGCGCTTGCTCCTCCGCTTCCAGGAGCGAGCTCAGATGCAGGTCGTTGAACGAAGCCGAGCCATTTCCTCCCGAACCGTTCTTGCCGTTGGAAGGATAGGCAGCGGGCGTCATCGTCGCCGGCATCGGCGGTTCCTGATGCAGCGTCAGGTGCTCGGCCGTGCAGGTGTGGAAGCCGTTGGAGTAGCTCATCCCGCATTGGTCGCACACCTTCATCGGCGGCGCAGAGATGGGCGGTACCTGGACTTCTTCCTCTTCCATGGCCTTGGCCTGTTGCCACGGCATCTTTTCTTCGGTGGCCCAGTTCGGCTCCGCCAGGCTGGGAGCGGCGCTCGCCTGCGCATCGTAGCCCATTGCGACCGCTGCAGCCGTGTATCCGCCGCCGGTCTTCACCACGGCGTCCCCCGGTACTCTGACATTGTGGGGGGGCTTGCGGAATTCCGAGTTGACCGTCGAAGTGGAAGAAGATGCCTGCCAATCCTGCCATCCCGGCGTGGGCTCGGGAGCCGGACGCGACGGAACATCGAGCGGCGCGGAGAAACTCTCCCGCCCGCCTTCACCCGGCGACCAGTAGCTTTCCTCCATCTCGACGGCAAAGGTCTCGAGCGCGGGAAAGTCGCGGCGCAATTCCTCGAACACGTCGGAGTCGCTCTCCTCGAGCAGGTTGCACGCCCAGTGCAGCCACTCGTGCGCCTCCGGACCGGGCAGGTCTTTCTCCTGGTCGGGCAGCGCCGCGACGACGCGCAGCTCTCGAATCGCGTCCAGCCGCAGGCTGTTGAGCGCCGATGCACGCGACTCGAAACGATGTCGCACGCTGCCGGCGTTGAGCTCATCGGCCAGGGCCAGCAAGCGCGCCCGCCGTTGCTCGGTGAGGCGGACCTGAGCTTCACGCTCCAGATCCTGCATTAACTGTTCCAGTGCGGGACGATCGCTCCAGCTGGCGTTGGGACGCTCTGCGCGAACCAGATCGCGAACTGCAATCGCTTTCTGGTAAGCGTCCGCCAGACTGTTCTGTAAATCGTCGTCACCGACCTCCAGGCCGGCGCGCAGCCAATCCACCTGCACCTGAACGTCCTGAAGGCTACGATCGAGTTGTGTCAAAGCAGAAAACAAGCGGGAAGACATGTGCTTTCCTTTCACATCTAGCAGCAATCGTTAGAGCAATGCGCTACTCTTACGCCGCTACTCGGCCGATTCTGATGTGCCGCTGCGAGACTAAACCTGTTACTCGCCCAGCTTGAAGTTGACGTTGATCTGAGTGTCAGCTTCAACCGATTCACCGTTCAGGGTGAAGGGCTTGTAACGCCACTGTCTTACTGCATCCATCGCCGCCTTGGTCAGCATGTTCGGTCCGCTGACTACGGTCAGCTTCTTCACCGATCCATCCTTGTCAATGACGGCTTGCAAAACTACCGTTCCTTCGACGCGCTCCTGACGAGCTGCCGTCGGATACTGCGGATTGACCCGCGCGAGCAACTGACCCTGCGCCACGCCGGACGAAACGCGCAGCTTCTGGTTAGCCAGCTTGGGAACACTCGCCGACAGATCTTTCACGATGTTACCCATGCCATTGGGCGAGCCGGACGCAACGTTGAGACTGGGAGGCGCTACGTCGCCGGATGAAGCCTCTTCTTTCGTGACCGGCGTCGACGTCTTCGGTGCCTCAGGCGGCGGACTTAACACCTGCGCGGGAGGCGGGACTACTTCTTTCTGCTGTGGGTTGTCCTGGTTGTTCTTGGAGGCGTTCTGATCCTGCTGCTTCGACTGCGTCTCCGAAGGCTTGGTCTGGGTTGCCGCGTTGGTCGGTGTCGCCGATTGCGGATTGGTGGTCGAAGGCGCGCTCGCCGGGGTCTGCGCCGGTGCACTGTTCTGCGCCACCGTGGTTGTCGCCGGAGCGGTGCCGCTGCTCTTGTGCGACTTCCACATGATTCCGCCAATCGCCACCACGAGCAGCAACGCTACCACTGCCAGGGACTCGGGAGCGAAGGCGTACTTGCTCCAGTTGCCGTCCTTGAGAGCTTCGCCGCCGTCCGATTGCAGCGTCTGCCATTTCGTCATCCAGGACTCTTGCGCTGAGTCGCTGGCGACCTTTGCCGGCGCCGGAGCTGTAGCAGCCTTCGGACGCGCGACTTCGACAGGAGTTGGAGCCGGCGCGGTCGCTGGCTTCACCGCCGCAGTGGTTACTGTTACCGCTGCAGCTGCCGCAGCCGCTTCGGCGGCCGCGCGCCGCTTCTCTTTTCTCGTCTTCTTGTTATCCGGAGCCTTCTCCGCGGCCTTCGCTGCCGGCTTCGGCTCAACTTTCGGAGCCTGTACTGGCTTAGCTACAACCGGCGCGGGAGCAGGCGCGGCCACAACGGGAGCGGCCGCCTGTACCGGGATCGCGGCACCTGACGACGCGCCATTGCCGCCGACCTTCGGCTTGTCGGCAACCGGATAGCTGGGACGCGGGGTTACCGCCGGAGCCGCCGCTACCACCGGACGCGGCGCGGGCTCGGGAACCGGGCACACATGATAGGCGTCTGTGTAGGAAGTTCCGCACTTATCGCAGTACTTGGTTGCCGGCGGCGCCTGAACCTCAGGCTCGGGAGCAACCGCAACACTGCTCATCTGCGAATGCGAGGCCAGCGCCGGAGATCCACCTGACGGGCGATCATAGGCGCGCGCCACCGCGGCCGCATAGTTGCTGTTCTGCGGGTTGGGGTCCGGACGTGATCCCACATTGTAGGATGGCGGCTTGCCGTAGTCGCCTCCGCTTGGCGGGGACGGCGGCTTGCTCGCATAGGTCGGAGGCTCCGGGCGGCGGGGCGGCGGACTGGAGGGCTGCACCGAAGGGCGACGCACACGCTCTCCGGGCGTCCAATAGCTCTCCTCCATCTCGCCGGCGAAATGATCGACGGCAGAGAAATCCATCCGCAGACAATTCAATGTGGGAGCATCGTGGTCTTCAGACAGATTGCACGCCCAGTGCAACCATTCCGAAGCCTCCGGGCCAGGCAGCTCTTTCTGCTGTTCGGGAACGGCTGCGTCGGTGCGCAGCTGCTGGATCGCATCTATGCGCAGGCCGTTGAGCGAAGCAGTACGCGATTCCGAACGATGCCTGATGCTGCCGGCTTCGAATTCATCGGCCAGATCCAGCAACCTCATGCGCCGTTGTTCATTGCGTCTTTGCTGCGCAGCGACTTCCAGATCACGAATCAAACGCTCCAGAGATCCGCGGTCACCCCAGGCCGCGTCCGGACGCTCCGCCCGAATCAGATCACGAACCATCGCTGCATTCTGGCTGGTATCCGCCAGACTGTAATTCAACTGACTGTCATTGATCTCCAAACCTGCACGGAGAGAGTCGACCTGCACCTGAAGGGCCTGGAGACTACCATCGAGTTTGGCCAAAGCAGACGAAATGGGAGAAGCCATACAAAAGGTCCTTTCACATCTTGCTTATTACTCACCTACGCCACTTCCATCCGTAAACAACCGGTCTGGCTGGTTGGGTCAGCGGGAAGCAAGTGGTTCCGCTACAGGTCCCTTCGCCGATCGCATTGCGGCGTCAAGCGGCTGGCCCGAGCGATCGCCAGGTATCCAGTAGCTTTCCTCCATCTCACCAATGAAGCGCTCCACGGCTCCGAAGTCGCGGTGCAGAGTGGCCAGTGCAACGCTGTCTTTGCCTTCCTGGAGATTGCAGGCCCAGTGCAGCCATGCGCCGCCATCCGGACCGGGCAGTTCTTTTTCCTGTTGCGTTGCAGCCGCTTCTTTCCGCAACTCTTTGACGGCTTCGGCACGCAGCGCGTTCAGCGAGTTGCTGCGCGCTTCGAAACGATGGCGCACGCGGCCCACGTCCAGTTCCGTGGCCAGATCCAGGAGCTTGGCGCGCCGCTGATCATTGCGTCTTTGCTGTGCAGCGATCTCCAGATCGTGAATCAGCATGTCAAGTTCGGTGCGGTCATTCCACTTCGCATCCGGACGTTCGGAGCGAATCAAATCCCGCAGCAAGGCGCCGTCCCGACGCGCTTGCATCAGGCTCTGGCTCAGTTTCGCGTCATCAATCTCCAAAGCAGCGCGCAATGCATCGACCTGGGATTGAATGGTGTGGACGCTACCATCAAGTTTCCCCAATGCAGACCAAAAGGGTGAAGACATAACAGGTTCCTTTCACTTCCTGATTTTTACTGCCTTCGATCCTGGCAAATACGAGGAGCTCGGCAGGCATGACTTGCCCCGTGCGTGGTGCAAACTCGCCGCCGAGAAGAACTCTCGTTTCAATTGTCTGAACGCGACGCCGAGCGACACTCGTCGCCTTCGTGGCCTTACATTATCGCAGAAAGTAACTTTATGTAACCCTAAATTAATTGCGGCTGCGATTACTAAAGTAACTTACCACGCGTTCCGAGGTAACCATTCTTTATTGTCGAAACCTGCTTCCCGGGCGGGCTCGCGGTCGATTCCACAATGTTGATTGTCTTGATTCGTTGCCTCTACGCTCCATTTTGACTCGCGCAAACTTTTGCCGGACACGCTTCGGAGCCGCTAAAAACAAGGCTTTTCCGCTCTGCAAGAACAGGCGCCATTTTTCTGGCCAATTTCGTCGACGCGCGAGAAAATGAGGCGAGGCTGTTTGATTGAGGGTCAGCCGTGCTGACTGGCCCGTGTTACTGTATAGTGAGAAGCTTGAGTTGACCGCGAATTTTTGAAGGAGTCGCACAATGGATGTGACTGCCGTTGAATCAGAAGCCCACCCCGGGGCACCTTTGCCCCCGGAATCTGTAGCCGAAGTAGGGGTACGACAGGGCATTCTGGAAGACATCACCCTGAAGACTCTCTATTTGAATGGGTCGATGTCGTTGCGTGAGTTGTCGGCGCAAATACGTCTGGGCTTCGCCGTAGTCAACGAACTGCTTAAGCGCCTGCGCACCGATCACCTTTGTGAAGTTACCGGCATGACCGGCAACATTCCGCAGATCGCGATCACCACCAACGGTCGCGAGCGGGCTGTGGAGTTGCTCAATCAAAATCAGTACGCCGGCCCCGCTCCAGTTTCGCTCGACAGCTACGTCAAGCGAGTCCAGCAGCAAAGCGTTCGCGACACTGAGATCCATCCGCCGGATGTACAACGTGCGTTCGCGCATCTCGTACTTGAGCCCACCACATTAAAAAAATTGGGCGCCGCTCTGAACTCCGGCACATCGATCTTCTTGTATGGGCCGAGCGGAACCGGCAAAACCACGATTGCCAGCGCACTGTCGACGGTGGTTTCGGCAGACAAAGTGTGGGTGCCGTATGCGGTCGACGTCGACGGACAGATCATCACCGTCTACGACCCTCACGTACATGCGGCAGCAGAGCAGCAGAGCGATTCGCAGAGTAGCGACGCGCGCTGGGTCCTCTGCCGACGGCCGACTGTACTAGTAGGTGGTGAACTCACCATCGAAATGCTGGAGCTCCAACTCAACCCGATCAGCAAGTTCTATACCGCTCCGCTGCAGATGAAGGCCAATAACGGAGTGCTGATCATCGACGACTTCGGACGCCAGCGCCTGCGGCCGGACGAGTTGCTGAATCGCTGGGTCGTGCCGCTGGATCGCAGAATCGACTTCCTCAGTCTGGCCGGCGGCAAGAAGGTCGAAATTCCGTTCGAGATGTTTGTGGTCTTCGCCACTAACCTCGATCCCGCAACTCTGGTCGACGCGGCTTTCCTGCGTAGAATTCAGACGAAGATTGAAGTGGGCACACTAACCGATGCGCACTTCCACGAGATCTTCGCGGCCGTTTGCAAGGAATTCCACCTGGAATACCAGGCGCCGATTGTGGATGAATTGATCAATGTTATCCGGCGCAAATATCGCGAACCCCTGCGCGCCTGCCATCCTCGCGACATCGTGAACCAGATTCGCTGGGTCGCGCGTTATGAGCGGGTCGAGCCCGTTCTGGACAACCAGGCCATCGTCGACGCGGCCGCGGTTTACTTTGTTTCGGACGGACGGGGAAATCAAAAGTAGCTGCGGAAGCTATGCCTCAACACGCGGCGTCGACCGACAAGTCGGCGCCTTTGCTTTGTCAGGCGATTCCCACAGGTTGGGTCTTAGATCTTTGCCGGCGGCACTTTTTGAATAAGCGCGATCACGCCGACTACACCGACGATCACCACGATGGTCCAGAGCATTTGGTGAGACATCGAGGTGGAGACGTAATTGAGGAATTGTCCGGGAGCGGCTTTCACAGCCGCCCAAACGTCCAGCGAGCTGCCTGCGATCTTCGCTCCGATAAAGAGCAGCAGGATGACAGCTCCAAGACCGACGATAGCCAGTAACGTTCTCATAGTGGTGGCCTGCCGCGCCCGAGGATTGAGGATCTTGTCAAGAAGTGGCTAGATGCTAGCACTCTAGAGCCCGGTCAACAAGCAGCAAAATGGTGGCAATGGCACTAAGGTACGGATTCGGCCAGCCTCTTTTGGCACAGGGTCATGGTTTTTGCTTTGGTACTAAGGAACTCCGGTGTAAGCTGCTGTCAGTTACAGGTTTCGGCTGTGAGGCTCCCTATCACGTTGGTTGTGTGTCCCGTTACTCGGCCGCTTCCTTTTTTTCGTGTCCGCCGGCAGAGAGCTCTTGGCGTCGGACCTTAGTCGAGCGACCGGCTACGCACCGGTGGTACTTGCCACACGATCTGGATGGTGTCCCGACTATGGCTCTTGACGATCTACTGCAATACGGGCAGGAAAAAGCCAAGGAGATTTACCAACGGCGCGAGCGGCGCAAAATCGAAATCGAACGAGCGTCCGCCGACAGCAAGCTGAAGGCCATGTGGGGCCCTAAGCTCTGGGAACTGCTGCGCGAAGCCATTATCGAACGCGTGAAATCCATCAATGCGGCCTTGGGAGAACCCGCCCTGATCTGTGACGCCACCCGCACGGAGTGGATCATCCTCCGTGTGAACCAGGTATTCGCCAACATCTCTGCCGCTTACGACGCCGCATCCGGCAAGGTCACGCTGAACCTCGACGATCACTCTGAGATCTACGACCTCGAGGTCGTCAAGGGCGAGGTGAAGTACAAAGAGATTGGCTTCTTCTCTCCCGACCAGCTAGCCAAAATGTTGGTGGATAAAGCTTCCTATTTAGTGCTATGATGCACGACACAAAAGCTACCTAAACGTGGCGATTACAGCGATCCATCGCTGGTGTGCGAGTCCATGATGACACGAAAGCTGATTCCTCTTGCTCTGATTGCTCTGGCCGGCATCTGCTGCTGGGGTCAAGCTCCCGCTCAACCTCCTAGCCAGTCCCAAAGTTCAGCTCCGGCCCAAACCGCCGCAGCTCAAGGTTGTGGGAAAAACGTCTCCTTTGCCGTCGCCGAGGGCGGCCAGCCCGTTCCGGCGATTCCGAAATTCGCGGTGAAGTGGCTGGAGTCGAAGGCCCCGCGGCAGCACTACTCGAATCTGTGCTTTTCGCAGATTCCGTCGGCGACCTTGCCAAATTATGTTGTGGTGTTCTCGACCAGTGACTCTGCCTTTGATGGGCTCACGCCCGCGGCGCATACCTACACCACCGCAGCCCCGGCTCACATGAGCACCGCGGCCCTGACCAGCTCCGGCGGCACCTGGACCTACGCCTACGCGGGCAGCGTTCCTCCGGCAACTACCGACACGCTCAGTCTGAAGAAGGATGACAAGCCAAAGCAGTTGGTGGCGCGCGCCTACGATCAGGCCGGTAGAGTTGTGTCTAAGGTAAGTCTGGCGACCATCTCTTCGCGCGACAAGCTGATTGAGCGCGTTCTTTCGGACATCATCGCCGACACGCCGCACCAGATGGCCAAGTCCGCAGTGCCATCGCCGTTCCCCGTGTATTACGTAAACTGCGATATCGATGCACCGACGGCTTCGCCGCCGGTCAACGGCGCTCCGGCTGCGGCGCGCACCGAAACCGCGTCAGCTGCCGTAAAGCCCGCACCCGCACCTGATCCGCAGATCAATATCTGGTCGGACCCAGGCGGAGCCGATGTCTTTGTCGATGGAGCATTCGTCGGCAAAACGCCGTATTCGATGAGCGTCACCCAGGGCGATCACACCATCACCTTGCGCAAGCATGGCTATGGAGTCTGGCAGCGCAAGCTGTACGTGAGCGGCGCCCCTCGTAAAATCGGCGGCTCTCTGGAAATAAAAGAACTCGACCTGCAGTAGTCCGCAGGTAGGAATCAAGCACGCGGCTGCATCTCGGGCATTGCCTGAGGGACGGCCGCGTTTGTGTTGCTCAGCAGCGCCAGAATCCGTGTTCCATCCGAATGCGGAATGGGCAGCAGATTGTAGATGCACGCCACCACGTTGATCTCCGCAAACGTCCTCATCGAATCCCACAACGCGTATGCGAGGAAAAGATTGAACAGCGGTCCTGCCAGCGAGACCAGAAGATTCGCCCACTTCGGTCCCGGTTCACGCACCGTATAAACGCCGCGACGCGAGAGTCCCACCTTCTTGATCTTCACGCGACATAAGACCGCCATCGCAATGTGTCCGCACTCGTGCAGAATCATCGCGGGAATACCCAGCAACATTACACTGACTACGCTCCAGAGCATCGCCATTGGGATCCGTCTTTCACCAGAGATTCGTGCGCTCGAACGGCAGGGCGCACGTAACAAATCGGCGGCAGCGAATGCAAGCTTTAGCGCGTCAGCATGAGCGCCGCAAGAAATGGGATGGAACCGAGCAGAAGAGGGTTGGCCAGGGAACACTTGCACCGAAGTAACTTGCGCGCAAATCAAGTTGCGCATTCACATGCCGATATTTACAGCAACGGCTGTTTAGGAATAGTGGAATGTCTTTGGTGCTGTGTTGTTCGCCACAGATTCCACCATCCGTCATTGCAGCATGCACGAACGTGGCCGAGCGCGCGTAAAGGGAGACGCGCGCCGCGCCACGTTCGACGTCGTTGGCGTCTCACGTCGATGTTTGTCGGAGCACGACGTCGGAGTCGTTGGTGCCCCACGTTCGGCCGTCTTTTGGCCTAACGTGGGTTCATGTCAGTGCGACCAAAGTTAGCGTCCAAGATCAGAAGGCGGACCCGGGGCACCGGCAGTTTCTTAATCTTCGGGCAATTCACCATTCATTTAATTAAAAATGCATGACAAAACGAATCTGGCACTCCTGTGCTGGCTCCATGACCAATTCTGGCCAAAATCACGCTACTACCTTGTTTCTGACAGAGAACGGGAGCACAATCTGGGGAAGTACGTGTGTGCGACTCTAACCAATACCACCGTTGGTAAAACTTTATGAGCTCTCCAATACGATCGAGCCTGGCAAGGCTCGATGAAAGCCTGCAGACCCTCAAGTCGCAACTCGACTGCATGCAGGCAAGCTTGGAAATCAGTGACACGCAGTTGGGCACCGCTCTTGCCGATGCCACGCAGAGCGCAGCCATCGTGCGCGATCTCATCCTGGCCGAAGATCCCGGCGCGCAGTGGAACGATCGCCACAGCCTCGAGATCGTCATCCAGGATCTCGAGTACGCCGCTATCGAGCGGCTGAAGCAACAACGCCGCGCCCGTCTGCTGGGGCTGGCCAACGAACTCGAGGCCGGCACCGTTCATCACCGCTTCGAATCACGCAGCGCCGTGCTGAATGGCATGCGCATGGAGGCGGTCGGCGAGTTGCGCAAAAACGCTGCTCTGGCCGAACAGGAGAAAGAACTGCCCGGGCCCGAACCCAGCGCCTGGATGTACTGGGCTTGCAATTTGCAGGAAGGCAGCGGGGCGGTCTTCGACGGACTGCACCGCGACTTCCCTGCTCTCGAGCGTTTTGTCAGCGAGATGGAAGAGCGCTACTGGCGGCCGATTCCGCGGGGCTCGGCGCCACCGCCGTCTGCGCCACCGCCAACCGCGAACGTTTACAGCACGCCTGTGAGAACGCCGCCAACGCCGGCGCCGCCCTCGGTAGAACGCTACACCCCGCCGCCGGCGTCGAATGCCACTGCCGCGTCCTCAGACCCCGCGGTCGAAGCTCCGCCAGAGCCGCAGGCCAAAGCGTCGGATTCAGAAACAGATTTCGTAGCGGTAGAAACGCCCGCTGAGAACAGTGCAAGCGAAGGCGAGACAGCCTCCAGTGAGCGCACCGAGCACGCCTTCACCACCTTCGGCAACGTCGCCAACGGCGACAAGAAAAAACCGATCGCGGTATACGCCGCGGGAGCCGGCATTGTGGTTGTGCTGGCTGCAGTCTTCCTCGGCATTCACGGCGTGAACGCCACCACCAGCACCAAGCCGGTTGCAACCGCTCCGGCAAAAGCCGCTGACGCGCCCGCCGCTGCTCCGGCGACTCCGGTGGTGCATCAGCCGGTCGAAGGCACGCAGCACCAGATCCTGCTCAACCTCGAAAGCTGTGAGCGCGCGGGTGCGAGCATCGAATGTCGCGGCTCGGTCTCCAACACGGGAACGGATACCTATCGCGTCGCCCTCGGCGCCGTGGATGTGGTCGACGGCAAGGGCAACAGCTTCAACCTGAATGGCGGCGGGCAGTTTAATTTCTCCGCCGGCCGCAACCTGAGTCTCGCCGGTGGCGCTCACGTTCCTTATACCGTGACAATTCCAGACAAGGACGGCTCGGCTCGCTCGCTGACGCTCTACCTCGATTTGAACAGTCCTCGTGGCCTGGAATATACGTTCCGTGATATTCCGATTACGGATCAGCAGGCTGCCAGCCATCCAGCGGCGTGATTCACGCTTGGATGGAGCACGCCCTTCGGGCCTGCATTCCGATCTAGTCCAATAGGCTGCGCTTTAGCCCCTGAGTTGACCTCTGCGGATGAAGGCCGGTCGCGCTCAAAAATCAGATCAGTAACTTATTCCGACAGTTCTTGGCATCTCCCATATTTGTCGATATGCTGGCCGGACAATGGCCGAACCGGGGATCGCTCTCATTCCAAAATCTAATTCTTCCTTGCGCGCCTGGCTGGTCGTGCTGGCGGCATTTATCGGAGCCTTCGTCAGCTTCGGCGCGACCTACACCTTCGGTGTGTTTCTGCGTCCGCTCGCCACCGCCTTCCACGTCTCTCATGCGACCATGTCGGTCCTGTTCTCGGTGATCGCGGCCCTCACCTTCTTTGTCGCGCCCTTTACCGGCGAACTGGCCGACGTCCACGGCCCTCGCGTGGTGGTAGCTACCGGAGCGGTGTTCATGGGCCTGTCGCTCATCGCAGCCGGCCATGCGCACTCCTTCGCGATGATCGTGCTGACCTACGGTGTAGGACTGGGCAGCTCAGCGGCCTGCATCTACATTCCCGCTATCTCCGCCGTGGGCGAGTGGTTCGAGCACAGGCGCGACATCGCTATGGGAATCGCGGTCAGTGGCATCGGTTGCGGCACCCTGGTCGCGGCGCCGGTATCAGCCGTGCTGATCGAGCGCTACGGTTGGCGAACGGCGTTCGTCATCTTCGGATGGGCGGCTGGCGCGCTGCTGCTGCTCGCCGCCGCGTTGCTGTCGCGACCGGCCGTCACCGAATCGAAGAAAAAAGTTCGAATCAGCCAGGAACTGTGCACACCGGCGTTTCGCCTTCTTTATGTCAGCCTGATGCTCGCCGGCGTTGCCGTCTACGTTCCGCTGGTATTCATTCCCGCGTATGCCGCCGACATCGGTGTAGGCCGCGTTGCCGGCGCCGCCGTGATCGGCTACATCGGAGGCAGCAGTGTGGTCGGCCGTCTCGGGTTGAACGCGCTGGCGCCGCGCTTCGGCCTGATGACGATGTATCAGATCGCCTACACCATTCTCCTGGTCAGCTTTGTGTTCTGGCTCGGCGCGCGCTCTTACATCTTCCTGGTAGTCTTCGGACTGGTGATGGGCGTGGGCTACGGCGGAATCGCAGCGATGGCGCCGGCGGTTGCGGCCGCTATTTTCGGCATCGCCGGACTGGGCGAACTGCTGGGCATTCTGTTCACCGGATTCGGCTTCGCCTGCATCGTCGGTCCGCCGATGGCAGGAGTGCTGGTGGACCGTACTCACGATTTCCGCTGGCCGGTCTTTGTGGCCGCCACGGCTGCTCTGCTGGCGCTGCTGGCTGTCATTCCACTCAGACAATTCAAAGAGCAGTGTCAGGAGAAATCCGCCAAGGCCGCGTAGCTGGTTGTTGCCCCACATTCGGGCGTCCTTTCGCCTAACGTGGGTGCCGTCGCGCTCGACCCAGGTTAGCGCCAACACCCGGGCGAACCTGTGACCAGCAGTGTGAAAACGGGAGCTGCAGCTCGCCCTTTTCCGGAACACTCCCCGGCAAACCCTGAACCAGAATTCGCCTTCTTACTAGCCACACGTGTTAGCAGGACACCACAGTCGCGTGTTAGAAGGAGTTCGAGATGAATAAAGTGACTACAGCATTACTCGCAATTGCGTTGTCCGTACCTATGATGGCTTTCGCTCAGAGCGGACAGCAGGACAGCACCGCCGACCAGGTGCAGCAGAAGCAGGCGAACCAGTCCGCTGAAAACGATGTGAACGGCATGAACACTGCGCCGCATGCAAGCATGACCGGCATGGTCAGCAACGGCGGCAAGACGTTCACCAGCGACAACGTCGCCTATCAGGTCGCCAATCCGGACAAACTGAAGAACTACGATGGGCAGACCGTCTCGGTGAAGACTCAATACAACTCGGGCAAGAACACCATCAAGATCAACAAGGTCATGCCGGCGTCCGGCCAATAACACTGACCGCATGATCGTGCGCTATTAACGCGTAGACAACAGGCTCCCGAGCTTCTCGTGAAGACGGGAGCCTGCTTGCGTCTGGCCGCTTATTTCTTCTGACTGGGATCGTCGGCAGGATTGATGTAATTCAGCTTCACCGGCGACATGCCGTGAATCTGAATGATCGTAGTGTCGTCGCCCGCCATCGCGTAGTGATGCATGTCCGGATCAAGATAAGCAAAGCTTCCCGCCGGGAAGCTCATCATCTTCGCTTCGTCGAACTGGTCGCCCATGCCGACTTTCAACGTACCCGTGATCACGGTGACGTTCTCGCGCAATGGATGCCAGTGCGGTGGAAACTTGTATCCTGCCGGCAGCTTGAGGCGAATCGTATAGTCGCCGGTGGTCGCCATCGGATCGCCCTCGAGCGTGGCAAACTGCGCGCCTGCTGGAATGATGTTCGGCGCGGGTCCCCAAACAATCTGATCAGGCGTGAACGCGTTCTTCGCAGCCGGCGAAGCCAGTACGCGAGACGTGTGGACATAGCCGGCGAACCACAATCCCGCCATCAGCAAAACGACGATGCAGATACTCCGTTTCATTTTTCCTCCACAGAACTTTGCTAACCGGAAGCAGTTGCGCCAGCGTGGTGAAGGCGGGTGAACCGAGGAAAGCGATGACTGAACAAATGGGAGACCCGCCCGCCTTTTACCTGAGCACAATCGAACCCTGAAAATGCAAGCGCGGCGTGAACGGCAACCGAAGTTGGCACGAATCATACACCCGCTGCGCAAGCGCAGTTCGATTTTGTACCGCCATGACAGACCTAGAACCCTGTGCCGAGCTCTGCATTCCCCCTTGCAGGCGACGGCACAAGGCATCCCGGGGCGGCAAACGCCGACGTCGTTAGAGCGAATTGAGAAACGCGATTAGCTGCTGCTTCTCGTCGTCCGTCAATCCCATCGAGAATCGGTTGTTGTAGAAGTTGACCAGCTCCTGCAGATTCGCCGCCGAGCCATTGTGAAAGTACGGTGCACGTGCTGCCAGCCCGCGCAGCACCGGGCCTTTGCCGCGATTCACGTCCGCACATTGGCCGGTGACCAGCCCTTTTCCCGGATCGGAGGTGTAGAACGTCAGCGGACGCCCAGTCACCGGATCGTTGCAGCCGGTGATGCGATAGATCGGAACATCGGGCTGTGAGAGCTGCGTCAGGCTTTCCGCGATCAGCGGATTCCGCTCGTATGCCACAGTGTGGCTGGTGCCGATATCGAGCGGCAGCGGGAACGAATGATTGCCTACATTCGGAGTATCGTGACAAGTTGTGCAGGTCCCGGTAATCTCCTGCGGATAACCCAGCGACTGATTGTCATTGAGGCCGCGCACGCCGGTGATGTGGACTGCCTTCGTGTTGAAGAGCTTCTCACCGGCGGCGACCATCGAGCGCCCCTGCCCGTAACCGTCATTGTCACTGCCGCTGCTCTGCCACGCGGCGAATACCGTCATCGCCGATGGATCGAACGGCTTGCCCTGCGGATCTCCGCCCAGCGAGTCATTCATACCCGGGTAGTACGGGAACGTCGATAAATACAGTGGTCCGCCGTTCGCGCCGCCCTGATAAAGCGGGCCCGCCTGATCGTCAGCAAGCTGCGCCGTATTGAGTCCGAGTTCGAAATTCACGATCTCGGTCAATTGCTCCTGGGTCGGCGGCTGCAAGCCCTGCGCATGAGTTAACACCGCGTCCATGGCCTGGTGTGACAGGTCAGTGGCCAGGTTCGCCTGGAAGGTCTGTTCATTGTTCAGCGGATCGATGGTCTCGCGCCCATCGAACATGATCGTGCTGAGGAAGCCGACGTTGGTGCTGGGCAGCGGGCGCCGGTAAATCGACACCTCCTGCAGGCCAGTCAGCGGGTCGGTCATGATGGCGCATCCGTAAGGATCGTAGACCGCCGTCAGCGTGAACTGCGGGTTGGCCGGCATGTCGATGCCGATGCGAATCAGGCCGTTATTCAACAGCAGGCTGTGGCTCGCAGCCTGACCGCGCGGATCGGTCGGGCAATTAGCGCCGTCGATCGTCGCGAACAGCGGATCCTGTCCCTGGGTAAGGGTGAAGCGCTGCTGGATGCTGGAGAGGGTGATGCTGAAGGCCTGATCGACCTGGTGACAGGTCTCGCAAGTGCGGCCGTTAGTGCCCAGGCTCTGAAAGAACGCGCTGTTCTTCTGGATCGCGCCGTTCTTGTTGTTCGTCGCGACATAGCCTGTGGGGTCGCGGAACGGTTGCATGTTCGGGATGATGGCTGCCCCGGCCAGAACGGTGACGGCGGCACAACTCAGTACGGACAAGGCGAGTCCCCACTTCCGAAGAGTAACCATACGAACTTCCTACTCCCTTTCCACCCCAAAGAGGCGCATCGGCAATTTCAATTTGTGTGGCACGCCGCGATTTCCACAAACGCCGTGCCGGCTGGTAGCGGGTACATCTCAGGAAGCGTTGACGGAGTGTGACCGAAAGCGGCAGCAGCACTCAATAGTGGCCGCCTGTCGAACGTCTTATTTTTGATGACGCTCTAAACTGCTGATGCCGATGAGTTTGCAGCAGCCATAGCGATTTTCGGGGTAGAATGTTGGCTATCCTTTGGGGTGGGTTTTGGGGTCACAATCTGCCAGAATGCAACCGCTGCTGCGGTTTGGCCGGGATTTCGAACTTGACCCCGGCACCTATCAGCTGCGACGGGCCGGCCGCGCCATCAAACTCGAGCGCATCCCCATGGACATTCTTCTCCTGTTGGCGGCCGAGCGCAGCCGTGTCGTCGGCCGCGAGGAAATCGCCGAGCAGGTCTGGGGCAAAGACGTCTGCGTCGACGTCGACAACAGCATCAACGGCGCCATCCGAAAAATCCGCCAGGCCCTGAGAGACGATCCCGAACAGCCCCGCTACATCCAGACTGTCACCGGCCGCGGCTACCGATTCATCGCCACCATCGCTCCTGAAGAAACGCCGGCCGAAGCCGCCACCCCAATACCCACACCGGAAATAGTCGAGCCGGTCCCCGTCGACGAACAGACTACACTTCCCGCCGCTCCGCCAACCTCCGAGGCGGACGCGACGCCAGCTCGGTCGCGACCCTGGTGGCCGGTCGCGCTAATTGTTGCGCTCGTGCTGATAGCCGGCGCCGGTTTGCTATGGTGGCGTCGAAGCAACTCGCACGCGACGACGCGCGGTCCCGTCCGGCTGGCCGTGCTTCCCTTTCAGAACCTCACCGGCGATCCCGGCCAGGACTACTTCAGCGACGGCTTCACCGAAGAGATGATCACGCAGCTGGGCGCGCTCGACCCGCAGCACCTGGCCGTCATCGCCCGAACATCCGTTACGCCCTACAAGGACAATCCCGCACCGCTAACCAGGATTGCGCATGACCTGGGCGTGCAGTATGTGCTGGAAGGCAGCGTTCGCCGCGACGCGAACAGGGTTCGCGTCACCGCGCAGCTTATCCCCGTGCGCGAGCAGACGCCGGTGTGGTCAAAGGAATACGACCACGATCCGCAAGACCTGCTGGTGGTGCAGAGCGAGATCTCGCGCGCCATCGCCAAAGAAATTCAATCGACGCTCGGCGCCCGCAATGTGCTCGTCGCCCATGCCGGCCCACGTCTGAGTCCGCAGGAGTACGAAGCCTACGACCTCTACCTGAAAGGACGCTACTTATGGAGCAAGCGAACGCCCGAGGATCTGAAGGGCGCGGTCTCGTGGTTTCAGCAGGCCATCGCGCTTGATCCGAACTACGCGCCCGCCTACGCCGGCCTAGCCGACAGCTACGCCATCATGAGCGCCTATGGCGACGTTCCGACGAACCAGTACATTCCGCTGGCAAGAGCGGCAGCACAGAAGGCGCTGCAACTGGATGACTCGCTGGCCGAAGCGCACACCTCGCTGGCGCTGATCGCGCAGAACTACGACTGGGACTGGAAGACCGCGGAGAAGGAATATCGCCGCGCCATCGAACTGAACCCCAACTACGCCACCGCGCATCACTGGCTCGCCGAGTGTCTCGCCTATCAGGGCCGCTTCGATGAGGCGCTGGCCGAGAGCGAGCGCGCGCGTCAACTGGATCCCCTGTCGCTCATCATCGCCACCGACAACGGCGCCATCTACTACTTCGCGCGCCAGTATGACCGCGCCATCTCACGCTTCAAGACTGTGCTCGACGTCGATCCCTCCGTCGGACGCGCGCACCTCATCGTCGATGCCTACGTCGAGCAGGGAAAGTACGCCGACGCGCTCGCCGCGATTCAGAGGTGGCGCCCAACCGCCGCAGATTCCTGGAGGTGGGCGATGCTGGCGTACGTCTACGGAAAATCCGGCGACAAAACCAAAGCCCTCGAAGCGCTGGCTGAGTTGGAGAAGATCACCCACGATGCGACGGTTGACCATTCGCCGGTCTTCGATCAGGCTTACTCCGGCATTGGCGACAAAGACGTCTGGCTCGACTGGCTGGAGGAAGCGGTTCGCCAGCACAATACTGTCCCTACCGCCTTCAAGGTCGATCCCCGCTACGATCCGCTGCGCAACGAACCACGCTTCCAGAAGCTGCTGCGCGACGCAGGCTTCGACAACAACTCAAAATAAAATTGGTAGTGGGCAGCTTTGAAATTGTCTGGCTAACAAGGTAAGGGTGGAGCACGCCGTCAGGCGTGCCGTTTAAACTGCGATATTGAACAGCGGAACGCGATTTCAAACCTGACCCACTACCTGGATTGGGCTTATTCGTAGCGCAAAGCGACCATGGGATCCACGCGCGTTGCCCGTCGCGCCGGGACATAGCAGGCCAGCACCGCGACCGAAGTCAGCAAAACAATAACGCCGATGAAGGTGACAGGATCGGCCGCGCCCACTCCCGCCAGCAGAGTCGAGAAGCTCGACACCGAATGCGTCAGCGCCAGCGCCGCAATTCCGCCGGCGAGGATGCCGGTCAGCGCCAGCCGCAGTCCTTCTGCGATCACCATCCGCAGAATGTCGAGACGGTCCGCGCCCAGCGCCATGCGCACGCCGATCTCCTGGATGCGCTGGCTCATCGAGTACGAGATCACGCCGTAGATTCCCACCGACGCCAGCAGCAATGCCAGTCCGGCGAACGCGCCCAGCAGCAGCATCGGAAAGCGCTGCGAACTCATCGACCCCGCAACCAGCTCTCGCATGCCGTGAACGTTGTAGAGAGTCTGCTCGTCGCCGGAGCCGTACACCGCAGCTTTAATCTCCGCCATCGCCGTCGCCACATCGAGCGGCGTCCGCACCGCGATGCTGACCTCCGGATAGAAATTCGGCATCCACTGATCGGGGAGCTGGAAAAACGGCGCATAAATTTGGTTCTCGGTGTAGGTGTCGCGGCCATCCAGGGCCCAGTGCCGCACATGGCTCACCAGGCCAACCACGCGCACCGGCCCCCAATGCGGAATAAACATCGACTGCCCTACCGGATCCTTGGCGCCAAAATATTTTCGTGCCAGAACCTCATCGACGACCACGACCGGCTCGCTCGTGGTCGTGTCACCGGCATCGAAGTAGCGGCCGCGCAGCAGCCGGATCTGCATTGTGCGCAGATAATCCGGGCCCGTCCAGTAGAAGAGCGCGCGTGGCGCCTCGGCCACCGACGCCGGTTTGTTGGTGCTGACCCAGAACGGCCCCAGGTTTACTTTCTGGCTGAGCGGAACCAGTACGGTGACGTCCGCGGCCTCGATGCCAGGCAACTGTCGAATGCGGCCCAGAAGTTGTTGATACGCGACTCGCGTTCCTTCGGCGGTCTTTGTCGCCGACGGCGAGAGCCCGACCTTGAACGTAACAACGTTCTGCGTGTCGAAGCCGGGATCGACCATCCACAAACTACGAATAGAGCGGAATAACAATCCTGCGCCGACCAGCAGCACCAGCGTGAGCGCCATCTGTACAACGACCAGCGTGTTCTGCGCGCGATAGTGCGCGCGCGTGCTGCCGCGTCCCGCGTAGCTGAGGCTGCTCTGCATGTTCGCATTGAAAGTGCGCAGCGCCGGCGCCAGTCCGAAGAGCACGCCCACGGCGATCGAAATGACGAGCGTAAACAACAGCACAGACGGATTCAGGCCAACGCTATCGCCGCGCGGCAGGACACTTGCCATCGACGCGGGCACAATCTTCAGCGCCACGAACGCAAGCAGCAATCCCAACGCTGCACCGCACAATGACAACAGGAGACTCTCGGTGATCAACTGCCGCACGAGCCGGAAGCGCGGAGCGCCCAAGGCCGTGCGAATGGCAAACTCCTTCTTGCGTCCCGCCGAGCGTGCCAACAGCAGGTTCGCAACATTGGCGCAGGCAATCAGCAGCACAATGCCAACCGCGCCCAACAACATCAGCAGCATCCCGCGCACATCGGAGAAGAACTCCTGCTTCAGCGGACGAATGGCCGCGCCCAGCCCTTGTTCCGCCGCAGGATAGGTTTCATCCAGCTGCTTTTGCAGCGCCGACATCTCCGTCTCGGCTTGCTCGCAAGTGACGCCGGGCTTGAGGCGCGCAATGGTGAGCACTGCATGTTCCGTGCGATCGGTGAAGATCATGGGATCGCCCTGCCCCAGAGGCGTGTACACATCAGCCTCGCCTTCGATCAGGCGAAAGTCCGGCGGCAGCACGCCAACCACGGTGTAGCTCGCGCCCCCTAAAGTTATCGCCGTGCCGAGCACATCCGGACGCGCGCCGAAGCGGCTGCGCCAGAGACGATCGCTGAGCATCACCGCAGCAGCGCCTCCGTGACGATCTTGGTCGGCAGAAAACTCGCGGCCCAGCGCCGGCTTCACGCCGAGTGTGTGAAAGAAGCCGGCCGAAACCATCCTGCCCTCGACGTGTTGCGGCGAGCCCGGCGCCGTCAGATCGTAGTCCCACCACGCGAACGCCCCCATGCTCTCGAACGAGCGCGCGCTACGCTGCCAATCGAGGAAGTCGGGATACGAGTTCATGATGATGTGCTTCAGCGCAAGATTGTCTTGCAGTACCAGGACCAGGCGATTGGGCTGGAAGTACGGCAGCGGCGCCAGCAGGACATTTTGCACCACGCTGAAGATGGCGGTGTTCGCGCCGATTCCGAGCGCCAGCGTCAGAATCGCGACGATGGTGAAGCCGGGCGACTTGCGCAGCGTACGCAAACTGTAACGGATGTCCTGGATCATGGCACTTATTTATGGAGCACTTATTGTGCCACTGAATATTCAAGACCGGGCGCTTGTTTTCTGCCATCAAACTGGCTATCGCCCTCAAAGGTGGAGCATGCCTTCAGGCGTGCGGTTTAAGCTGCGATGTTGAAGGGCGGCTTTAGCCACCGAGGTAAAAGCCGGCGATGTCTTGCCTCAGCGGCTAAACCCGGGGTTGAGACAGTCTGTCGGCGTGCTCCACCCAAAGGATCTAGCAACCGCATTTTTTACAATCCCACAACACCTTTAATGACACTTTTTACCGGTTAGCACATCTGATTTCACATGGCGGCCGGGACAGTGTACTCTGCCCATCTTTGGCCCCTTCTCAAATTCTTAGGAGGTTCCATCATGATCCGATACCAGTACGCCGACGTCGACGGCAGCAAGGTCTTCTACCGCGAGGCCGGCCCCAAAGACGCACCGGTCCTTCTGCTGCTCCACGGCTTTCCCACCTCGTCGCACATGTTCCGCAACCTGATTCCCGCGCTTGCCGACAAGTATCGCCTGATCGCTCCTGACCTCCCTGGCTTCGGCTTCACCCAGGCTCCTGAGCGCAAGGGCCGCGCTACCTTCGAGCAGATCGCCAAGACCATCGGCCGCTTCACCGAAGTCCTCGGCCTCGATCGCTACGCCATCTATGTCTTCGACTACGGAGCGCCCACGGGCTTCCGCCTCGCGCTCGCGTATCCTGATCGCGTGACCGCCATCATCTCGCAGAACGGCAATGCCTACGAAGAAGGACTGAGCCAGGGCTGGAATCCGATCCAGAAATACTGGGAGGAGCCGAATGAGAAGAATCGTGCCACGCTACGCGATTTCCTAACGCCCGATTCGGTGAAGTGGCAGTACACGCACGGCGCACCGGACGAGTCGGTGATCGCGCCAGAATCCTTCACGCTGGACTCGGCGCTGCTGGCGCGTCCCGGCAACGACGACATCCAACTCGACCTCTTCCTGGATTACGCCAGCAACGTCGCGCTCTATCCGAAGTTCCAGGAGTACTTCCGCGCCAAGCGTCCGCCGCTGCTCGCCGTATGGGGCAAGAACGATCCGTTCTTCATCCCTCCCGGCGCCGAAGCCTACAAACGCGATATTCCCGACGCTGAAGTACACTTCCTCGATACCGGACACTTCGCCATCGAGACGCACTACCAGGAGATCGCCGACCGCATTCGCGATTTCCTCGGCCGTAAGTTTGGAGCGAAAAGCACGGCGGCGTGAGCTTTGGCAGGTGCGACTGGTGAGCTGTGTCTCTGGCACAAATTCGGTCACACAGCTTCGGTGGCACAGCTTAGGTCGTACCGCTCATTTTGTTATGAATTGTCATCCCGACCGGAGGCGGGCCGGCTTTTGGCCCGCCGTAGCGGAGGGACCTGCGGTTCGTCAGACAAACAAACGCTCTTCCACAGCAGGCAAACCGCAGATCCCTCGACTCCGTTACGTTCGCCGCGCGAACTTCAGTACGCTTGGGATGACAATTCATAATGGGTAGCGCAACAAGGAGGATGCATGCAGGTCCTTTCCGTCAATGTCGGCAAACCGCGCGAGGTGCCGTGGAACGGCATCACCATCAGCACATCGATTTACAAGCGCGCTGTAGCCGGTGAGGTTGCGGTGGGCAAGCTGAACCTTGATGGCGATCAGCAAGCTGATCTCACCGTGCACGGTGGTCCATATAAAGCGGTCTACGCGTATCCGGCCGAGCACTATGGATTCTGGCGCGACGAGTTTCCCGACATGCCGCTGACCTGGGGCTACTTCGGCGAGAACCTCACCACCACCGGCTTGCGCGAAGACGACGTCTGCATTGGCGACACCATCAAGATCGGCTCGGCCAAGTTTCAGGTGACGCAGCCGCGGCTGCCCTGCTACAAGCTCGGCATACGCTTCGGCCGCGACGACATCATCAAGCGATTTCTGGCCAGCCGCCGCAGCGGATTTTATCTTTCCGTAATCGAAGAAGGTTCGCTGCGCTCCACGGCGGAGATCGAGATCGTCGAGCGCAACCCGCAGAAGGTGTCGATCGTCGACATCATCAACTTGTTTCTCGGCATGCCGCAGGATGACGAAATCCTGGCGCGCGCAGTCCAGGTCGATGCCCTGCCGCAGGATTGGAAGCTGGAACTGCAAGCGCGCTCGCGAGCGCGCAGCAAAGCACCCGCCCAACCCGAAACGGTCACACCAGAGGCCGAGGCGAACGAAGCACCGGATGTCGATGCGAAGTCCGAGTGACCGGGTTCCAATTCATGCTGGTACGCGACGTTCCTGTGAGCCGTGAGGTTTGTATCAGGGCACGACCTTGGTGCGACGGCACGACTGACGTCGTGCCCTGATACAAACCTTTTCTAAATCGAGTTGAAGCAACTTGGTAGTGAGCTCCTTCGTTGGCCTAACTTGGACTGCCCATACATAGGCCCGGGGTTAACGTCTAACATCAGGACACCTTTGCACCGACTTCTATAGTCTTCCGGCCCGTTCCTACTGTTCGTTCGCGGACAAACCACGATTTCTCCTGTACGAAAATGGACAACTACTTTTATTTCAACTAGTTGCTCACACAGACGCACTCGATTCGTCTAAAATTTCTTAAAGAGTTTCGGGAACCACTATCCCGTTCCCCGCGTATCCCAATCGAATCATTTGGCTATCCTCCGATATCGAGAGAGTTAACTATGAAAAAGACCCTGGTTTTCCTTGCTGTGGGTTTACTTACCTGCACAGCCTTCGCGCAACGCCTGCCTGGCGGCGCATCGCCCGAACACTACACATTGACGGTCGACGTCAATTTCCCGACGAACAGCTTCGACGGCGACGAGACCATCAAGGTCAACCTCGACAAGCCCACCAACACCATCACGCTGAACGCGCTGGAGATCACTTTCCACAACGTCTCCGTGACCGCGGGTGGCCAGACCCAGACCGCCAAAGTCGAGCTCGACGAAAAGAACGAGATGGCGACCTTCACCGTCGACAAGCAGCTTCCCGCCGGCGAAGCCAGCATTCATATCAAGTACACGGGCCAGCTCAACGACAAGCTGCGCGGCTTTTATCTGAGCACCTACAAAGGCAAGAAGTATCTGGTCTCGCAGATGGAGTCGACCGACGCGCGCGTTGCCTTCCCCAGCTTCGACGAGCCGTCCTACAAGGCGACCTTCGATCTGACCGCGATCATCGACAAGGGCGACGTAGCGATCTCGAACGGAGAAGTTATCTCCGACACGCCCGGCCCCGGCAACAAGCACACGGTGAAGTTCTCGACTTCGCCGAAGATGTCGAGCTACCTGGTCGCGCTGACCGTTGGCGACTGGAAGTGCATCTCTGACCACACCGATGGCGTGAAGGTCAGCGTCTGCACGGTTCCCGGCAAGGAGAACATGGCGCAATTCCCGCTGGAGGCGTCGAAGAACTTCCTGCACTACTACGACAATTACTACGGCATCAAGTATCCGCTGCCCAAACTCGATAACATCGCCGTACCTGACTTCCAGGCCGGCGCCATGGAGAACTGGGGCGCGATCATCTATCGCGAGACTGCGCTGCTGATCGACGAGAAGACAGCGTCTGTCGGCGCCAAGCAGAATGTTGCCGACACCATCGCACACGAAATGGCGCATCAGTGGTTCGGCGACCTTGTCACTGCCGCGTGGTGGGACGACATCTGGTTGAACGAAGGCTTCGCCACCTGGATGACGCCGCATCCCATCCAGAAATGGCAACCTGACTGGATGGTTCCGCAGGGCGTCGTGGAACAGACGAACCACGCCCTCGCCGACGACTCCGAAATCAATCAGCGTCCTATCCACCAGGAAGCCACGAGCCGCGAGCAGATCGAGCAGCTCTTTGACGGCATCGCCTACGACAAGGCTGCCTCCGTGCTGCACATGCTCGAGTCCTACCTCGGCCCCGAAACATTTCGCCAGGGCGTCAACCTGTACCTGAAGGAGCACGCGTACGGCAACGCGACGGCCGCTGACTTCTGGACGGCAATGGCGCACGCCTCGCACAAGCCGGTCGACGAGATCATGCCGACCTTCGTTATGCAGGCCGGTGCGCCTTTCATCGGCATCAGCACCAAGTGCGAAAACGGCAACACCAGCGTCACGCTATCGCAGAAGCGGTACTTGAACACTCCCGAACTCTTCAGCCGGCCGGACGAACAGCTCTGGCAGGTACCGGTTTGCATGAAGGGCGTCAACGGCACGACCTCGGGAGCGCAGGAGTGCGTTCTGCTGACCAAGCGCGAGCAGGACTTCACGTTGAAGGGCTGTCCCAGCTTCGTCTTCCCCAACGCGAATGCGCTGGGCTACTACCGTTTCGACTACGACAGCGCCGCCCTGCACCAGATGGGCAACGCGGTTGAGAAGACATTAACCCCCGAGGAGCGCATTGCGCTGATCGGCGACGAGTGGGCCCTGGTTCACATTGGCAAGCACAACGTGGGCGACTATCTCGCCCTCGGGGCGCAGCTGAAGAACACTCCGGGCGTCGTGCTGCTGCGCGAGTTCGGCGGTCATCTCAACTTCGTCAACGACAACCTGCTGACCGAATCCGATCGTCCCGAGTTCCAGACGTGGCTGCGCACGCAGTTCTCTCCCGTGCTGCAACAACTCGGCTACACCGCAAAGGCCAGCGACAGCCCTGAGGACAAGCAGAAGCGCGCGCTCCTGTTTGAAGGACTGGGCAACCTGGGTGAAGATCCGGAGGTCATTCAGCAGGCACGCACCATGGTGCAGCAGTTGATGGAGAACCCGTCGTCGGTGGACGGCACGCTGGCCCCGGCAGTTGTTTCGGTGGCGGCGCGGCACGGTGATGTCGAACTGTACAACCAGTTCAAGGCCCAGTTGCAGAAGGCCTCGTCGCCGCAGCAGTACTATATGTTCGCTCGTGCCCTGGGACAATTCCCCGAGCCGGAACTCATTCAGCAGACTCTGAACGCGTCCCTCACCCCGGCGGTGCGCGGCCAGGATCTCTACATGCTGCTGCCGATGATGGAGAACATGAACAGCCAGCAAGCGACATGGGACTTCATGCGCAAGAACTTCGACCAGCTGCATGCCAAAACTGGTGGCGGCTTGGGCGGCGTCGGCCTCTTCCTGTACGGTGCAGGCGCCTTCTGCAGCACCGACAAGGCGCAGGAGGTCGAGGAGTTCTTCAAGCAGCATAGCTTCCCCGGCACCGAGCGCAACCAGAAGGAAGTGCTTGAGGGGATCAATGCCTGCGTGGAACTGCGCAACCAGCAGCAGAGCAATCTGTCAGCCTGGCTGAAGCAGCAGAGCAACACAACTAACGCCTCCGCCGGCGGAGGCTCCAGCACCAGCACGGTGCGGTAAAACCAGAAGCGCCGGTTATTCGGCGACTTCCAGTGATGAAGGGATGCAGCTTCGGCTGCGTCCCTTTTTTCTGGTTTGCATGGTAGAGCGCGAACTCACAGCGCATTTCTACTTGGGTGGAGCACGCCGTTGGTGGAGCACGCCGTTCGTTATCGGCCGACACGAATCATAGAGGCCGGAGCACGCCTTCGGTTATTGGCCGACGCAAATCGTAGAGGGTGGAGCACGCCTTCAGGCGTGCAGCCCGCGCTCGACCCACTATCTCGATTGTCATCCTGAGCGGAGCGTCCGCCTGCCTTTTGCGATTCGCACCGTTCGCGAATCGCGCGGACGCGCAGTCGAAGGATCTGCGGTTAGCCCGCGGGGGAAGGCTGTCGTTGTTCCACAAACCGGAGGGTGAATGACAATTCGTAGTGTTATCCTGATAACAACAAACTTGCAACTCCCCTGGGAATCGGCAGCGGAGAGCGGCTTGCCCATGCTGCAGAAACGCATTGACGATCAGCCGACGATTTCGCGCCAGATGGTGCGCGAAGCCGAGACCGTGTTCCACGATCACCTGAAGCGGGTGGGACTGAAACGTACCGGGCAGCGCGACACCATCCTGCGCGCCTTCCTCGACACCCGCGATCACCTCTCCACTGACGAGCTCTACCGGCTGGTCCGGAAAAAAGACAGCGGCATCGGGTTCACCACGGTGTATCGCACGCTGAAGCTGCTGGCCGACTGCGGCCTGGCCAGCGAGGTCGCCTTCAACGACGGCATCGCGCGCTATGAGCACCAGTATCAGCGGCGCAACCACCATCATATGGTGTGCACCGACTGCGGCAGCTCGGTGGAATTTTTCTCCAGCGACATAGAGCGCATCGAGCAGGAGGTCGGCCGCCAGAACAACTACCTTCCGACGCGCCACAGTTTCCAGATCTACGGCATCTGCGAGCGCTGCCAGAAAAAGCAGAAGCGGGCGTAGGCGCTATTCCTTCAGGCGTAAGCGAAATTCTTTCAAAGGCGAAGGCGCATTTCCTTCAGAGCTATTCCTTCGGAATTGTCATCCTGAGCGAAGCGAAGGACCTGCGGTTCGTGCACATTGGCACGACGCCCGCATTGCCGCGACTCGGACGAACCGCAGATCTTTCGTCGGACTGAAGTCCTCCTCAGGATGACAATATGAATTGGGGCGCCAGGTCATCGCTTCGATACAATGTCCGCGCATGCTGACGCTCTCCGACGCCGCGCAACAAATCCGCGCTCGCAAACTTTCGCCGGTCGAACTCACCCGCCAATGTCTCGACCGCATCGAGCGCCTCAATCCGCAACTCAACGCCTTCATCACGGTCACGGCGGATCAGGCGATGACTGCGGCACAAAGAGCCAAATCCGAAATCGCCGCCGGCAACTATCGCGGACCACTGCACGGAATCCCCATTGGGCTGAAAGATCTCTTCGACACCGCTGGCGTGCTCACCACCGCCGCCAGCAATCAATATCGCACTCGGGTGCCCTCTGAAGACGCGCATGTAGTCCAACGATTGAAGGAAGCCGGCGCCGTCATCGTCGGCAAGCTCAATATGCACGAGTTCGCCTTCGGCATGAGCGGCGTCATCAGCGCCTTCGGTCCGGCAAGAAATCCATGGAACCCCGAGCGCATCACCGGCGGCTCGTCTTCGGGCTCGGCGGCTGCGGTTGCCGCGGGAATGTGCGTCGCGGCGCTCGGGTCGGACACCTCCGGCTCCGGCCGTTGTCCACCAGCGCTCTGCGGCACCGTCGGCCTGCGCCCCAGCGCCGGCCTGATGAGCCTGAAAGGAATGGTGCCGCTCTGCACTTCGTTCGATACCGTCAGCCCCATCACGCACTCGGTCCGCGATGCGGCGATTTTGATGGATGTGCTGAACGGCACGACGAGCTTCGCCTCCCTCCTCGAAGAAGATGTCGCGCAATTGCGCGTGGGCGTCGCGCGCAATCATTTCTTCGACGATCTCGATCCCGACGTCGCGCGCGCGATCGACGAAGCGTTGGCTGTCATCAGCAAACTAGTCGCCGAAGTGAAAGAAGTTGACGTCCCGCGCGACGCCTTCCGCACCATCTTCGATGCCGAGATCTACGAGTTTCACGAAGCCATGGTGACCAAGACGCCCGAGCTCTATCAGCCGCTCACGCTCTTCCGCGCGCAGAGGACTGCCGGCATCACCGCGACCAACTACATCCGCGAATGCCGCCGCCTGGAACAATTCCGCGCAGCTGCCGAAGAGGTCTTCGAACAGGTCGACATCGTAATCACGCCGACCACGCCAGTGCCCGCGCCCAAGCTCGCCGACCTGGAAGCTCTGGAGATTCCCGATGTGCGTCCATTTGAGATGAAGTATCTGCTGCGCAACACCGCGCCGTTCAGTTCGCTGTTCTGGCCAACAATGTCGGTGCCCTGCGGCTTCAGCCGCGACGTCTTGCCGATCGGCCTGCAGATCTCAGCGCGCCCACAGGCGGATTCAACTGTGTTGCGATTGGCGCACGCCTACGAGCAGGCGACGGAATGGCACACGCGGAAGGCAGAGGTTTAGCGGAGTGAGGTAGCCACAGCCGCACATTGGAGCCATCCTTCACTTTGGCGTTCCTTCGCTCTTTTTGATTTGTCATCCTGCGCAGCGAAGGACCTGCGGCTCGCCGGCGCTGGCAGAACGCTCACATTGTCGCCACTCGCGACCAACCGCAGGTCCTTCGTCGGGCTGAAGCCCTCCTCAGGATGACACTTCCTGAGGAGCGTTCGGGCTGTTGCCGCTGGCGCAATGAAAGCAGCTCTCCTCCATTTGCCGCCCGATTTCCCCGCTGATAAACTTAAGTGTTTGTCTGGACCTTGTCTTACCTTCCATAACGCACATGTCGAAGACTATTGATATCGCTATCGTCAACGGCGCCCGCACGCCTATGGGCCGCTACTGTGGTAAGCTGCGCGACTTCACCGCCCAGGAGCTGGGCGCGGTCGCCTCTACCGAAGCTATGAAACGTTCCGGCGTCGAGCCGGGCGAGATCGATCACGCCGTTTTCGGCAACGCGCAGCAGACCTCGGGCGACGCCATCTACGGCGCTCGCCACGTTGCGCTCAAGGCCGGAGTTCCCATCGAAGTTCCCGCGCTCACCGTCAACCGCCTCTGCGGCTCGGGCATGCAGTCCATCGTCAGCGCCGCGCAAATGATCCAGCTCGGCGAAGCCACGAAGGTTCTCGCCGGCGGTATGGAATCCATGTCGCAGGCGCCGCATGTCATTCGCGGCATGCGCTGGGGCGTCGGCCTGGGCGAGGGCAAACTGGAAGACTCGCTGATGGTCGCGCTGATGGACAGCTACTGCGGACTCTACATGGCGCAGACGGCGGAACTCTACGGCAGCCAGCAAGGCATCACGCGCGACATGCAGGACGAGTTCGCGCTGCGCTCGCAGAAGTGCGCGGACGACGCCGCCAAGGCCGGCCGCCTCGCCGAAGAGATCACAGCGGTCGCACTGCGCAATCGCCGCGGCGAGCCCACCGGCGAGATGTTCACCGAAGACGATCATCGCCGTCCTGAAACGACGATGGAAGGCTTGCGCAAATTGAAGGCGTCCTTTGGCAAGGAAGGCACCGTCACTGCCGGCAACGCCAGCGGTATCGTCGACGGCGGCGCGGCCACGGTGGTCATGTCGCTCGACGAAGCCGAGAAGCGCAACCTGAAGCCAATGGCCCGCATTGTGAGCTGGGGCATCGCCGGCGTCGATCCCAAAATCATGGGCCAGGGGCCGGTGCCCTCCAGCCGCATCGCGCTGAAGAAGGCCGGACTGAAGCTCGACGACATCGATTTGATCGAAGTCAACGAAGCATTCGCCGCGCAGTATCTGGCGGTGGAAAAAGAGCTGGGGCTGAATCGCGAGAAGGTGAACGTGAATGGCGGCGCCATCGCCCTCGGACATCCGCTGGGCTCGACCGGCACGCGTTTGCTGATCACCATCATGCACGAGCTGCGCCGTCGCAAGGCGAAGTACGGCATGACCACCGCCTGCATCGGCGGAGGCCAGGGCATCGCCGTGATCGTCGAGAATTTGCAGCGCTAAGTTGCGATATTTTTCAATTCGGATCGCAGACAGAATAGGAAAAACTTGAGGGTGCCCCATCCTAGCCCGTTTTTGGCTAGGGTGGGTGGAAGCGGAAGTCAACCCTTCCTAAATATGAATTGTCATCCTGAGCGCAGCGAAGGATCTGCGGTTCGCTTGAAGCAGAAGGATTAGCACGGTCACATGCGGGTCTTTAGCGGAATCGTCTTCGGGTATCTGCTCTTCGAGTTGTTGTGGCGCGCGGTGTTCCAGGTCACCGACACCGATCCGCACGCGCCTGCCAGCATCAGCTTTGAGTTCGGTGCAATAGTGTGCGGCTTGTTGTTCGCGCTGCTGGCCGGCTACGTCGCCAGCTTCATCGGAGGCAAGCCGCATTTCAACGCAGCCTGGGGCGCTGGAATATTGGTGGCGCTGACCGCCATCGTGGTGATGATCAGCAAAGTCGTGGCATGGCCACAGATGACGCAGCTATTTTTCATGGCGCCGGCCGTGGTGGTCGGCGGGTGGTCCTACGTGCTGCGCAGAAAGGCGCAGACCGGCAACGGCGGAGACCAGCAATGACCGACGACGAGCGCGCCTTACATGGGATGGTGTATCAGCTGGAGCAGGCGTGGAACGCGGCCGATGGAGCCGCGTTCGCCGCGCCGTTCACCGAGGACGCCGACTTCATCCACATCCTTGGAGGCTACTACACCGGGCACGCGGCGATCGAAGCCGGTCATCGCATGATCTTCGGCACCATCTATAAGGGCAGCACCGTGCGCTACAGCGTGGAGAAGATTCGCTTCCTGCGTTCGGATGTGGCGATGGTTTTTCTGCGGCAGTACTTGCAGTTCTTCGAGGATGGGCACGCCCGCGAGTTGGAGGGACGCCCGACGATCGTCGCCCAGCAAGTCGAGGGCAAGTGGAAGATCGCCGCGATGCAGAATACGCGGATCAGCGAAGTGGGCAAGTAGCGCCGGGTCGGACCGAATGGCTTTGTGTCAGGGCACGACTTTAGTCGTGCCGAAGCGCATTCTCATTCCGACCGGAGGCGGGCGCATTCGCCTGCCGGGTGGAGGGGCCTGCTGTTCGCGCCAGAAGCAACGCTCTGATTTGTCGCAGCGCGGGCTAACCGCAGATGCCTCGGCTGCGCCCGGGATGACAATTCGATGGATAGGCGCTTTTCGTATTAACGGCATTCTCCAGTTTGATGGCATTTCAAAAATCACGGTAGAGGAAACGCTCTTATGCAAATCAAGAAAGTTGGAGTTCTCGGTTGTGGTCTGATGGGCTCGGGCATCGCGCAGGTCGCGGCCGCCGCGGGTTGCGACGTGGTCGTGCTCGAACAGGAGCAGAAGTTTCTCGACAAAGGTTTTGCCGGCATCGAAAAATCGCTCTCGCGTATGGTCGAACGCGGACCGGCCAAGGGTGGCATCACCGCTGAGCAGAAAACCGAAACCCAGTCGCGCCTGAAGGGCACCACCAGCATGAAGGACCTGGCCGACTGCGACATCGTTATCGAAGCTATCATCGAGAACGTCGAGATGAAGCGCAAGACTTACGCCGAGCTCGACGCCATTGTGAAAAAGGACGCCATCTTCGCCACCAACACTTCGTCCATCTCTGTCACCGAGCTGATGACGGCGACCAAGCGTCCTGAGCGCTTCATCGGCCTGCACTTCTTTAATCCAGTGCCGATGATGAAGCTGGTGGAAGTCGTTAAGACGATCGCCACCGCGCCCGATGTCTACGATGCGGCGTACGAATTCGGCAAGAAGGTCGGCAAGGTTCCGGTGCGCACCAGCGATAAGACCGGTTTCATCGTGAACCGCCTTCTGGTTCCCTACCTGCTCGACGCGATCCGGGCGTACGAAGAGGGCGTGGGCTCGATTACCGATATCGACGAAGCCATGAAGCTGGGATGCGGCTATCCGATGGGCCCGTTCACGCTGCTCGACTTCGTCGGCCTCGACACCACCTACTACATCACGCACGTGATGTACGACGAGTTCAAGGAGCGCCGTTTCGCTGCGCCTCCGCTGTTGAAGCGACTGGTGCTGGCCGGCTGGTACGGCCGCAAGTCTGGCAAGGGATTTTACGATTATTCCGACCCGGCAAAGCCGGTTCCGGGAAGCTTCGTATAGGGCGTTTCGAAGCGAGAAATCAAGTTCCAAGGGGGGAAAATTCCCATCTTGGATGGCATTTTTGTGGTGCATGAATTGATCCGTCGAATTTTACCGTCAGAGAGCCGGTTCGGCAGTTCCTGGGATTGCCATGTAATCGTGTTTAGAGGCTGTTTGGCGGGACTTTATCCATCAGATGACCTGCCGTACGGTTTCGAGAATGTGGGGCGGTTATACGGCAAATTGTGCAAGGGTTTTCACATGGTTGTGTACGGCGACGGTTCCCATTGTGGCACTAAATAGCTATGTGATTCCCGCGCGCTCATTAGTCCCGTTTAGGGAGTCGTTGATACCAACCGCGGGCTGCACGGCTAAAACAGATTGTCGCCCTGCGGGCTCTTCGTCGCGACTGTCGAGTACACGTTGCTGCACGGCAACAATCGTCGGCGTCCGCGGTCGACGGTAATTTCTCACCAATGTCTTTTGGCTGAATGCTGATCGCTAGTTGCTAGTCGGTATCGCTCGAAAGGAACTCATGTCGAACTTCCAGAACATTAAATACGAATCGAAGAACCACATCGCCTACATCACCATCGACCGCCCCAAGGTTCTCAACGCGCTCAACATGGCGACCATGCAGGAGATCAAACAGGCGTTCGTCGCTGCCAAAGACGACGCCGACGTTCGCGTGGTCATCCTCACCGGTGGCGGAGAGAAGGCGTTCGTCGCCGGCGCCGACATCGGCGAATTGTCGCAGCATACGCCGGTCTCGGCGAAGGCTTACACGCACGCGGGGCAGGCCATCATCGATTCGATCGAGAACCTGGGCAAGCCGGTCATCGCCTGCATCAACGGCTTCGCGCTGGGTGGCGGCTGCGAGATCGCCATGGCCTGCACCATGCGCCTGGCCAGCGAGAACGCCAAGCTCGGCCAGCCCGAGGTAAAGCTCGGACTCATCCCCGGCTACGGTGGCACGCAGCGGCTGCCGCGCCTGGTGGGCAAAGGTATCGCTATGCAGCTGGTGCTGACCGGCGAGATGATTTCGGCGCAGGAAGCGCACCGCATCGGACTGGTGAACGAAGTAACGGCCGCGGCCGACCTGATCCCGCGCGCCGAAGCCATCGCGGCGAAGATCATTGCTAACGCGCCGCTGGCGATTCAGTACTGCATGGAAGCCGTCAATCACGGCCTCGACATGACGCTCGCCGATGGACTGTTCCTCGAAGCAACATTGTTCGGTGTCTGCTGCGCGACCGAAGACAAGAACGAAGGCACCAAGGCGTTTCTGGAAAAGCGGCAGGCGGAGTTTAAGGGAAAGTAGCCGTTGGCATTTAGCAGTTGGCAGTTGGTGAAGATCTTCGGGTGCCCCACTCATTCGCGGTTTTCGAATGAGTGGGCTCAACATCTCGTTGTTCACTCTCGAATGTGTGTGAAAGTCAAAAACGCGAATCGCAAAATGTGAACGTCCCTGCCGGTAAGAACGAACCGCAGATCCTTCGTCGGGCTCAAGCCCTCCTCAGGATGACAATTCGTAAGAATGGAATGACGACAGAGCTTGCCGCGGGCCGCTGACCATCACGACGGATGTAGAAAATCATTCGCGATTTTCGAATGAGTGGGTTCAACACATCTTCCACAGTTGAGTAAACGTCAAAAACCCACTCAAGGCTAAAGACGGGTTGAATGGGGCACCCGGTCGAACCTTGGGCGCCAGACTTCCCTTACAATAAATATATGATTCGATCGATTGTTTTTCCGCGGGTGCTGGGGCGCTCGCTTGACGATTTGCAGCCCGCGCTGGAGCTGTTCCGCGCGTTGGGCTTTGCTCCAGGGAACGAATGGCATGAGAGCGGCTCGCACGGTGTGGAGATGCTTGCGCCAACCGGCGGCGTGGAGCTCATCGCCGCGCCCGACGCGCCTCCAGTTGATGCCACCGTGGAAGTCGCCGATGCCGACGCGGCCTACGAGATTGTGAGGAAACTTCTCCCCAAGCTCTCCCCAAAAGACGGGGGGAAGGATGGGGCACCCGGGTCGGACAACTCCGTCAAGATTCATCATGAGATTCACGACACCCCATATGGCGCGCGCATGTTTACTGTCGAAGCCGGCGGGCTGCACATTGCGTTTCTGACCTACGCGAAGAAAGGGGGCGAGACGAAGGGCATGGAAGCGCGGCTCGACGCTCGTGGTAAGCGCTTCGCGCTGGTGGTCAGCCGATTCAACTCGTTTATCACCGAGCGTCTGCTCGACGGCGCGCTGCAGGCGTTGCGCCAGTGCGGCGCGAAGGCTGAAGACATGACCATCGTGCATGTTCCCGGCGCCTTCGAAATTCCGACGGCCTCGCGTCAGCTCGCCGAAAGCGGCAAGTATCATGGCATCGTCTGCATCGGCTGCCTGCTGCGCGGAGGCACGCTGCACTATGAAGTCATCGCTAACGAGGTCACGCGCGGCGTAGGACAGTCGGCGCAGGAGACCGGAGTGCCTCACGCCTTCGGCGTTCTCACCTGCGACACCCTGGAGCAGGCCATCGATCGCGCGGGATTGAAGGCCGGCAACAAGGGATTCGAAGCCGGGCTGGCCGCGGTGGAGATGGCGTCGCTGCGGGAGAAGATGCCGAAGAAGAGGTCGAGCCGCGGAAAACAAAAAGCAGGTCCTTCGACTCCGCTGCGCTCCGCTCAGGATGACAAATCGAAGAAGGAATCGGCACCCGTTCAGGATGACAAATCTCTGAAGGAATCCGCATCGGCTCAGGATGACAACCATCAAGGAGCGCCAGAGGCAGGCGCCTCTGCTCAGGATGACAAATCAGAAAATGCGACGATCACGACGGACGGCTCGCGATGAGCAAGACCGGGACCCGCCGCAAGTCGCGTGAGCTGACGTTGCAGATGCTCTTCCAACTCGATATGGGCAAGCAGGAGCTCGAGCAGGTTCGCAGCACGTTCTGGAGCGAGCGCAAGGATCTTGACGAAAAGGTCCAGGGCTTTTCCGACGATCTATTTCGCGTGGCTTGCGAGCGGCGCGAGGAGATCGATCAGCTCATCGAGCGCAACGCCGAGCACTGGCGCATGGAGCGCATGGCCGCCGTCGACCGCAACCTTTTACGCTGCGGCGTGGCCGAGTTCCTGGGCTTCCCGCAGACGCCGCGCCCTGTGGTGATCAACGAGTCGCTGGAGATCGCGCGACGCTACTCCACTCCCGAGTCGGTGCAGTTCATCAACGGCGTGCTCGACAGCGTGGCGCGCGAACTGGGCGAGAATAAAGCCAAGTAACTCTCGGATGTTTCCGTAACGGCACGACTGAAGTCGTTCCCTGACACAAATCCACTCTGCGCGATCCGCAGATCCTTCGACTCCGCAGCGCAAAAGGCGCGCTGCTCCGCTCAGGATGACAATTCTGCAGGGCGGCGAGTCGTTTTACGTCGGCACTCGTTCCGCTCGGCACTCGTTGCGGGCCGATATTCGTTGCGAGCGGGAAGTCGCTTCCGCTGCGCGTGATTCAGGAATGCCGCCCGCACTCTGTATAGTTTTCACATGGGGAAGGGTGCACCGCTACGCTGGGTGGAGAACCGGCTGCTCGCGCGGCATCTGCGTGGCCGCGGCATCGAGATCGGCGCGCTCTGGCGCAAGTTCCCTGCTCCGGCTCGTGCCCGCGTTTATTACGTCGATCGCATCTCCGACAACGCCCTCCAGCAGCATTACTCTGAAGTCAGCGAGCCGATCATCATTCCTGACGTGGTGGCCGACGCCGTCGAGCTGCCGTTCGCGCCGGGCTCGCTGGATTTCATCATTGCCAGCCACGTGCTGGAGCATCTCCCCTTCCCGCTGGCTGCGCTGCGTCACTGGCATGATGCGCTGCGGCGAGGCGGCGTGCTGCTGCTGAAAATTCCTGATATGCGTTACACGTTTGATCACAAGCGCGAGCGCACGGCTCTCGGACACCTTATTGCCGAAGATGCGAATCCCGCGGCCTTCGACAAGCGCGAACACTTTGCCGAGTGGACAGAGAAGGTTGTCGGCCGCACACGCGGAACGCCGGAGTTCGAGTGGCAGCTCAACGAATTGCTGGCATCCGATTACAGCATTCATTATCACGTGTGGATCGATGAGGACATTCGCGAGATCGCCGACTACACGCGTTCGAGTATGGGCCTCGATTGGCGGACAGTCGTGTTCTGGAACGCGTACACGTATCGCAAGGAGTGTGTGACATTGTTGCGTCGGCCGTAGGAAGATGTGGCCGCTTCCGCGGCTCCGCGTGTGCTTCGACGTGTACCGCGGGCTGACGCCCCACGGTTGTCGCCCTTCGGGCTAGCCGGATCGAGGCGAACATGAACGTGCAACTTACCCGCGCCGCTTGATCATGTGTACTTCGGCGCCGCGATGGCTATAGTGGATTTCGTCCATCAGGCTGCGCATCAGCAGAATGCCGCGGCCGTGCTCGGTAAGGTTGGTTCCGTCTTCGGCTGAGTCGCTGGACGACGCCGTTTCAAATCCCGGACCGGGATCGCGAATGACGATACTGATCTCCGCGGGATCGACGGTGACGATGCAGTGAATCTGTTTGGCGGGATCGTCGCCGCAGCCGTGAAGCACGGCGTTGGCCAGCGCTTCCTGCAGGGCGATCATGATGTCGATTTCTTCGTCGCCATCGACACCGTGCTCATTGAGGAACTGCATGACGGTGTCGCGCGCGGCGATCATGCTGGACGAACCGCCGGCAAAGACGAACTCTTTGATCACGAGTTGCCGCTCCGTCGCCGATCGGACTTGCTGCAAGCCAACTCCTAGGCGGTCATCGCTCTTCTCTCGCCTTCGACACCGCTCTCCATCCTGAGCCCTTCGATCTCCAGCACCGAATCCAGACTGGTCAGCGCCATCAACCGGCGCACCCGCGGCGAAGCGTTGGCGATGCGCAACTGCGCGGCGCGCTGACGCGCACGGCAGTGCAGTTCCACCAGCAAGCCCAGCCCGGCTGCGTCCATCTCATCCACGTCCTGAAGATCGAGCACCACGCGCCGCTCCGGTCGCGCCATGGCGATACAGCGCAAGGTCTCAGCCTCTACGCCCAGGACAATCCGCCCGCGGCACGACAATACAACGTCCGACGATGCAGTTTGAACACTAACACTCAACATAGACACTTCCCCTGAGAGGCGATCCCCTTCTCTTGTTTACGTTAGGACGTTTGAATTTGTTTCCCGGGAGCGTGGGTAATCTGAGTATGCCGAAGTTTGATTGCAGGATGATGAAAATGCGGGACGATCGATTGCCGAATGTGATGCGGCAGCTGGTTACTGTCCATTCACGGTCACGCGACCTTTCCATCTTCTCCTTGACATAACTGGATTTGCAGCGCATAACAGCCACACACATTGGCGTGCGTCCACGCCAGGGACCCATCCAAAGTACATCGTGACTCGGCCATGGGTTACGCATTGAAGTGAAGTAGCGCGTGCCACTCTCTACGCGCGGGGCGATATCCGAAACAATCGACGTTCTCAGGAGGTCACATGCAAGACCGCAATGCACATGTGTCTGATGATTCTCTCTCGACGATCAACGTTTCTGGCCGGAGTTTTGTATTCCGGAAAAGAGGCTTAGCGAAGTTGAGTGTGCTGTTGGTGGCGGCGGCGGTGTTCACCGTCCCAGCGAACGCGCAGCAATGCATCGCACCACCGAACACGACCATGGTGGCGTGGTTTCCGTTCGATGAAACCAGCGGTACCACGACCGCAAACCTGGCAACGCAGAACTCCGGCGTGCTGGGCGGGACGGCCACCTTCATTCCGGGCTTGGTTGGCGGCGCACTGCACTTCGACGGCGCCGGAGCGTATGTAGACACGCCTTCCTCCATCGCAACCAACTTTGGGCCGGGAGTCGTGACCGGCATTCCCTGCTCCGGCCTCTACTCCAGCTGCAACGGCGATTTCACTATCGATCTATGGATTCGCGTTCCCGTGAATCTCAGCGATTCGGTAAAAACCATCGTCGACAAGCGGGTAGATTCTCCGGTCTTCCGGGGCTACTCGTTCGCTCTGTCTTACAGCCGCTTAATCCTCCAGCTGGCTGACGGGGGGGCAGGGGATGGCTACACCAACTACGCCTCCATTCCGATTACCAATCTCAAGGACTACAACTGGCATCACATCGCCGTCTCAGTCACCCGCACCATGCCGAACGGCTTACGCTGGTATCACAACGGAGAGGCGCTGTTGGGCCAGCAGATCGACCCGACCGACCGGGAAGGCTCGCTGGCCAACGACAGTGTTCTGCGGATCGGCGCCAATACTGTCGACGAGCCCTTCGACAATCACTTCAACGGAGACATGGACGAGCTGCAAATCTTCAACCGCGCTTTGTCTGGGCAGGAGATCAGGGGCATCTACAACGCGGGCGCCAGTGGTCAGTGTAAGCAGTAATCAAAACTACGCGGAGCCGAGCGGCACATACCGATCGGCTCCGAAAGCAAACTGCAAACGACGAAAAACGCCTAGTGAGAAGGAGGGGGCGTCGTGCTCTTCTTGGCCGCCCCCGTCGAACTCTTGCCAGCTGCCGGATGACGCGGGTCGGTGATCTTGATCTTGAGAATCTTCGGCGGATCGTACGGGCGATCGTTGCGCGGATCGCGTGCCAGTCGCGCAATCTTCTTCACCAGGTCGATGTCCTGGCACTGGCCGAAGATGCTGTAGTGGCCGTTGAGGTAGTCAACCGGACCTTCCGTGATGAAGAACTGCGAGCCGTTGGTGTTCGGGCCGGCGTTGGCGTAGGCCAGACGTCCAGGCTGATCGAACGTGAGGTCGGGACTGGTCTCGTCCTTGACGGTGAAGCCGACGTCGCCGGCTCCGGTGCCCGCCGGATCGCCGCCCTGGATCATGAAGTTCGGAATCACGCGATGGAAGACGGTGCCGTTGTAGAGCGGTACGCCTTTTTCCATCTGGCCGGTCTTAGGATTCTTCCACGACTTGGTTCCGGTGGAGAGACCGATGAAGTTGGCCACCGACGCCGGCGCCTTGTCGGGGAACAGGACGCAGTGAATCGTCCCCAGCGAGGTCTCAATGTCGGCCGTGGGCTCGGTTGTGCTCTGCGTGCTCTTCTCGCTGTTGGCGTGCTGCTGCGAGGTGGTGCTGCTCTGCGTGGTGCTGGTGGTCTGCGCCGCGGCAAACGCACCGAGACAAAGAATCGTAATCAGTAGTTTATGCATAAAACCTCCAAAGACAGTGGTCAGTGGCTAGTGGCCAGTTAATTTTCATCCCGAACGAAATCTTATTTTGTTATCCCGAGCGAAGGCGCCAGCCGAACGCAGTCGAGTCACCGCTATCGCCGTTAAAATCTTCGCTGCCGTAGCGGTCCTTCGACGCCGCCTCCGCGCGGACCAAGTTCGGGGTCGCCACAGCATTGCGGAGGCTCCGCTGAGGATGACAACTTAAACCTTTCTCGCTAACCAGTGACTACGACTACGACGACTGGCTACTGGCCACTGCTTTTCTGCATTTGCTTTGACACCTTCTCCACATCGCCGAAGACGCGCAGTAAATTCCCGCCAAGAATCTTATCAAGATCGGCGTTGCTGTAGCCGCGCTGGGCCAGCGCCTCGCTGATTTTTGGCAGGTCGGCCACCGAATCCAGGCCCTCCGGTGAACAGTCAATGCCGTCGAAGTCCGAGCCCAGGCCAACGTGATCGACGCCGGCGACCTTCACCATGTGATCGATGTGATCGATCAGATCGCTCAACGGTGGACGCGGCAGCTTCGGCGCCAGCCGCGCTTTCGCTGCTGCAATCTTCTGCTGCACCTCGGGTGTCTGCGGCTTCACGAAGAGTTCCTGCACCGTCATGTAGTCAGGATCTTTCTGCGCTGCCAACTGCTTCGCCGTATCGAAGTACTTCTGCGAGATGAACGCACAGTAGAAGTTTGCCTGCGCCACGCCATTGTGTTTTGCCAGTGTGCGCAGCATGTCGTCGGTCATGTTACGCGGAGCGCTGGTGAGCGCGCGCGATGACGAGTGGGACGCAATCACCGGCGCCTGGCTCAGCTCGATGGCCTGGTAGAAGGTCGAGTCGGCCACGTGTGAGATGTCGACCATCATGCCCATGCGGTTCATCTCGGTGACCACCTGCCGGCCGAAGGGCGTCAGGCCGCCGTGGTGCTCCATCTTAGGATCGCTGATGTCGCCGCTGGAGTCGCCGATGTCGTTGGTGTTCGACCATGTAAGCGTCATGTATCGCACGCCCAGCCGGTAGAAGTCGCGCAGGATGCGGATGTCGCCTTCGATGGCGTGGCCACCCTCGACGCCCAGCAGCGCGGCGAACTTCTTCTCGCGATGCGCGCGGCGAATGTCGTCGGTGCTGAAGGCCATCATCATTTTGTCGGGATGACGCTCGGCCTGCATGTAGACCGAATCGATCATGTCGAGCGCGCGCTTGGCCTCGTGTCCCTTGTTGCCCTTGGGCTCAACCCAGATAGAGAAAAATTCTGCGCCCAGATTGCCGGCCTTGATCTTGCTGAAGTCCATGTAGCCGATGCCGGCGTCCTGCGCGAGATCGAAGTTCTCGTCTACGAAGCGGCCCGGCGTGTCGGCATGGGTATCGATGATGATGGCCGAGTTGTGCGCCGCGCGCCAGTTAGGATTGGGCTTGGCCGTTTGCGGCGCGGATTGTCCCGCGTTCGATTGCGCGAAGGAAAATGTTACGCAGAGAAGCGCACAAACCAGCAGCCGAGACGACTTTCGTATCAATGCAGTGGAGCTCCAGGACAGAGATTTCGTCGCGTCTGGATTGTAAATGAAGTCTCAGCGCGACAGGCGGCGTATAGCGTCCGGCACAATCAAGAAAGACGGCAACGTGATCAATGCCGCGATCCACCGAGCTAGACCACCACGCATGACGAATTGATAGATGCAGATGATATCAGCAATGGCGACGCAAACGAGCGCCTCCAGCAATACGCGGCGGTAGTTGCCGTTTGCGAGGGTGATGCTGCCCCACACACTCGCCAACAGCATCAGAAATGCCCCGACCAGCAACGAGACATTGCCGAGTATTTTCTTGGTCATGATGGATAGCTGATTCTACTGGATGTCGAGCTATGTATCTGCAATATCCAGCCGCGAAGCGGTGACTATGCGGTTGAAGGCCGGGGCGCAAGCCCCGGAACGATTGCGCCGCGATTGATCCCGAGCCGCAGAGCGGCGAGCTAATCCAGGACGTATTTCGGATCGTAACGCACACCGGCGCGCTCAAGAATCCCGACATATTCCTCTTCAAAGCTCCTGCGGCGGTGGTGCTCTTCCTGATGCGCGATGTATTGAGTCACGGCAGGCACCGCGGATGGGCTGACGCTGATCGCTCCGTATCCATCCTGCCAGGCGAAGGTGGAAAGGTGCTTTCGAATCCTCAGGGAGGAGTTGGCCTTCAGTTCGCGCATGACATCCGCGAGTGTCCGCGTCTTGGGCACTCTCAAGAGGAGATGAACGTGGTTGTTCGAACCGCCGGCCGCGAGAATTTCGATCTGTGCATTTCGGGCGACCGCCCGAAGAAGGCTCCACAACCTTTCGGGATCACCGATGAGGGGCAATCTGCCCTTGGTTCCAAAGATGCAATGAACGAGGTTGATGTCGTAGGTGTTGGCCATGAGGTGTCGCCGCTACGCGGCTCCGATCGAAATGGGATGATGACCGGGGGCTTGCGACCCCGGCTTTAGGATCACAGTCGCTGCTCCGCAGCTTTTGGCTGCCCAAACGACCACCGTAAATCACGAGGCCCGACTCTCTCGCGGTGACGATGCGCACGGGATTTTGTGTCAATAAACCTATGTACTGAAATGACGGGCTCTGCAATTCGGCACGTCAAGCCGCTGAACGGCAGCTCTGTCGTCGGAGGCGGGGGCACAAGCCCCAGTAGCTCTACGTGCGGAAGAAATCCTTAACCGCCTGCCACATCACCTGGCCGCCTACTTCGGCGATGGATTTCGTCAGCGGGATTTCCTTAGGGCAGACTTCGACGCAGTTCTGCGCGTAGCCGCATTCCTGGATGCCGCCGTCGCCCATCAGCGCCTGCAGACGATCCACCTTCAGCGCCTGGCCCGTGGGATGGGTGTTGAACAGCCGCACCTGCGAGATGGTAGCCGCGCCGACGAAGCCAGTTTTGTCGTTGAATTGCGGGCACGCTTCCATACAGCACGCACACGAGATGCAGCGCGACAACGGGTACGCTTCTTCCTGCATCGCCGCGGTCTGGCGCGGGCCGGAGCCGAGATCGTACGAGCCATCGACCGGTACCCACGCCTTCACCTTCTTCAGGTTCTCGAAGAGCACGTTGCGGTCGACCGCCAGATCGCGCACCACCGGGAACTTGGAGAAAGGCTCGAGCGCGATGGGCTGGTCCAGTTGATCGATGAGCGCCGAGCAGGCCATGCGCGCCTTGCCGTTGATGAGCATGGCGCACGACCCGCAGACCTCTTCCAGGCAGTTGGAGTCGTAGGTGACCGGCGTGGTCGCCTTGCCGGCCTTGGTGATCGGACGGGCGGCGATGTCCATCAGCGCCGAGGTGACGTTCATGCCCGGCCGATGCTGCAATTCGAATTCTTCCCAGTACGGCTTCGACTCAGGTGTGTCTTGCCGCTTAATCTTTATGAGTACAATTTTTGAGTTCGCCATCGTTTGTCGCTTTTCGCTCTTCGCTGTTGGCTTTTAGCCTTTAGCTCTTAGCAAAATTCAAAGTACAACGTGTCATCCCGACCGACGGCTTTAGCCGGAGCGGAGGGACCTGCGGTTCTACCGTCCCTGAAGGGACTCGAACCTTTACCTCATGCCTACCCCGCCCTGAAGGACGGGGCTGTCACCTTCCGTCTCGCTTCGCGAGACTTGGGCCGATTCCCTCTCCGACCTATGCCGCAACCGATCGATATCGGCTTCTGGCCACTGGCCACTGCCTCTACGTCGCGGCGTCGTACCTTCTTGGACGCGGCTTGATCAGCGACGTGTCCACCGGCTCGAACTCGAAGCGTGGCTCGTCGGCGTCGGCGGCGAAATACGCCTTCGTCGTCTTCAACCAGTTGGCGTCGTCGCGCTCCGGGAAGTCGGGCTTATAATGCGCACCGCGCGATTCGTCGCGCATCGCCGCTCCCTGCGCGATCACCCGCGCCAGTTGCAACATGTTATAGAGCTGGCGGGCAAAGACAAACGACGTGTTCGCCCACATCGACTTATCGCTCAGGTTCACATGGCGATAGCGCTCCAGCAGCTCGACCAGCTTCTCATCGGTCTCGCGCAGGTTTTTGTTGTAGCGGATGACCGTGGCGTTCTTGGTCATCAGCTCGCCCAATTCGCGCCACAGCAGGAACGGATTCTCGGTGCCATCGTTGTTGATGAGGCGCGCATTGATCTCTTCCTGCCGCTTGCGCTCGGAGTCGTACACGTGGCTGCCGGCGTGCTTTCCGCTCTTGATGACGTTGTGCGCGTACTTCACCGCGTTCGGCCCGGCAACAAAGCCGCCGTAGATGCACGACATCAGCGAATTCGCACCCAGGCGGTTGGCGCCGTGGATCGAGTAATCGCATTCACCCGCGGCGTACAAGCCTTCGATGTTGGTCTTCTGATCGAAGTCGACCCACAGGCCGCCCATGGTGTAGTGCATGCCGGGGAAAATCTTCATCGGCACATCGCGCGGATCGTCGCCGACAAACTTCTCGTAAATTTCGAGGATGCCTTCCAGCTTGCGGTCGAGAGTCTTGCGGTCGATGTGGGTCAGGTCGAGATAGACCATCGGCTGGCCGTCGATGCCGAGATGATGCTCATACACGACTTTGAAAATAGCGCGTGTGGCCACATCGCGCGGCACCAGGTTGCCGTATTTCGGATACCACTCCTCGAGGAAGTACCAGCGCTCGTTCTCGGGAATACTCCTGGCCTCACGCTTATCACCCGGTTGCTTGGGCACCCAGACGCGTCCACCTTCGCCACGCGCTGACTCTGACATCAGACGCAGCTTGTCTTCGCCGGGAATACAGGTAGGGTGGACCTGGATGAACTCGCCGTTGGCATAGAAGGCGCCTTGCTGATAAAGAGCCGACTGCGCCGAGCCGGTGCATACCACCGAGTTCGTCGACTTGCCGAAGATGGCGCCATTGCCGCCGGTGGCCATAACGACCGCTTCCGACGGGAAGGTGTGTACCTGCATCGAGCGCAAGTCGAGCGCGCAGATGCCATGGCACACGCGCTGCTCGTCGATGACGGCGGAAAGGAATTCCCACGCTTCGTACTTGGTGACCTTGCCTTCGGATTCGTAACGGCGCACCTGCTCATCGAGCGCGTACAGTAACTGCTGGCCGGTAGTTGCGCCGGCGAAGGCGGTGCGGTTGTAGAGCGTGCCGCCGAAACGGCGGAAATCGAGCAGCCCTTCCGGCGTGCGATTGAAGGGGACGCCCATGCGGTCGAGCAGATCGATGATGCCCGGCGCCTGGTCGCACATCTTCTGCACCGGAGGCTGGTTCGCCAGAAAGTCGCCGCCGTAGATGGTGTCGTCGAAGTGCTGCCAGGTGGTGTCGCCTTCGCCCTTCAGATTCTTGGCGGCGTTGATGCCCCCTTGCGCGCACACCGAATGAGACCGCTTGACCGGAACGATGGAGAAGAGGTCGACGTGACCTCCCATCTCGGCAATCTTGATGGTGGCGGAAAGTCCTGCTAAGCCGCCGCCGACTACGATGATCTTAGGATGAGCCATATAGAAGACAATCTTGCTGCAAGAAATAAAGGCGGCCGAAGCCGCCGGAGTTATCGAAGCTGCGATGAGTCGTACGGCGATTCCACCTGCGTTGGCGGAGGCACCAGAGGCGTGTTCAGAAATCCGCGAATGGTGAATATCCCGATGGCGACCAGCAAAACCGCCAGTCCGGCACACACCACGCCGAACTTGCGCCGCGCCTTATCGCCAACGGTGAAGCCCCACTTGGCCGCAAACAGCCAGATGCCGTATGAGAAGTGCCACGACGCCGCGACAATGCCGATAACGTAAGCCGCGACCGCCCAGGGATTCATGAATTCCTGCTGCACCTTCCAGAAGGCTGCGTTGGGATTTTCCATGAGCAGCACGCCACTGAAACGCATGGTGTACAGGTGATATCCGATGTAGATAAAGGCGATGATGCCCGTCCAGCGCTGAGCGGTGTAGAGCCAGTTGCCGCTCCACGGATATTCGCCCACGTTGGAGTCGCCGCGATACCAGATGTAAATACCGTACAGCCCGTGATAGAGGAGCGGCAGGAAGATGAAGAGCCATTCCAGCGTGTGCACGAAGGGCAGGCCGGTAAGGAACTTCACCTGATCGTTGTACGCCTGAGGGCCCTTGATCGCTTCTGAGTTGGAGATGAAATGCTCGATCAGAAATGCGCCGATGGGAATGATGCCGGAGAGCGAGTGCAAACGCCGCAAAACAAACGAGGAGCCTTCGCCTGCACGCAGGGGAGCGACTCCTTTTTTGATTCGAGCGTTGCTGGATTCCACTGGACTGGCGGAAGAAGCCACGAAGCTTACTCCTTATGAAGCTGGCACCCGACTTGAGCTGCCTCGCACAGGTTGCGTCAGGCGCGGGTGAATAAACATTTCATTATCAAGTTCGCCGAGAGTCGAAGTCAAGGAAGCGGGAGTTGCTGACTGTGTCGACGAACCGCCTGAGGCGGACGATCTCTGGCCGATACGCGGGTTTCAGCATATCGGCTCAGCGGATAACGAGCTTGTGATTTTCGTCACAGGACGAAATGACAGGTGAGACGTTGCAGAATTGGCGTCCATCACAAACCAAATCACGAATAGTCATCCTGAGCGGAGCGTCCGCGCCTTTGCTTTTCCGCCGCAGCTCTTGCGGCGGGCGGGGTCTCCGACGAGCGCCGCTTTTGCGCTTGGCGGGGCGCTCGGGCGGACGCGCAGTCGAAGGATCTGCGGTTCACCCGAAGGATCATTCCTCAGGCACGGGTCTCGCGATTTTGGAGACCTAGGGTTTTCATGGAGGTCCTCGTTGAAGTCGGGTTACAAACCAGTGACTTTCGATCAGGAACTCTAGTGGCCGGCGTAAGAAACCCAGGTCTCGAAAATCGCGAGACCTGAGGCACCCGGCATAAAGGCGCCCTGACCCAACCATTTATATTGTCGACATCCATGCTGATCCGCGAGAACCTTCCGCTGGCGCCGCTCACGACACTGGGTGTCGGCGGAACTGCGCGCTATTTTGCCGAGGCCACGACGGAGACTGAGGTCGTTGAAGCGGTCGATTTCGCGCGCTCGCTCAATCTCCCGCTCTTCGTACTGGGAGGCGGCAGCAATCTCGTCGTGGCCGACGCGGGTTTCCCGGGGCTCGTCGTGAAAATCGCGAACGCGGACATCTCGCAGGACGGCGCAAACTTCTCCGCGGCCGCGGGCTGCGACTGGGACACGTTCGTAGCACGGACGATCGCTGCGAATTGCGCTGGGCTGGAGTGTCTCAGCGGCATCCCCGGAACTGTGGGCGGCACGCCGGTGCAGAACGTAGGCGCGTATGGGCAGGAAGTTTCCGAAACCATCACCGAGGTTCGCGCTCTCGATCTGCGGTCGATGAGGATCGTCACGTTGACGAACGCCGATTGCGGCTTTGCCTATCGCTCCAGCCTCTTCAACACCAGCGAACGCGGCCGATACATCATCCTGCAGGTTTCGTTCGCGCAGCGACCGGGCGGTGAGCCGACGCTCCGCTACGCCGATCTGCAAAAACATTTCGCAGGCAAGCCAAGTCCTACATTGTCAGATATGCGCAATGCCGTACGCGAGATCCGCCACAGCAAAGCGATGCTGATCGTCCCCGGCGAAGAGGACGCGCGAAGCGCGGGCTCGTTCTTTAAGAATCCGGTTGTAACGCAGGCATCTTTCGAAGCCCTATCGAATAAATTTTCGCAGATACCCAACTATCCCGCCGGCGATGGCGCGAGGAAGATCTCAGCAGCGTGGCTGGTCGAGCACGCCGGGTTCACCAAGGGCTATTCCAAAGGTCCGGCGGGTATTTCGCGCAAACACGCGCTGGCCATCGTCAATCGCGGCGGCGCCACCGCCGCCGACATTCTGTCGCTAAAAAACGAAATTCAGTCAGGTGTTCGCCAGAAATTCGGCATCGAGTTGCAGCCCGAGCCGGTGTTCCTAGGATCCTGATCCGGGTGCCTCTGGGTCTCGCGGGTTTCGAGACCCGGGAGACACTGTAGATCGTAATAGCAGTGCCTTCCCTTCAAACAGACATTCGCAGCATAACGATTACCCAGGTCTCGAACACCGCGAGACGTGGGGCACCCGGTTTACTTCCAGGGAGCCGTCAATCCCAGCGCCAGCAGTTTGGATTCGAAGTCGCTTCGTTCCCGGCTCGGGAGCAGTTTCCCATCGCGGTCAGAGGCGAGCAGCCCCGCCGACTCCGCTATTGACTTCGCCTGGTCAGGCGAGTTCGCAATCAGCGCGGCAACGATCTGGGCTTCGACGCGCGACAAGGGAACGCTGTCGCGGCGAAAATCGAGAAACGCTTCCCACGCCAGCGGCACCCACTTGGCGACAATCTCCTGACCGATCAGCTCCGCGTAGCTGCGAATTTCCGGGGGAGCGTGGCGCTCCATCCGCACATGCAGAAAGTGCAGCAGGTTATGCAGATCGATCTTCCAGTACGCCTCGGTGTAGGTGGAGAGCGGAAGGTCTTTTCTCGCCTGCTCGCGCGTAACCCCGGCTGCCACGCGTTGCTCATAGACCTCGCGCGCGATGTGCTGGAGCTCCAGTTCCCTGGCTGAAAGCGCTTGCCCATCTTCGGCCGGAAGAAAAGCTCCTGCGTCATGACGATTCTTTGCCGACTGAATGCGCCACTCGCCGGGCTTGGTTCGATGGGAGTGATTGGCGACCGAGTCGCGCGTTGCATACTCGTTAACGCTGGCCGTCCGATGCCGAACCCAGTGCCGCCAGACGCCGATCGGTGTGCGCACATGCAGCTTGATCTCGCACATCTCAAACGGAGTGGTGTGAAACTGCCGCATCAAATCGCGGATCAGCGCACGATCTTCGGCGGGCTTCTTCGTTCCCGTGCCGTAGGAAACCCTGGCCGCCTGCACAATGGCGGCGTCGTTTCCCATGTAATCGATCACGCGCACGAAGCCGTCGTCGAGCACGCGCAGCCGGGCGCCGAGAATTTCGTCAAGCGCGGCCACGCTGCATCGGTGCAGGCGCTCCGTCCCGGGAACTACGCCGCAATCTTCCAGGTCTGCATGTTTGTCACTGCCGACACCGTGTTCGTTCATAAAACAGGCCCTCTCCCCGCGCCGGCGATCACGGCGCCGATTTCTTTTTCCGCGAGCTTCGTCGGGAATCAGAGTCAAGAGTAAAGGGTCGGGGCTTGAAACGTCATTCCCCAAGTGAGAATGGCTTGCGGTCGCATTCAAAAACAGGAATGGGTTGGCGCGAAGTTGCGATTACCCAGCTCTCAAACACCGCGAGACCTGGGGCACACCGCGTGATACGGAGCGCCCAGCCATGTACCAGAACTTATTGCTTTGGCGGATCCTGGGCAGCACTCTGCTTCTGCCGGCGCAGGGTCTCTCGCAGCGCCCGGTCCCTTTGCGACACTTTGATGATGTCTGCGACTTCCAGCCGTATTGCGCTATTTCTTGCGATAGCGAGGGTACATCGTTGTAAAACCGAGTCGTCGATGTCTGCGCCGGTATCAGCGAACCCAGTGGGAGGGATCGCGTGCCGGCTCACAGCGGCCAGCCGCAGAACTTCGTTCTGCTTCTTCACCTCTTCCAACTCTCTGACGACTGTCTTCAGCCCCGAGTCTTCACTTGAAAATTGAGAACGTACCCAGGCGTCGAGCTCATCGGTAAGGGCCAGGACCGTACCTTTGCTTCGTCCATGCGGGCGCCGGACGGGCAAGCCTAACTGCCGCTCCCAGCGCTGCACCGTGCGAACACCCTTGCCCAGGTGTTGACCGATTTCCTTCCAGGATGTCAGCGTGCAGGCCACAAAGAATTCTCCATCAAGTTCGGAATGCGTCAGGAGAGCGGCACCAGGTACCCACTAGCGTCATCTTATGCCAATTTCGGCCAGGCGCGGCAAACGTTCGTTGAAGACAGTTATTTCGGCGGTGGGCAAGTCGGGGAAACTGGAGCGTTGTGTATAGCTCGGGAGCAACATACAATCTTCGGTTTCGTCGAGGAGAAGCAAATGGCACACCCTCAGGCTGGCATTGCTGCGTTAGCCACACTCCGCAGTACGTTTGCGGGTACCGTTCTCCAGCCGGGAGACAACGAATACGACGCCGTCCGAGCGCTGCACAACGGCCTGATCGACAAACACCCGGCAGTCATCGCTCGCTGCCGAAATGAGGCAGACATAGCCGCCAGTATCACGTTCGCGCGTGAGCACAAACTGGAGATCGCGGTGCGTGGAGGCGGTCACAACGTCAGTGGCCGCGCCAGCGTCGAGGGCGGGATGATGATTGATCTTTCTCTGATGAAGGCGATCGAAGTGAATCCCACGATTCGGCGCGCGGTCGCGCAAGGCGGCGTCCTCTGGGGCGAATTCAATCGCGCCACCCAGCAGCATGGCCTTGCGACTACCGGCGGAGTGATCTCCACTACGGGCATCTCCGGACTGACGCTGGGCGGCGGTTTCGGCTATTTGTCAGGAAAGCATGGATTGGCTACGGATAATCTGGTTGCTGCAACCCTGGTCACCGCTGAGGGAAAGACGGTTCGCGCCAGCGATTCCGAGAATCCCGATCTCTACTGGGCGCTTCGTGGCGGAGGCGGCAACTTCGGAGTGGTCTCATCGCTGGAATACAGCCTTCATCCCGTTGGTCCCACGATCATGGCAGGCGCCATCGCATGGCCGCTTTCCCAGGCGCGCGAGGTGTTGCGCCTTTACCGGGAGTTCACCGACTCGGCTCCCGATGAAGTTGCCTGCCTGGGAGGGGTGGGGCACGCGCCGGATGGTTCTGGCGTAAAGGTGGCCATCATCGGAGTCTCGCATTGTGGACCGCTGGCGGATGGCGAACGAATCCTGCGCCCCATCAAGCAATTCGGATCGCCGCTCTTCGATACCATCCAGCCGACGGGATACTGTGACCTGAACGGCATGTTCGATATCGCCTATCCAAAGGGCATGCTGAACTACTGGAAATCGAGTTTCCTGACTGCCGTGGACGACAGCCCTTTGAACACGATCGTCGACATGGTGGAACATTGTCCCTCGAAATACAGCGGCATCTTCCTGGAGCACTGGCACGGCGCCGTCGCTCGCGTCCCTGAGGACCACACCGCCTTTCACCACCGTCGCGAAGGCCACAATCTGCTGATCCTTTCTCAATGGCAGGATGCTGCGGCCACGGAAGAGAATATCGCGTGGGCACGCTACGGCTTTGCCCGGCTGGAACCATTCTTTGCGAAAGCACGCTACGTGAACTACATGGATCAGGATGACGGGGGCGACGTCGCAGGACCCTTCGGCGGAAACTACGCAAGACTGGCGCAGATCAAGGCCCGATGGGACCCTGACAACGTCTTCCATCTCAATCAAAACATCCGGCCCGCAATCGGCTGAGCGCGGCAACCGTTCCTTCAGGGAGGCGAACTCGGATCGGCCTAGCCGGCAGCGGCTGCATCATCGGTGCGCACGACTGCCGATAAATTTCTCGCATGCTCCGGGGATGGGGTGACATTCGACGCGGCGGATAACCTGTACTGCACGACCCTCGCCGGAGGCGGCGGCAATGTTATCTCTATCGATCTAGCGGTACAGCCATCACTCCCGGCCTGTGGAAGCTCATATTATCTATGACTAGGGTAAAGCCTTCGGCCTCCAGGGGAACATCGAAGCGCAGAATCCAATCGGTCGGCACCGGCGAAAATGCTGTTTCGGGGTCGAGGCTCTTGCCCCAAGCCTTTTCACCGCGAGAGGTTCCCCCGGAATAGTTCTGGTAGTAATAGTCGGTCGGAAGAATTCTGCGGCACTTATACTTCTTTCCATTGTGGTCGACCAGATTAAAGAACGACTGCCAACTCTGCGACGCAACTCGCGCTTGTTCCTGCCCCTCAAGGCTTTCCATTCTGGCGTGCACCAGGATGGCCTTGCCATTCATATCGGAGGTTGATTCGGTGCTCCGTACTGAAAATCCGACGGAGCCGAATGGCACAGCAGAGCCCATTGCATAACTGTCCGGTTTGATCTCAGTGCAGGCAAGCAAAGAGACTAAAAACAGAATGGCCACAAAGCTGGTCCATGCAGACCGACTAATTCGAAGCATAGTCTTCATCCTGATTTTATCGGTGCCCAACAACAATACACCCAACTATTGAGAAGAGGACACACACTCTGCGCATTTGGAAGGCTACGCTTTGAAGCTTTCTGCCGTTCCGTGGATAGCAGGTCCGCAATTGCGCGGCAGGTTTGCAACGAGCATATCCGCTGCTTGTACAGCGTCACCTTCCCCCAACGCTAGCTTTCCTTCCGCTGCCATAACACGAAATCGAGCGCTCTCAATTGGCATCGCAAAAGGACAGTCGCCGGTAAAAGGGAACCCTGTGGTGCGGCTGAAATGCAGCCTAGCCAGCGAGGTAAAAGGATACAGCTGTCGCAATTCAGGTCGGTTTGCGGCTTCGAGTACGATAGCCTCGAGTCGGCCTCGTGGGGAATGTTGCGACTCCGATGTGACGGACTGTACCAGTCGTTCCCAACCATCGGCCACGTACGAATCCGCGCCCCTCTCGTGAAGAAGCCCTGCACCGATTGCAAACCAACTGAAGTCTGACTTCATTCTTGCTGTCGAGGCTTCGTGAACCTGAAACGCTTCTATGGCACGACCGACCTCCGTCAGATCGTTCGTCCAACCTTGACCGTATTGGACGCCCTGGTTCCAGAAATCAACATGGAACGCCCGCTGCTGCAAGGCTACGCATATTTGCGAGCCACGCGAGCCGGTGAGGACACAAGCCCCGCCCGGGCTGATCGCTTCCCTCACACGGAGCCTCTCCGAGAGCTGCTGGAAAATACGCTGCAGTGCCGGGGAGAGACCGCCAGCGTCCAACAAATCGGGGTAAAGAGTGGAATCCAGGACTTTGCTGGCCTCAGGGGGAGGCGAGCCTGCTAGAACTGGGGCTGCTACGGTCACGAACCTGGGATGAGATACTTCCCCGTTTCGCAATCGTTTCCACCACTCCCACATCGGCTTGGCCGACCTTCCTTCTAACCTTACGACCAGCACTCTACCCGCAGTTGGATCAGCGCTGCAAGAGGGTTGGCGATAGCAGGCCACAGCGTGAGTAGCCCCTACTGCGGTTAAGGCGATTTAACGCAAGCTATCGGCCCGCAGTCTCGGAAGTGCTAGGATTCACGAGGATTCGGTCACATGCGTAGAGGAAAGAAGGAGCTTCCCCGATGCGCTGGCAAAGCGTCTTGGCAATCGTCATTCTCTCGGCGTCAGTCTCGTCCGCACAATGCGCCAGTAAGCAGTCCCAGACGAATCTGCCTTCTACCATGCCCGGCCTGACAGTGGTAGTTCAGGATGCTAGCGGCGCCGTCGCCCGAAACTCATGGGTGCGCGTACAACACTGGTCCGGTTACGGAGCCGATAATAAGCTGATTGTTGACGCGGAAGGGCGCCACTGACTCAACCGGCGCGTTCCACCTTGAGTTGCCTGGGCAGGGCATCTACGAGGTCTTCGCCTCCGGTCAATCATTTATTCCGGCAAGCACATTTTGCGAAGTACACAAAGGCCGCACAATTCATTTCGTGTTGCGGCTCGGCATTATGAGCGGTAGCGGTCAAATGTGGGAATAGCCCCCATCTGCGGAAGTTGGCGTAATGGGAGATATCACAAGTTATCCCCGAAACGATACATCCGGCTCCGTAACTTGTGCCATGTCGATTTTCGCCCATCTGCCCCAGAGCCGCTGCGCTACCCTGTCATCCCCTCGGGAAAAAACCGTGAAACGAAGACGGGGAGAAACGGTTATGCGCGTAGACTGTAGGGTTTCTGCGCTCGTTCACCCAACTCCCCCCGCGACTACCTCTCGTTTTGCCGGCAGAAGCGCTAACAGGACAACTCCGATCACAAGAACTACGATCACATCAGTAAAGTTCCGGCGGACGCCGTACATCCACGCTTCCACGGTTTGAATAGCCATCACCAAGCCATGGGAGATGTTCCACCAAGCTGCCAGAGCAATCATCGAGCGATGCTCAGATGGTCTCCTTGCGGCCATGAGTAGAAAGACCCCGACCGGAATAAAAAAGCTCAGAAACATCGGTCCGCACTCGTTCTTCCGCTGCAAAAGCCAGCTGGAACGCCACAGATCCATATATAGAAAATA
>DATHQX010000050.1:0-15050 GCA_035482295.1 Verrucomicrobiia bacterium
CAGCCGCCGCACGGTATTGGTGACGTCCTGCCGCCGGTTGCCGGCGCCCCAGTCGGCACTCTGCACATACCAGGTCTGCGCTACCGCCGTCGATGCGCACAGGGTCGCGAGAAAGAACAGGACAAAGGTCGTCAGCAGGAGCCGGGGCACGCGCATAGCTCGCCTCGTGGGTTCGCAAAACTCAGAATCAACGGACGGTCATCTTACTACGAGGGGTGAATGATAGAGACCGCGAATCTCCCAAACCATCCGAAGAGAGTCGCAGCTAAGTCCTGTCCCATCATGACTTTATGCCTTAACTACCTTTGTTTGGAAGACTTTAGCAGTTTCCCGCTTCGGAACTATTGTTTTCAAGACTTTGCGAGGATTCGCGGAGGGGGAGTAACGAAAGTAACCAGCGAAGCCTGTCATGTTTCGGCTAGCCGCTGATTGCTGGTTGCTAGTTGCTGCCTTTACCATCCGCGCACTCCGCCGTTTCGTCGCCGCCTTCTGGCCTTACAATAGAGACTGCTTTGGCCTTCGGCACACAATTTGATCCTTCTCAGCTTCGGCAGTTGAGTCGCCTGACCGAGCTGAATTCCTGGGAACGAGAAATTCCTCAACGGAAACGGCGTCCAAGATAACGGATTTGGCCGTTTTACCGTCTTATCATCAGGTTCCCGGGCTCTCGGCGCGTGAGATTGGAACGCGCTGGGTTTATAGAACCGTAGCGGCTTCTCTGCGTATTCATAACAGTGGCAATCAAACTCAAAGTACCTGATCGTAAAACGGCCGATTCTGCGCCCAAAGCCAGCTCTCGTCCCCGACGCGCGAAAGTGCGGAAGTTCTCGGTGCGCGATCCCCTGGTCAAAATCCTCGTTATCGCCTTCGTCTTCGCCGGAATCGCGTTCATGGCGGTTTTCGGCTACTTCTATGTGAAGTACGAGCGCGTGGTCGATCGCCGCATGGCTGGAGGAATCTTCAGCAACGCCGCCAAGATTTACGCGCGGCCGCGTGTGATCGCAGTTGGCGAAAAGCTGAGCGCCGAAGAAGTTGCGGCCGAGTTGCGCCGCGCCGGTTATGCGGAAGGCGCGAGCGACAGCAGCTCCGCGGTTGGTCATTATTCGTACGTTCGCAATGGCCTCGAGGTCAATCCCGGACCGCAGTCGTATCACGATTCCGACCGCGCGACGATTCGCTTCAGCGGCGGCAAAGTTGCGTCCATCAGCGAAAGCGGCGAGAACAACCAGCAACTGCAGGCCTACGAGCTCGAGCCGCAGCTTGTTACCGCACTCTTCGAAGGTCAGGATCGCTCCAAGCGCGAGCTCATCAAGTTCGAGGATATTCCGCCGGTTCTGGTCAGCGCAGTTCTGGCCATTGAAGACCGCCGCTTCTTCCAGCACGGCGGCGTGAATTACTTCCGCCTGATGGAAGCGGCGATGATCGATGTCCGCGAAGGTCGTCATGGACAAGGCGGTTCGACGATCACCATGCAGCTTTCGCGCGGCTTCTTCCTCAGTCCCGAGAAGACCGTCAAGCGCAAGGTGACGGAGATGCTGATCGCCATCGAGCTGGAGCAGAAGTTCTCCAAGCAGCGCATCTTCCAGATGTACGCGAACCAGGTTTACCTGGGACAGCGCGGCTCATTCACCATCAACGGTTTTGGCGAAGCTGCACATGCCTACTTCAACAAGGACGTCAAGAACCTGACGCTGTCGGAAGCGGCGCTGCTCGCCGGCATGATTCAGCGGCCGAACTATCTGTCACCGTACAAGTATCCCAAGCGCGCGCTGGAGCGCCGCAATCTGGTGCTCGACTCGATGGTCGAGACCGGCGCGATTACCCGCGAGCAGGCCGAACGCGCCAAAGCTGAGCCACTGAAAGTTGCCGCGCCGAACGTGGAAGCCAGCGATGCTCCGTATTTCGTCGATCTGGTGAAAGACCAGCTCACGCCTCAGTACAACGAGGAGGAGCTCAATAACCACGCGCTGCGCGTTTACACCACCATCGATCCTGACTTGCAGCGAGCCGCGGCCGAAGCAGTCGATGTTGGCATGAAGTTAGTCGACGAACAGGTGGAGAAGCGTCGTACGCATAAGGTCAAGATCGGCACCGGCAAAGACGCGAAGGTCGAGACCACCGTCGAAACCGGTCCAATGCCGCAAGTCGCGCTGGTCGCGCTCGATCCGCATACTGGCGAAGTTCTGGCGCTGGTTGGCGGCCGCAATTACGGCATGAGCCAGCTGAATCACGCGATCGCCAAACGTCCGACAGGCTCGATCTTCAAGCCCTTCGTTTATGCAGCAGCGGTGAACACCGCGGTCAGCGGGCAGGAACTCACGGCCAGCGAGGCTGATCCGAACACCGGCGTTGTTACGGAGAGCAGCGGCGTCTTCACGCCCGCCAGTTTGGTTGACGACTCGCAGGTCAGCATCGCCAGTGGTGACGATGTCTACGAACCGCGCAACTATCATGAGACCTTCCACGGCGAAGTGACCGCTCGTTACGCGCTGGCTGAATCGCTGAACAACGCGACCGTTCGTCTGGGGCAGGAAGTTGGCTTCGATAAGGTCGCGGCGCTGGCGAAGGCCGCGGGAATCAGCAGCGTTCGCGCAACGCCGTCAATTGCGCTCGGCTCCTACGACGCGACGCCGCTGGAAATGGCCGCGGCTTATACGGTCTTCGCAAACGGCGGAACGCGGCTGTCGACACAGATGGTGAAGTCGGTGCGCGACGCGCACGGCAGCATCCTGAACAACTATCAGAGCGACAGCAAAGACGTGCTCGATCCGCGCGTCGCTTACGTGATGACCACGATGATGAAAGCTGTGATCGACAGCGGCACTGGATATCCGGTGCGCGCCCGCGGCTTCACGGCTCCAGCAGCAGGTAAAACCGGAACCTCGCATGATGCGTGGTTCGCTGGTTATACCAGCAATCTGCTGTGCATTGTGTGGGTCGGCAACGACGACTATACCGATATCAAGCTCGCCGGCGGCGCGGCCGCGGCGCCCATCTGGGCCGAATTCATGAAGCGCGCCGTCGCCCTGCCGCAATATTCCGGCGTGAAGGATTTCACCGCGCCCTCCGGCGTTGTCACGATGCAACTCGACAAGGTCACCAACCTGATCGCGACGCCATCGTGTCCGCAAGATTACACAGTCGCCTTCATCGCCGGAACCGAGCCCAAAGAGACCTGCGATCAGGCTTCGGCCGACCATCGCGGCTTCTTCACCAAGATCTTCGGCCTCGGTTCGCCGCCAGTCTCTGCTCCGCCGCCAAACACCAACGGTGCTGTTCAGGGAGTCGCGGGAAATCCCGGTAATCAGACTGCGCCGAACGGCCAAACCGTAGAGTCGCAGAACGGACAGACTAAAAAAAAGAAGCGCGGTTTCTTCAGCCGCCTCTTTGGTAAGGGCGACAATGGTGACGAAGAGCAAAATAATGGGACGAACACTACACAAAATGGGAACACTTCCGACCCCAAATAGGTCTATTATTGGGCAGTAAAGGGCTCGTTTGCCCCATTCAAGTCGCGGCATTTCGCTAATGTGGGGTCCACGGAAGCCAGGGAGTTGGCCATGGCTCGTCTCCGCTCGTGGAAGTTGGTACCGCTAGTTTGCTTGGGAATGTATCTGCTCATCGCGCCGTTGAGCTTTTCCCAGGACACACAAGAGCAAACTCCTTCTGCACTTACTGCGCCTGTTCAGGTCGCGCCGGCGATTCCGGACAAGGATGCGTCCGCCTCTGACCTTGAAGCTGAAGGCGACGATCTTCGCGCCGACAAGCGCTTCCTTGACTCGATTGATTTCTACAACGTCGCGCTCGCCAAACAGCCGACAGCCATGCTGTGGAACAAAGAAGGCATGTCGTATCTGCTGATGCAGCGTCCCGACAAAGCCTCGAAGTGCTTCGACCACGCTATCAAGCTCGATAAGAAAGCGCCTGAAGGCTACAACAATCGCGGCTACATCGAGCAGATGAAGAAGAGGTACGACAAGGCCATCAAGTACTACACCAAGGCCTCGACGCTTCGTCCCACCGACGCAGTGTTCCAGTACAACATCGGCTCAGCTTATTTTGCCGACCATCAGTATGCGAAAGCAGCGGCCGCTTACAAAGCCGCCTTCGCCATCGATCCCAACATCTTCGTTCGTGTCTCGCGCATGGGAATCATGGCTCAGGCAACTTCGCCGGAAGACGCCGCGGCATTCTCGTTCATGGTCGCCAAGATGTACGCCAAGGCAGGAAACGTCGATCAATCGCTGGAATACCTTCGCAAGGCGATGGAGAACGGCTACAAGAAGATTAACGAGGTTTACACCGATCAGGAATTTGCGACGCTGCGCACCGACAAGCGCTTTGAAGAGCTCATGGCGCAGCGCCCGCAATCCCTTCCGTAGTTAGCTTTCCGCGCGCTTGCGCAAGAACGCTGGAATTTCCAGATCGTCGGAGTTGTAGCTGAGGTCGACGCTGTTGCTTACGGTCTCCACCGATTCCGGCGCTGCATTCTGTCGCAACAGCATGTCTTCTACTGGCTCGGCGTGCCGCACGATCTCCGAGTCAATCTCGTCCAGATTGTCAGGAATGTACGAAATCGGCTGCTGGCGATCGGGCTGCGGAGGCTCCAGATCAGCGGCGCGGATCGACCGCGGTGTGGTCTTCGCGTCGGAGATCGGCGTCATGTCGGCTGCGACTTCGTAGGTGGCGCTGGCTGAAGCTGCGCGCGCCGTATTATGCCGCACCACGGAAGCAGCGGCCGGTTCGGAGTGATCGCGCCGGCCTCTGACTTCGCGAAAGCCGGTCGCGATTACCGTGATCTTCACTTCGTCCTTCATCTTTTCATCGAGGACAGCGCCAAAGATGATGTTGGCGTCTTCATGCGCGGCGCTCTGAATGATGGTCGATGCTTCGTTGACCTCAGCCAGCCGCAGCGAGCTCGAGCCGGTAATGTTGATGAGAATTCCGCGGGCGCCGTCGATGGCGCCGGCTTCCAGCAGCGGGGAAGCGATTGCGGCCTGTGCTGCTGCTGTCGCGCGCCCTTCGCCTTTCGCGGTTGCGGTGCCCATCACGGCATAACCCATTCCAGCCATAATGGTCTTCACGTCGGCAAAGTCGCGATTGATGATGCCAGGAATCGTGATGATGTCTGAGATGCCCTGCACGGCTTGGCGCAAAATATCGTCGGCAACGCGGAACGACTCGAAGAAGCCTGCGTCTTTCGCCACGGCCAGCAGCTTCTCGTTCGGAATGACGACGGTAGTGTCGACAGAGTCGATCAGTTCCTGCAATCCGCGCTCGGCTTGGCTGAAACGGCGCTTGCCTTCGAAGGCGAACGGTTTAGTGACAACGGCAACCGTCAGCGCGCCCATTTCGCTGGCCAGCGAGGCGATGATCGGCGCCGCGCCTGTGCCGGTTCCTCCGCCGAGGCCCGTGGTGACGAAGACCATGTCCGCGCCTTCCAGCGCTTCGATCACTTTGTCAGCATCTTCCAGCGCGGCTCTGCGTCCGACTTCAGGATTCGCACCTGCTCCGAGGCCGTTCGTCAGCTTCACGCCCAGCTGAATCTTTACCGGCGCTTTCGAGCCCTTCAACGCCTGCAAATCGGTGTTCGCAACCACGAACTCCACACCTTCCAAGTGCGACTCGATCATGCGATTGACGGCGTTGCCGCCGCCGCCGCCGACACCGATGACTTTGATCTTCGCGCTGTTCAGCAGCTCTTCATTGAAATGGATGCGGATGTCGTCCTGCTGGGGTTGATTCTTCTCGTTGAAGTCTTCGATCATTTTTACCTCAGTGAGCGCGTGCGCGCTCCTCCATGCTGAATCGGTTTACGTTACCGGAGTGCGGCTAAGCCTCCAGCCAATCCTTTCCAAACTTCTAGACGCCCTGCTTGGCGAACAGAGCCCTGATCCTGGCTCCCAGACTGCGGTCCAGGTTCATGCGCGCCTGTCGCGACCGATGGCCATATAGAACCATCCCGATCGCTGTGCCGAACTCCGGTTCCAGCAACTCGGAGGGCAGCTTGGCGATCGGGACCGGATAGCCTTGACGTACAGGCCGGCGCAAAATGTCCTCGGCGACTTCGAGCAGTCCATTGAGCCGCGAGCCTCCGCCAGTGAAGACCAAACCCGCGCCCAGTAACTCGTCCATGCCGGAATGACGCAGATGGTCGCGCAGCATCTCCATCAGCTCGCGTCCGCGTGGTTCGAGGATCTCGCCCAGCATCCGCTGCTGCATCATGCGCGCGGGCCTGTCGCCTACCGACGGAACCTCGATCTCGTTGCCTTCCGGAATGCGCGTTACGATGGCGCAGCCAAACATCTTCTTGATGCTCTCGGCGTCGGGCAGCGGCGTGCGAAAACCAACGCCGATGTCGTTGGTGAAGTGATCGCCGCCGATGGGAATTGCGCCGGTATGAATCACCACGCCTTCGTAGTACACGATGAGGTCAGTCGATCCCGCGCCAATATCCACGAGACAGACGCCGAGTTCGCGCTCGTCGGTCTGCAACACGGAGTCGGCGCAGGCCAGCGCTTCGAATACGGTGTCGTCAACGTGGATGCCTGCGCGATTCACTGCGGTGACAACATTCTGGGTCGCAGTGGCGCTGGCGGTGACGATGTGAACCCGAACTTCCAGCTTGCGGCCCATCAGCCCGGCTGGATCGCGAACGCCGCCCTGGCCGTCGAGGATGAATTCCTGCGGCAACAGGTGCAGCGCCTCGCGGTCTTCAGGCATGTTGATGCTGCGCGCTTTGTCGACTGCCTGGCGAACGTCTTCCCGGCTGATCTCGCGCGAGCGCGAGCCTAACGTGATGCCTCCGTGACTGTTGACGCCACGAATATGCGAGCCGGCCACGCCGACGATAGCGTGCTCCACCGGAGCCTGGGCCATGTTCTCGGCTTCTTCCACAGCCTTCTTGATCGAGTCGACAGCCTTATCGAGGTCGGCAATCACGCCTTTGCGCATGCCGCGCGAATCCGAAATGCTATGTCCGCGATAGCGCAAGGCATAGTCGTTTACCTCGGCGACGATCACGCACGTTTTGGCGCTACCGACGTCGACTACCGTAAGCAGGTTTTCTGTTTGGCTTCCCATTTTTACGTATGCTTCTTCGTCTTGCCTGGCGCCTTCTTGTGATCCGTAGGCGGCGCTTGTGTTGCCGAAGCCTCAGTCTTTGCGTGTGTCGCCGCCGGCTTTGCCGCGGCAGCAGAATCCGGATTGACGATCACCTGATGGTCATAGCGCAGGTCTACCGAATCCAGTCTCTGGAACTGTGAGCGCCACTCCTGCACATGCGCCACGTAAACTTTGAAATGCTCGAGGAAATTCGAAGAACCCAGATGCACCAGCACCGCTCCGTGGGGATCGGTCACCGTCGCCCGCACGTCATCGGGATCCGACAGATCGACGTCGCTGATATCGGCCGAGTAGTGCGCTCCGCCGGAGTCGAGGGCTTGCATGAAGCGCGTGTAGATCTTCATGCGTGCTGCGCGGACCGACAGCGGATCGTTGTCGGTGATGCCAACGATTACAGGAAACGAATAATGCGCCTGGTTGGCCGGCATTTCCATGATGACGCCATTGGCGTCGATCATCTCGATATGCGAGTTGACTTCGACGAAGGCTACCGGCGTGCGCTCGGTAACCACGATCTTGATGCGGTTCGGCCACAGCCGCATGATCGCCGCCGATTGCACCCACGGGATTTGTTCGAGCTGCTTCTTGCGCTGCTCCAACGGCACGAAGAAGACGTTGCGGTCGATGTCGCTGGCCATCACGTCGAGGATCTGCGAGCGCGAGACGTTGTTCATCCCGGAGACGGCGATATTGTCGCTGGAATCTAGACGGAAGCGCCAGGATGTGTTGCCGTAATGTTGCACGCCATACCAGATGGCGCCGATTACCAGCGCGGCAGCAACGATTTTCAGGATCAGGCGGACGCGGCCGGAGGCATTGCGCGGCAGCGCTCCGCGGCGAACGGGAACGCGCTTCTGACCGCGCAAAAACGGCGACTCGGCCTCTTCGTCGAGGTCGAGCATGCGCTGATCGAGGGGAGATTCGTCGGCGCCATGAGAGCGAGCATAGGACAGCTCGCGCGCGGGGCTTTCGAATTCCTCGTCCGAGATTGTCGATGAGTTCTTCCGCGCCATGAAAACCGGATGAAACGCCCAGAACTTCGGCTATTCGCCTCACTATAACTGTTTTCGTAGCGATTTCGGCATGGCTTTTGCCGCTCAAAGGAGCGTGCAGGAGAACATGAACCACAAAGGTAAACGGAGTTGAGGAACTCTAGCCGACGCTCTTCGCGGAGCGGCTCTCGAGGGCTTCCAGAACCTGCGGTCCAAGCTGCCAGATGCTGCCTGCGCCGAGGGTGAGAACCATGTCTCCAGGCTGAGCAGCGCGCGAGGCAAACTCGATGGCCTCGGCGAAGGAAGAAACGTACAGCGCCTCCTGGCCGCCGCTTTCGGTGATGCGATTGGCCAGCATCTCTCCGGTAACGCCGGGAATCGGTGGCTCGCTGGCGGGATAAATGTCGAGCACCAGAACGGAGTCGGCGTCGCGGAATGCGGTAGAAAACTCGTCAATCAGCAATTGGGTTCGCGTGTAGCGGTGTGGCTGGAAGATGACGTGGACTTTCTGGAAGCCGCACTGGCGCGCTGCCGCCAAGGTCGCGCGAATCTCGGTGGGATGATGTCCGTAGTCGTCGATGACGGTCACGCCGTCGGCGCTGCCGATCACCTGGAAGCGGCGATCGACGCCGTTAAACTGCGCCAGGCCCTGGCGAATCTGCTCGACTGGAATATCGAGGCCGATGCCGACGGCAATTGCCGCCGTGGCATTGCTGACATTGTGTGCGCCCGGGACGTGCAACTCGAACTCGCCCAGGTCGTTGCCCCGATAGGTGACGCGAAAGCGGCTGAGAGCTGCGGTCTCCTCCATCCGGCCGCATTGCAAATGCGAGATGCGGAAGTCGGAGTCCTCGCGCAGTCCGTAGGTGACCGTTCGGCGCTTAGCGCCAGTAAGCAAACGCCGGAGATCGTCGTTGTCGTTGCAAGCGACGACCATGCCATAGAACGGGACTGCGTCCATGAACTGCAGGAAGGTCTTCTCGACATCTTCCATGTCGCGATAGCAGTCCATGTGCTCGCGGTCGATGTTGGTGACCACGGAGAGAATTGGCGAGAGCTTGAGGAACGAGCGGTCGCTCTCGTCGGCCTCGGCGACCAGGTAATGCGACTTGCCCAGGCGCGCGTTGGAGCCCATGGCGTCGACGCGTCCGCCGACGACGACGGTGGGATCGAGACCTCCGGCGGCGAGAACGGATGCGACCATGGAAGTCGTGGTGGTCTTGCCGTGCATGCCGGCAATGGCGATGCCGTACTTCAGGCGCATCAGTTCGGCCAGCATTTCAGCGCGTTGGATCACCGGGATGTGCTCTTCGTGCGCAGCCAGCACCTCGGGATTATCGCGACGGACCGCCGAGCTGATGATGACAACCTCGGCGCCGGCGATGTTCTCGGCGCGATGGCCTTCGCTGATCGAAGCGCCCAGGCTGACGAGGCGAGTGGTGACGGCGGACTTGCGCAGGTCCGAGCCGGAGACCTTGTATCCGAGGTTAAGCAAGACCTCGGCGATACCGCTCATGCCGATTCCGCCAATGCCGACAAAATGGACGCGCTGAATTTTGGCAAACATGCGAGAGAGATTGGTGTCTTGAGTCAGGGCACAACTTCAGTCGTGCCCGCCGGCGCCTTGATTGTCATCCTGAGGAGGGCTTCAGCCCGACGAAGGATCTGCGGTTCGTCACTAACGACGACAGTCTTGTGCGCGGACCGCAGATCCTTCGGCTCCGCGTCCGCCCGACCCAAAAAAGGGGTTGGAGTACCACGGCGGACGCTCCACTCAGGATGACAATCCAATAAAAAGCCTATGCGGCACTTGCCCTGACACAAAGCATTAACTTCTAGGCTATCGCGTGCTGGGTCTGAATGCCAGCCAACTGAGCCGCCATAGCAGCGATTCTAGCAGCGGCATCGGGATGGGCAAAGGCGCGCGCGGCGTCCGCCATGCTCGCCAGACGCGTGCGATCATTCAGCAGCGATGAGATTTCCATGACCAGTCGCCCCGATGTGAGTTCCGCTTGGGGCAGCAGGCGCGCGGCGTCTCCGTTGGCCAGCGCCTCAGCGTTATAGCGCTGATGGTCATCGGCTGCCGTTGGTAGAGGCACGAAGATCGCCGGCTTACCAGCGGCGGTGATTTCAGCGACGGTGCTGGCTCCCGAGCGGCAAAGCACCAGATCGGCTCGTGCAAATGCGCCTGGCATATCGTCGATGAAGGGCGATACCTCCGCCACGACCATGTGTTTCAGGTACTCGGCTTGGGCATCGACGTAATCCTTCTCGCCGGTCTGGTGAATGATACTGAGACCCGGAACAACTTCTGCCAGCCGTGGCAGGGCTTCGAGGACGGCAGCATTGATGGCGTGCGCGCCTTGGCTGCCGCCGAAGACCAGCAGCGTTGGCCGCGCCTCTCTCGGCCGGGGTGGTACTTTGAAGAACTCTCGACGAACGGGAACGCCGGTGACCTGGCAGTTGCGGAAATATGCGCAGGTCTTCTCGAATTGGACCGCCGCGGCTTTCGCGGTCTTTGCGACGAGACGATTAGCAAATCCCGGGACAACGTTTGGCTCGAACGCGATGGTTGGGACGCGAAGTATGCCGCCCATCAGCATTGCTGGCCCAGAAGCATAGCCTCCTACCCCGATCATGACGTCAGGGTGGAATTGGCGGATGAGCCCGGCCGCGGCCATCATGGCTCGGGGCAAGTCGAGCATGGTCTTCACGCGCGTGGCCAGATCGACGCGATTCAGCGCACCGACCTCAATCAGCTTTAGCTCATAGCCTGCGGCCGGAACCAGCCGCTTCTCGATGCCGCGCGATGTACCGACAAACAGCACCTCCGCGCGATAACTCGAGCGCAGTTCCTGCGCGATGGCGAGCGCGGGGATGACGTGTCCGCCTGTGCCGCCTCCTGCAATGATGACGCGCATGCTCAGCCTGCTTGCTGACTAACGTTGAGCAGCACTCCCACTGTGGCCAGAGTGATAAACAGGGATGTTCCGCCGTACGAAATGAAGGGCAGCGGGATGCCTTTTGCCGGGACGAGCGCTAGCACCACGCTGATGTTGAACAGGGCTTGGACGACTACCATTGCCGTAATACCGGTGGCGAGAAACTTGCCGAACATGTCTTCGGTCCGCAACGCTGTCCGCACGCCACGATATAGAAAGATGCCAAAAAGCGTGACCACGAGCACCGATCCCCACAAACCGAGCTCTTCTGCCGTGACGGCGAAGATGAAGTCGGTGTGCGGCTCGGGCAGGTAAAAGAGTTTCTGCTTACCTTCCATCAGGCCAAGTCCGGTCAGGCCGCCGGTACTGACGGCAATCATTGACTGAATGATATGGAAGCCCTTGCCCTGCGGGTCTTTGAAGGGATCGAGATAAGCCTGCATGCGGGCCCATCGCCATGGTACTCGGACGATCAGGAAGTACAAGGGAACCAGCGATGCAACCGCTCCGGCCCAAAGGTATTTCATGTTCATGCCGGCGACGTAGAGCACGGCAGTTGAAATGGCGATGCAGGCGAGCGCCGTACCCAGGTCCGGCTCCTTCACAATCAACAAGGCGAAGAGCAGCGTGGGAGCTGCGGCAGGGAGCAGAACGTTCTTGACATCGGTAATCTGCTGCCAGCGCGTTTCCAGGAAATACGCGAGATACAAGATGAGCGCCGGCTTTGCGACCTCGGACGGCTGGAACGAGAAGCCTCCGAACTTGATCCAGCGATGCGTATTGTGGGAGTCGCGGAAAAGGAACACTGCAATGAGCAGTAGCGAGGTAATGCCCAGAAAAGTGAACACCACCGTTGGCCGGCGGAAGACCTTGTAGTTCACGTTCATGATGACGACCATGGCGATGATGCCGGCCGCGGCCCACGCCATCTGTCGCACGAGGAATCCGTAAGGCGAGCCGAAGCGCTCCTTGGCCATAACGGCCGAGGCGCTGAACACCATCACCAGTCCGATGAAGACCAGCAATAGCGTGACCGTGAACATCCATTTGTCGACGCTGACGCGCTTGGCCATTTACTCACTGCCTCCAGGAGCCTTGCTTCCGACCTGCTCGCGCTCCTGCTTCCTTGCCGCTAGTTGCCGAACCAAATCCTTGAAGACTCGACCGCGATGCTCGTAGCTGTCGAACTGGTCGAAGCTGGCGCACGCCGGGGCGAGCAGAACGATGTCACCATGGCTCGCAGCCTCGCTGGCTCGCTTTACAGCGGCTTCCAGAGTTCCGACACCTACGATCTCGGCGCCCTTCGCCTGCGACTCGATCTTCGCGGCGGCCGCTCCGATGGTGTAGACCCGCTTGACCCGTTCTTTCAGCAGATCGTTCAGCATGCCGTAATCGCTGCCTTTGTCTTTGCCGCCGAGGATCAGGTGAATGCGTCCCGGGAAAGATTCCAGCGCCTTGATGGTGGCGTCGACGTTCGTTGCCTTGGAATCGTTGTAGTACTCGACGCCGCCGATGGTCGCGACATATTCCAGCCGATGCTCCACGGCTTTGAAGGCGGCGACGGCGCTGCGGATCTTCTCCGGCGCGATGCCCGCCAGCATTCCAACGCAAACTGAGGCGAGCACATTCTCGACGTTGTGCGCGCCTTTCAGGCCGATCTCGCTCAGCGGCATGATGTTTCGGGTGCCCTGCTGATCGCGCCAGCCGATGTGATCGCCGTGCACGAAAGCCCCACGATCGACCTCTTCAAGCCGGCTGAACCAGTAGACCTCCGCTTTCGTCTTGCCCGCCAGTGCCGTAGTAGGTGCATTGTCGGCGTTCAGGACGGCGAAATCACCCGCCGCCTGATTCTCGAAGATGCGGGCCTTCGTAGTAGCGTAATTTTCGAAGGTGTGATGGCGGTCGAGGTGGTCGGGCGTAATGTTCAGCACCACCGCGATTTGCGGGTGGAAGCTCTCGACGGTCTCAAGTTGGAAGCTGCTGATCTCCAGAATCAGCCACGTGTCGTCGGTAGCGCGATCGACAAACGTGATGGCCGGAGTGCCAATGTTGCCGCCTACCAGCGTCTTCCGACCGCCTGCGGCAATCACATCGCCGGCCAGCGTGGTCGTGGTGGTTTTGCCGTTGGAGCCGGTGATTGCGACGATGTGCCCTTTGAGGAAGCGCGCCGCTAGTTCTACTTCACCGATGACGGGAATGCCGCGTTCGCGCGCGTGCACGAGTTGGGGAACGTCGTAGGGAACGCCGGGGCTGACGACGATGAGGTCCTGATCGCGAAACGTCCGCTCTCCGTGCTGACCGGTTTCGACGCTGATGCCGTGATCGAGGAGCACCGGAATCTCTTCCCGGAGCTGCTCAGGCGATTTGGCGTCGGAGACGGCGACCTTGGCGCCGCGTTCGGCGAGAAAAAGAGCACTGGCTACGCCGGATTTTCCCAGTCCCACCACCAGCGCGCGTTTGCCCTTAACATCCATCGGATTTCTTTGAAGGGGCACACCTTCAGGTGTGCCGTGTCGTGCCCTTTTGTCGTGCCCTTTTGAAGTTCGAGGCGGCCTCTGCCGACGAGGCAGTTCGCCCAACTCGTCATTGTGCCACGTTCTTCTTGCGCCTACCTCAACTTCAACGTGGTGAGAGCAAAGAGTGCAAACACCAGCGAGGCAATCCAGAAGCGCACGATCACCTTGGACTCGCTCCAGCCCAGTAACTCGAAGTGGTGGTGGATGGGCGCCATCTTGAAAATGCGCTTGCGGCGGAGCTTGTACGAGCCCACCTGCAAGATCACCGAGAGCGCCTCAATGACGAACACGCCGCCGATGAAGGGCAGCAGCAATTCCTGTTTGATGATGACGGCGACGGTGCCGATTGCTCCGCCTAGCGCCAGCGATCCCACATCGCCCATGAAGATCTCGGCCGGGTGGGCGTTGTACCACAGGAAGCCGATGGCCGAGCCGACCATCGATCCGCAGAAGATCGTCACTTCGGCCACCTGCGGCATCTTCGAGAGCTCGAGGTAGTCGGCGAAAACAGCGTGACCACTGACGTAGGTCAGGACGGTGAGTGCGCCGGCCGCGATGACCGTGCAGCCAATGGCCAGCCCGTCCAGCCCATCGGTCAGGTTTACGGCATTGCTGGAGCCGACGATGACGATGGCGACGAAGGCAATGAACGGCAGAAACGCTAGCGGCGCCAGATATCCGTGATGCCAGCTGCTGATGACCAGGTCGGGCCGAAAGTGCTTGAGAAACGGAACGATCAGCCGGGTCGAATACAGCCCGTGAGTCTCAAGGGCGCTGAGGACTGCGCCAACCACAAACGCCGCCAGGAACTGGTAAGCCAGCTTGGCGCGGGCGGTCAGGCCAAGGTTGCGGCGATGGACGACTTTTAGATAATCGTCGGCGAAGCCGATGGCGGCAAACGCCAACGTCGCCAGCACGGCGATCCAGACAAAGCGGTTGGTGAGGTCCGCCCAAAGCAGGGTCGGGATGACCATGCCCACGACGATGAGGACGCCGCCCATCGTCGGCGTGCCCGCTTTTTTCTGGTGGTCCTTGGGGCCGTCTTCGCGGATGTACTGGCCGATCTGGAACTCGCGCAGGCGATGAATTACCGCTGGCCCGATGATCAGGCCGATGAACAGGGCAGTCAGGCTGGCGAAGACGGTGCGAAACGTAAGATAGCGGAAGATTCGGAACGGGCCGATGTGGAAGACGACAAATCCTTTTTGGTAGAGCAGCCAATAGAGCAAATTCGTCCCGTCCTGACTTGAAAGAGCGCATCTTCTGGTGCGCTATTGCGGCTTCTCTTAGGTTCTACTGTGCCGGTGCGATCGCCACTGCAAAAGCTTCGGCGTAAACCAACCGAAGAACATAAGCTCAAGAAATATCCCGAAGAGAATGGCGCCTCCTACGACCCGCGCGAGGCTGACAACAACAGCAAAGGCTCCCGACAAACGATTGATGTGACGCCAGTCCCAACCCGCAACGGACCGCCA
>DATHQX010000051.1:0-3450 GCA_035482295.1 Verrucomicrobiia bacterium
CTGATACCCACGCTAAGTTGCTGGTCGAGACGGACCCAGAGAGACCTAAGGTACATGCTTAGACAGACGATGGAGACAAATGTTGCGCCTACACGTGTAAAGAGATTGTGTGCCGATTTCGGATCCACCCTGGAAACTGCACCCTCTCTTTCAGACACAGCTGAAATGAAGGTCTTATAGGCATTTATGAGGCCACAGCGACCATATCGATGATTAGATACCCCTCACGAAAACACTTAGGAGTGTGCCAACTCGATCGTTACAGCCTGAGCGGACTTCCTGCGAAGAGCTGGAAACCGCCCTGCAGCAAGCGACCGCTAGAGGCTATATTTTCCTGCTTGAATGACGTGTCGGGCGACCTGGCGACGCAGGCCGATGGTATCGGCCGCGTCGCGTTTGGATAGGCGACGAAGAATGGTGAGCTGAGTCCGCAGCATATCGCCCTCGGCCACCGCAGCGATGACCTTGCGTGCGGAAAGTTCGATGGTGGACATTGCCTTGTCGGCGTAGATGCGCGTCATCGCGACGTAGATCGCCGCGGCTTCGCTGCCCTGCGCCGCTACGATCTTCTCGGCACGCAGGATGGCCGACTCCATCGCAAAGACTTCAATGATCATGTCGGCGATGGCGCCCATGACCTCCTGCTCGTCGGCGATCTGCTGCATATACTTCTGCGTGGCGGCGCCAGCGGTGAAAAGCGTCAGCTTCTTCGCATTGGCAAGCAGGTTCTGCTCCTCGGCGAGTGGACCTTCACGATCGATCTTCTCGCTGGGGCCGGCCATTACCTCGTCCATCAGTTTTTTGATCGCGGGCATCAGGGCCAGTCTTCCATTTATCGCAGACTTCATCAGCCATCCGGTGATGATGAGGCGGTTGATTTCGTTGGTGCCTTCGAAGATCCGATTGATGCGGGCGTCGCGGTAAGCGCGCTCTGCGGGATACTCTTCGACGTAGCCGTAGCCGGCGAAGATCTGCAACACCTCGTCGACGACCATGTCGAGCATCTCGCTTGCCCAGACTTTGACGATCGAGCACTCGACGGCATACTCCTCGATGCGCTTCTGGATCTCCTTGGTGTCGTGTTTGGCTTCCGGTGGAATGGCGCCCAGCGCCTTGTCGATGAGGCCGACGGTACGGTAGCAGACTGCTCCACCGACGAAGATCCCGGTGGCGCAGTTGGCGATCTTCTCCTGGATAAGTCCGAACTCCGAGATGGATTTGCCGAAGGCTTTGCGGTCGCTGGCATAGCGGATGCCGTTGTTGAGCGCCATGCGCGCGCCACCGACGGCTGCATTGCCTAGCTTATAGCGGCCAACGTTGAGGATGTTGAAGGCGATGTGGTGGCCCTTACCAACCTCGCCAAGAAGATTTGCGGCGGGGATGACGCAGTCGGTGAGAATAAGGGGACAGGTGGAACTGCCGCGGATACCAAGCTTGTGTTCTTCTTTGCCCTGCGTGAACCCGGGGGTGCCGCGCTCGATGAGGAACGCGGTGAGTTTTTCCTTGCCTGCATCCGGGCCGTCTGGGATCGCGCACTTCGCGAAGACGGTGAAGAGATCGGCGAAGCCGGCATTGGAGATCCACATCTTCTCGCCGTTCAGCGTGTAGGTCTTGCCGTCGGAGGAGAGGACGGCCTTCGTCTTGGCGTTCACTGCGTCGGACCCGCTGGTAGATTCGGACAAAGCGTAGGCAGAGATGATCTCGCCTGAAGCGATCTTGGGCAGATATTTCTTTTTCTGCTCGTCGGTGCCGTACCAGACCAGCGGCAAGGTGCCGATACCGGTATGCGCGGAAAAACTGACCGAGAAGCTTGCCTGCTTGGAGATGTTCTCGGCGACGACCGCTGACGTAACCTTGTCCATCTCAAGGCCGCCGTACTCTTCGGGGATGTCGATGGCGGTGAGGCCGAGGTCGGCAGCTTCTTTCAGCAGCCGACGAGTGATGGAGAAGTCCTTCGCCTCGATCTGGTCGGAGGCCGGCATGATCTCGTTGGTGGCGAAGTTCGCGGTGGTTTCGGCGATCTGCTTCTGCTCGTCGGTGAAGTCTTCGGGAAAGAAGCAGTCGGCGGCGTCGGGGTCTGTGATGAGGAAGCTGCCGCCGGGAATGTGCTTCGTGTCGGTGACTGGTGCGGTCATGGTGGCCATGATGTCTACCTCAAACTGCTGAATTCTTGATATCGGAACGTGGAAAGTACTGCTTGAACTGCGTTGAACAGGACCAGTATGGTCAGCCACGCCCAAATCGCCATAGACGTTCTGAAATATAACGGATCGGAAACATCGTGCATAGCGGAGATCATGAGTGCGTATCCGTAGAAGACAAGTACAACTGACGAACCGACGATCGCGAATACTGTAGTAACGCTTTTTCGCGAACCAAGAAAGATGATCGGAACCAGTTTGCAACTCAGCCAGCTTGCAGTAGCAAGGCAGATGATCCTTAGGAACAGGTTATGGATACCTGCAAACGCGGCTGCAGAGAGCAGAATCGCAAATGGCATCAGGCCGGTCAAAAAGGCAGTGACCACTGAGACTCCATGGAGTAGGCGTCCGTTTGGGGTCAGAAATTGCACGTTAGTGCACAGCCTCGAAAATCCCCGCCGCGCCCATGCCGCCACCAACACACATCGTCACGATGCCATACTTTGCCTTGCGTCGAGGCATTTCGCGGAGAAGTGTGGCGGTCAGTTTCGCTCCGGTGCAGCCTAGCGGATGGCCGAGGGCGATGGCGCCGCCGTTGACGTTAACTTTGGCTGGATCGATGCCGAGAACCTTCAACACGGCGAGCGATTGTGCGGCGAAGGCTTCGTTCAACTCGAATAGGTCGATGTCTTCGAGCGAGAGGCCGGCCATCTTCAATACCTTGGGTATGGCGTGGATGGGGCCGATACCCATCTCTTCGGGGTCGCAGCCGGCGTAGGCAAAGGCGATGAACTTTGCCATTGCGGGAATACCGAGTTGCGCGCCGCGTTCGGCGGACATGACGACGGCGGCGGCGGCTCCGTCGGAGGTTTGGCTGGAGTTGCCGGCGGTGACCGTTCCCTTGGCGTGGAAGACGGGCTTCAGTTTCGCCAGGGCTTCGAGCGAGGTATCGGCGCGCGGGCCTTCGTCCTGCCTGAAGGTAGCTTCAACCGGCTTGACTTCGCCTTTTCCGTTCGGGGTTGTATTTGTAACCGTGATGGGAACGATCTCGGCTTCGAATTTTCCCGAGGAGATTGCGGCTAGCGCCTTCTGGTGGCTGTCGTAGGAAAACTGGTCCATCTGCTCGCGGGTGATGCCATAGTGGGTTGCGACGCGTTCAGCGGTAAGACCCATCGACATGTAGGAGCCGGGATAGTTGTCCACCAGCCACGGGTTGACCGAGATCTTGTTGCCGCCGAAGGGAACGTAGGACATGCTCTCGGTGCCGCCCGCAACGATGACGTCGGCCCCGCCACCACGGATACGCTCT
>DATHQX010000052.1:0-2794 GCA_035482295.1 Verrucomicrobiia bacterium
AGAAGCCGTATGTTGGCGGTCCGCCGCGCTGGAGCTTCGCCGGTTTCGGCGCCATGTAGTTTCGAAATGCTCAAGTCATCGTGCACAAGGTCCACAGCATGCTGTGTAGGCTGAAGAAAGCCGACGTGAAACATTCCGGGATACCCCTGCTCCGGAGTCATGCGCTTGTCGTACATCAGTGTCAGCACAAAGCCCTCGGCATTCCGCAGCACAGATAGTTTATCGGTGCGTTTCTCTACTAGCTGAAAACCGAACACCGAGCAGAAAAACTCCGTCAGTGCCGGAACGTTATAGGTGGTGAGGTTGGTGTGATTCATCGTTGACATCGCGATCTCCGTTTATCAAAAGTTCTATCGCGTGGCGTGTCAGGGGTTGAGACCGGAACGCACCACGCGACAGGCAGCAGTGCCGTGACACTACTGCTATCGCCGTGGGTCCCTCCTCCGCGCTGACGCGGAGTTGACTGGGCTGCGGATTGGCATCCGCAGCGAGCCGTGCTTACCAATACGGCTCTGCGTTTTTCGGCACTAACTTGGATGTTGCTCAGTCTACCTCGGTTGCAGGATTTTGCTCGCGTGCCAGGGTGATTGCATAGGGCTAGAAGGCACACCGATCCTAGTACGCCGGCTTGTAGCGGCCGCTCCCGGGTAAACGCGCAACCCTGACCCTACCGTTTAGGGAACGGTTGCCGACTACACGCTCGGAATCGTGTCAGTGACAAGCTGGCTATACCCAAGTGGGTGCGACCTATCGAATTCCGACCTGTCCTCGGACGCTGTCAATTAACTTCCTGGAATCGTAGCCAATTCCGGCCTTGAACACGGTCTCGACGTTCTCGATCTCGTCAATTCGTTTTGAGGGATCGCCTTTGATCAGAACCAGATCTGCCTGTTTGCCCGGCGCGAGGGATCCAATGCGATCTTGCTGGCCGAGATATTGGGCGCCATTCTGCGTGGCGATTTGAATTGCTTCGACGGGAGTGAAACCGGCTTCCACGAGCAGCTCTATTTCGCGCTGATCGCCGAAACCCGGCAGCACGCCGCCGTTTCCTGTGGGATCGGGGCCTGAAAGCAGCAAGCCGCCCGCCTTGACGAATGCCACCTCAAAATCCATTTCTTTGCGCAGCAAAGCCGTCATTGGTGCATCCAAAGCAACTCTGGCACGAGCGGTGAGGTAGCTTTGCGCCGATTCCGCGGACATAGCATCCAAGGTGCGCGACTGCAACGCCGGCCGCCCCGGCACGCCGGCTTCAAACACCGGCAGGGTCGAAGTCACCGCGACGTGATGCGATAAGAGATTGCGGATGATTTCCTGCACCTGGGCTCCGTTCACGTCTTGTTTGACCCAACTGGCGCTGCCGCCTGTGGGGCAAACGTCGGCCTTCTTGTCGGTGACGAATTCGGTGTCCGTAAAAACCGGACCATGCTCGAAGTCATCGATTCCGAGGGCTATCGCTTCTGGCCAGGTTACGGAGCAGAGATGACCGGTCAGTTTCTGCTTGTGCGCATGGGCCCGCTGGATCGCCACTCCCAGCTCTTCGCGGGTGATGTTCATATACGCTTTGTACGACGTCATGCCTTCTGCCGCCCAGTAGTCCACCATGCGTTTGGCATCGTCCGGTCCGGTGAGTTCATGCATCTGCGCGAACCGGGTAGGCGCGCCTTCGAGGTATGGTGCGGTGGCATCGATACTCGGCCCTGGCATCAGGTTTGCGTCGATTCGACTCTTGACCTTCAAGTCGGTGTAAGGCTCCAGGCTGCCGGTGGTACGCATGGTGGTGACGCCAGCCGCCAGATAGAGTCGCGGTGCGGTGTAAGGAATTTCCGCAACGAATAATCCCGGCTCGCCAATCTTTCCGCTGACAACCTGCACGGCGTAGGAGTCGGTGTAGTAGAGATGGTCGTGCATTCCAACGATACCGGGAATGACGGTGTAGCCAGAGCGATCCATCCGTTGCGCGCCCTGAGGGATTTGGGCGGACGCCTCGGATGCGATGAATTGTATTTTTCCGTTTGCGATCGCAACCGCTTGGTCCTCCTTCGGCGGCGTGCCCGTTCCATCGATAACTCGGACATGGTCGAGCATGAAGACTGGCGTATCAACGCTTATGAAGTCTGCAACGCCACTCGGTGTCTGTGTTTCCGCAACTTTCTGTGTCTGCGCACAAGTGATCGCCGCGACCAGCAATGACCCAAACAGGAACAAGAGACGCATTTGTCTATGCCTCGCTAGACCGACCTAGGAGAATCGGCAGGAAGCCAGAATTGTATCCTAGCGCTCTCTAACGGCATGACGCGCCATTTTGCTCCGGGAGAAACACAATTCAGGGATGCACCCCTCGGGGAAACGGGCAGCGATCGTTTGGAGATACTCCAGCACACGCGAACGAGCCCCATAGATGCCCGCGCCGTCTTCGAAGCCGACGAACACATACGAATTGCTCGGCATGGTTTGGGTGCGTACAGCCTTGACGTGAGGAGCCGCGAGCGGCGCGGCCACGATCGGGTAACCGTGGTCATGATGCGATCTTGGGCCCAGCCAATTGAACTTCATCGGTCGATACCCGAATATCAGCCGTGCTTAGTGTGAGAGATGTAGATCAACAACAACTGCTTAGACGGCTGCGATCATGTGCTGCTTCGCTAGCGCTATCAGCAGCGATACCGACCTTTGTCAATATAGTTCCATAATAGAACTATATTGACAGCTTATGATCGAGAGGATGCGACTTGTCTCTCGCCACAATTAGACCGGACGGGACCAAGCCTTGTTTTTCGTGAACTTGGAGGAAGAT
>DATHQX010000053.1:0-11849 GCA_035482295.1 Verrucomicrobiia bacterium
CTTCGCTCACCCCCTCGGAACCTGCGTGCTACCATGAAATTTAGCGATGAAGGCTCTTCCACCCGATATCGATTTCATCGTAGTTGGCGCGGGTATTGCCGGCTTGCGCGCCTCCGTCGAACTCGCATCTGCCGGCCGCGTCCTCGTCCTCGCCAAGCGTGAAGTCACCGAGTCCAACACGCAATACGCGCAAGGCGGAATCGCCGCCGCGCTCAGCGACGATGACGAAGTTTCGCTGCATCTCGAAGACACGCTGAAGGCCGGCGACGGCCTGGTCAACGAAGAGGCAGCACGTGTGCTCGTCGAAGACGGTCCACCGCGCATCGAAGAGCTCATCGAGTGGGGCACTGAGTTCGATCGCGCCGGAACCAAAATTGTTTTCGCGCGCGAAGGCGCGCATAGCCGCAACCGCGTGCTGCACGCTCACGGCGACTCCACCGGACGCGAGATCGGACGCGCCCTTTATCTCAAAGCGCGTAACATCGAGCCCATCGAGTTCCGCGAGTTCGAGTTCACCACCGACCTGCTGGTCGAAGACGGACGCGTCATCGGCGTGCGTGTTCTCGATCAGTCCGGACAGCTTCACGAGATCCGCGCCAGCTCGGTGCTGCTCGCCACCGGCGGACTCGGCCACGTCTACAGCAACACCACCAATCCCGAAGTCGCCACCGGCGACGGCGTTGCCATGGCTTTCCGTGCCGGCGCTGAAATCAGCGACATGGAGTTCGTGCAGTTCCACCCGACAGCGCTGTTCATCAAAGGCGCTCCGCGATTCCTCCTTTCCGAGGCGTTGCGCGGCGAGGGCGCGTACCTGCGCAACATGGAGCTGAAGCGCTTCATGCCCAAGTATCACGAACTGGCCGAGCTGGCTCCGCGCGACGTGGTCGCCCGCGCCATCACGCATGAGCTCGAGTTGGTGAAGCGTCCCGACGCCGCCGTCTACCTCGACCTCACGCATCTGGATCCGGAGCGCGTCCGCAAACGCTTTCCGACCATCTACGCCACCTGCATGCGCTACAACATCGACATCGCCAGTGAGCTGGTGCCTATTCGCCCAGCCGCGCATTACGCGATGGGCGGCGTCCGCACCGATCTGTTGGGACGCACATCGCTGCCCGGCCTGTACGCTGCCGGCGAAGTCGCCTGCACCGGAGTTCACGGTGCTAACCGCCTAGCCAGCAATTCGCTGTTGGAAGGACTTGTTTACGGAGCTCGCGCCGCCCAGAACATGCGGGAGAATTTCACCGGCCGCAGCCCGCACCACGCCACGCCGGCGAAGCCCGAAGCAATCAGTTCCAACGGTCACGCAGCCGAGACCGAGAAGCTGGTCCAGAAAGTCCAAGGCATGATGTGGCAGTACGTCGGCGTGGTACGCGACGGCAAACCGCTGCAGCAAGTCGTGCCGGAATTGCGCGCTCTGCAATCACAGCTGCCGCCGTCAGGCGATCGCCGGTCCCGCGAGGCCGCCAACATCCTCGAGACCGGACTGCTCATCGCGCGCTCAGCGCTGGCACGCGAAGAGAGTCGCGGCGCCCACTACCGCCTCGACCATCCCCTGAGAAACGACGTGAAGTACCAGAAGCACTCCGTCGTCAACGGCGACAACATCCGCTTCCAATAACAGAGCCACCGTGAGGCCCCCTGCGCCCTCGTGATGGGCGATCCGGACTCGGAAACATCCCCAGAAACACGAAACCCTGCCGGTCCCGGCAGGGCGATGAACTGCTCAACTTCGAATCTACTCTCACTCTAGCACATGAAGAGAGGTAAATGACACACTTTCGTGAGTATATATCTCCTTATATAGCAATTAATTACGGCTTATTGTTGCGTTTCTCAGTATTGACATGTAAGACTTACGCGCCATTAGGCAGAATGATAGTGACGCTATCAATACCGCAGCTAAATCACTGATCCACAATAACTTCCTTACTCGGAAAGATCAGTGACGCCACCACCGAGGCAATCAGAATCGCTGCCACGCCCACCAATGCCCACGCTGTGTGGATGTCGACGTATTCGGAGATCAGCATCTTCACGCCGATCAGCACCAGAATCACCGACAGCCCGTAGTGCAGCAGGTGGAAACGGTCGAGCATGCCGGACAGGGCAAAGAACAGCGAACGCAGTCCCATGATGGCGAAGACGTTCGACGTGTAGACGATGAACGGCTCGCGCGTTACCGCCAACACCGCTGGGATGGAATCGACGGCGAAGAGCACGTCGGTCGTCTCGACCACGACCAGCACCAGCATTAGCGGGGTCGCGTACCACAGGCCGCCGCGGCTGACGAAGAACGAATCCTCGTGATAGTCGGGCGTGACGCGGAAGAAGCGGCGGAACAGCCGCAGCACCGGATTCTTTTCCGGATGAACGTCGGAGCCGTGCTGCCGCATCAGGTTGATGCCGCTGTACACCAGGATCGCGCCGAAGATGTAGATGATCCAGTGAAAGCGGTTGAGCAACTCGACGCCGGCAACGATAAAAATCGCGCGCATGATGAGTGCGCCGACCACGCCCCAGGTGAGCACGCCGTGCTGGTGCTCCGCCGGCACGCTGAAATAGCGGAAGATCAGCAGGAAGACGAACAGGTTGTCGACGCTCAGCGACTGCTCGATGATGTAGCCAGTGATGAACTCCAGCGTCAGCTGCGAGTTTGGTCGCGTGTGTTCAGCGACCATGGTGTGACCGAAGAAATAGATGAACACGGCGAAGATCGCGGCCAGGCTGACCCACAGCCCGGTCCAGGCCATGGCTTCGCGAAAGCCGATGACGTGCTGCTTGCGATGAAAGACGCCCAGATCGAGCGCCAGTACCGCCAGCACAAAAACGTTGAAACTAATCCAAAAGATCCAGTTGCCGTGCATCGAGACAGCAATTCTAACTGGAAGTCGCAGGGTGCGCGTAGGAACACAACTGCGAAGGCGACTGCCTGCTGGCGGCAATCGTCCTAACCGGAGAATTGTCATCCTGAGAAGGGCTTCAGCCCGATGAAGGATCTGCGGTTCGCCCGAACAACGTGATTTCTCAGCTGCGCGACGACCCGCAGATCCTTCGACTACTCGTCCGCCGCTCCACAACAACAGCGGAGCGAAAAAACGGCGCGGACGCTGCGCTCAGGATGACAATCTTCAGGTAGGGCCCGCCTGACAGCACAGCGGGCGACGACAAAGGCTACTTGTGGAAGGTTCCCATGTACTCGCCCTCGGCCAGCACATGTCCCTTCATGGCTTCGTCCAGAGCAGCGCGATCGGTGGCGGAGGTGAGTGTGAGTTTGCTGTCGAGCGCGTACACGCGGAAGAAGTAGCGGTGTGTCTGTCCCATCGGCGGACACGGTCCGTTGTAGCCGATCTTCCCGAAGCTGTTGCGGCCCTGCTGCGAACCGTCGTCCAGCTGTTCGTTCTTCGCGACGCTTTCGGCCAGCGAATGTTTGGACGCAGGCACATTCCACATCACCCAATGAACCCAGGTGCCGGCGGGAGCGTCGGGATCGTCCATGATGACGGCGATGCTTTTGGTCTTGGCCGGAGCGCCGCTCCACGTCAGCGCCGGTGAGATGTCTGTGCCCTTGCAGCTGTACTGCTCGGAGATAGCGCCGCCGGAAGCGAAGCTGGAACTCCTCACCGTCATGGCGCCTCCTTCCGCAGCCGGAGCCTGCTGGGCAAAGCCTGCGACACACGTAAGGATTAGCAGCGATGCGAGAGTGGCGCTTGCCCGCATAAACGTCGGCCCTTTCTATTGCGCAGTCTCTAATTCCGATTCGAGTTTGTTCAGGTCGACGATGACGATCGTTCGGCCATCCATTTGGATGAGGTTTTCCGCCTGCAGGCGGCTTAGGTTGCGCGAAACAAGTTCGCGGACCGTGCCGATTTGTGCCGCCAGTTCGTTGTTGTTGGCCGGGAGGGTAATGGTGATGGCGCCACCGTTGCCCTGGCCCGCGGATTTGGCCAGCCGCACCAGCATGGCCGCCAGGCGATGACGCACCGTGGTGAACGACAGCTCCTCGATGATGCCGACCAGCTTCCGCAGCCGCGCGCCGACCACTCGAAGCACCTTCAGAGCGACCTCGGGATGCTGCAGGCAGAGTGTCTGAAAATCTTTCTTGCTGAAGAACAGCAAGGAACAGTCGTTAACCGCTTGCGCCGAAGCCGGATAGTTGCCGCCGTCGAAGACCGGCAGCTCGGCAATCGAGCTACCTGCACCGTCGATCGATAGCACCTGCTCGCGCCCGCCGGCCGAGCTCTTGAAAATGCGGACGTGGCCCGACTTGATGACGTAGAGACCGTTGCATGGCTCAGCCTCACCAAAGATCATTTCCCCTGCGCTGAACTTCCGCTGCAACACATGGGCGGTCAGGAACGCGAACTCCGGCTCATCCATGCCGGAGAAGATCGCGACTTTTTTCAGGATTGCCGCCGCCGATGCGTTGGGAGTCTGGGCCATCGGCAACATTGTACGGGAGCCGCGAAACTCGAAGGCTAAACCATGAATCCCGCGCACAGCAGCGCTCCAAACAGCAGCGCCTGGCCCAGCTCGGTAAAGCCCAGCTTGTGGACATCCAACGGCCGGAGCTTGCGCAGAAACCACAGTGTCCCACGCAGTAAGACTGGCAGAAATGCTGCGACTGCGGCGGCGGGGAGCAGTCCGAAGCGGCAGGCGCCGAGGGCGATCGCGATCAGCGCGACCTGTGCGATGAGGAAGGGAAGCCCCTGCTGCACTTTTTCTTCGAAGGTGCCAAGGCGGCTGGAGTGAATGCGAAGCTGCACAAAGTGAATCTGATCGCCCGCGAAAAGCCAGTTAGCCAGCCACAGTGCAATCGCCGTGCGGTCGAGCCGTCCGGTGGCAACGTAGTACGCGCCTGCCGCCGTCGACGTCAGGCCGATGGCGCCGATGACCTGCGCCGGCATGCGCCCTTTACGCCCCAGCTTTTTCACCACATCCTGAGCGGCGAATGCCAGCCCAGCGACCGCCCCGATGGCGATCAGGCCGTAATTGCCTGTCCATAGCAGCGCAGCGATGCTTGCGACCGCAAGCGCGGCGATACCGACAATCGTTCGCAGGACAAGTTTGCGCTCGCGTGCGCTCTGCGCCTTGATCGGCGACGTCCCCAGCCAGGCCTCCAGAGGCGTACGCAGCCAGAACAGTGACATCGCAGCTACGACGAACAGCGTCAGTCCGCCGCCGTTGATGCTCGAACGCGCCGCCACCACCGCTCCGGTGACGAGCGGCACCAGCAGCATTCCCCACGCGCCGTGCTCGCGGGGAATGACCATGGTTCTCATGCGGGAGGTTTGTGCGGTACTGGTGGAGGCTGCCATGCAGAAATGGTGAAGCCGCCCTCTTCGAGCGGCTATGACTTAAGTCTCAGCGACCGCTCTTTACGGCGGCGGCTTCGCGGACCATCTTGTTCGAGGTGCCGGGCTGGTAGACGCAGAACGGCTCCTCGGCGAGGAAGTCGCCGGTAGCGGCGAAGGCGCGGGCGCGGCAGCCCATGCAGACGTGACGGAACTCACAGCAGCCGCACTTGCCCTTCAGGTTGTCATCGTCGCGCAGTGCGTGGAAGACCGCCGAGTCGTTCCAGATCTCGGCAAAGCTCTGCTTGCGCAGGTCACCGGCCAGCGCCGGAAGATAGCCGCAGGGGAAGACTTCGCCTTCATGGGAGATGAAACAGACACCGGTTCCCGCCAGGCAACCCTTGGTCATCGCATTCATGTCGCCAGGGTGGCCACCAGGATGTCCTCCTGCATGGCCACCGCTACCGCTGGGCTTGAGCGAGATTCCAGTTGAGCCGGGCATGGTTATGTCGGTCGGGCCGATTGCGCTGGGATCGGCAATCGCCGGCGCGGAGTGCTCGCGCCCGGCCATCTTGTCGGCGGCGCGTCGCTGCCGCATCACGCGGAAGTAGTGCGGCGCGCAAGTCGCTTTCAACTCGATGCCGCCTTCCAGCGACTGATCGTAGAACCAATTCAGCATGCGCTCGTATTCTTCGGGAGGAACCATCTGCTCGGCGGCGATGTCGACACCGCAGCCCACGGGGACGAGCAGGAAGGTATGCAACGCATCGGCGCCCAACCGCCGAGCCATCTCGAGCACATCTGGTAATTGATGTGCGTTATGCCGCGCAATGGTCGTGTTGATCTGTACCGAGACGCCCACCTGTTGCAGGTTGCGCATGCCGTAGATAGCGGCGTCGAACGCGCCTGGAATTCCGCGGAAACTGTCGTGCGTGGCGGCGTCGGCTCCATCAAGCGAAATCGATACGCGTCTGATGCCGGCGTTCTTGATTTTCTCGGCAACGTCTTTGGTGACCAGCGTGCCGTTGGTCGCCAGCGCCGTGCGGATGCCGCGGCTGGTGGCGTACTCGGCGAGTTGAAAAATGTCGTGACGATAAAGTGGCTCGCCGCCGCTAAGCACCAGGATAGGATTGGAGAATTCGGCAATCTGCGAAATGATGTTCAACGCTTTGCCGGTGGGCAAGTCGGCAGGGGACATCAGCTCGGTCGCGGTGGCGCGGCAGTGGATACAGCGCAGGTTGCAGCCCTTGGTGACCTCCCAGAAAATCAGCCGCGGTTTGTATTCTTTCTTGCTCGCCGGATGATTTTCCGTGGCCAGGTTTTGCCCTTGTTGGAGTGTCTCCGTGCTGCCGGTCGTGGTTGTCATGATTGCTTTTTCCTCCACCCGCCCCATGCGGAACTGCTAACGGCTCGTTGCTATGCTTCCAAGATAGGATTTCGGCAACCCAAGGAGCCGTGAGTGGCGTCACGTGGGCCTGTGACGGATGTCACTCGAGGAAAAACGGCCATCAACGATCAGCCGTGAACTCCGGCGCTAAAGCTGTGTTACAGCGCCGTCAACGGCCTTACGATTCTTAGGATTGTCATCCTGAGCGCAGGGAGGCGCCGAAGGCGCCGAACGAAGTCGAAGGACCTGCGGTTCCTTGCTCGGCAGGATCCAGTTGTTCGCGAAGAACCGCAGATCCTTCGACTACGCGTCCGCCGCTCTGCAAAGGCAGTGAAGCGAAGAACGCGGCCGTTCAGGATGACAAATCAAAGAAAAAACTCCGCTCGGGATGACAAATCGAGGCATCGGTGCCGAAACCCAACCCACGGCGTCCCGAACGATCCGCGCACAAAGAAAATCCGCTCACGGCTGTACCCATGAGCGGAAGCCTTTGCACTCGAGCGCTGCCGACTGACAACCGGCAACTGACAACCGACAAGCAGCAACTGGCCACTGTCCTACGGTCCGACTCCCCCGGTGTGGCAGTCGGAACAGTTCACGCCCTTCAGGTCGCCGATGTCTACTGGATGCTTGAACGGCTGGGTCGGCAGGGCAGCCAGTTGCGTAGCGCCTTCTGTCTGCTCCAGCACCGTGTGGCACGCGTTGCAATCCTTGCTGATGACTTTGCCATCCTTGCTGACGTGATTGCCATCGTGACAGCGGAAGCAGCCCTGGAAGTAGAAGTGTCCGATGTTGTTGGGATGCGTCTTCCAGTTCAACTTCATGTCGGGAAAGAACGTGGTGCTGAAGATGCGCTGCAACTCCGTGATCGCCCCTTGGACGCTGGAAGCCTTGGTCGATGCGATCTGCGGGTATTTGTCGTTGTAGAACTTTGTGATGTTGTCGGCGATGGCCTTCCTGGCCTCGTCCGTGGTCTTGTAATCGGCGGTCAACACCTGCACACCCTGCTGCTTGATGAACGGCAGCGACGCGTCGATACTGCGTCCGGTGATGCTGCGGTCGACCGACAGATCAGGCGGCGTGTACACGTGGCTGGGACGGTTGTGGCAGTCGATGCAATCCATCGTGCGCCGCGTTCCCTTGTCGAGCGTTGCCTGCGTTGGCGGATTGTCCTTGGTCGTGTACTCGGTGATGTTGCCCTGCGCATCTTCGACGCGCACGAAGGGAATAACCTGCCGCTGTTCGTCGGTGGAGATGTACGAAATCTTGTTGTTGATATTCATGTGCCAGTGAATGCCTTCACCAGCCTGGCCGAGCGATGGATCGCCGCCGCCGGTCTTGATCAGCAGGCGGATGACGCGCGGCGTGTTCTGCTCATCGTCCCCGTAGTGGGTGAAGGTCTTCAATTGCGAGCCCCAGAACTTCTTGGGCCAGTGGCACTGCTCGCAAGTCTGCGGCGCCGGGCGCAGGTTCTGGACCGGTGTCGGAATCGGCCGCGGGAATGTGCCCATCGCCGTGTAATACACCTGGCGTGCGCCCGACATCTTCGACTTCACATACCAGCTGGCGCCCGAGCCGACGTGGCAGTCGACGCAGCCCACGCGTGCGTGCGGCGAAGCCAGGTACGCCGTGTATTCCGGATGCATTACGCTGTGGCACAGCTGGCCGCAGAACTGCACTGAGTCGGTGAACTCGTATGCCTTATAACTGCCCACCGCGCTGATCAGCGTGAAGACCACGATGAAACTCAGGACGAAGGCGGCTGCGCTGCGCTGCGATGGCTTGTTCAGGTCCAGCTTGGGGAATTGCGGCGATAGGCCGACTTGCTTGAGTCGACGCCGGCGCTCGTAAACCATGCCGGCTGGAATCAGGATGAGCCCGGCGACCAGGAACGCCGGCCCCACCATGTAGGCCAGCACGCCGATGTAAGGCGATGGCTGGCTGCTGAGCACATCGATTCCGATGAGAAACAGGATGTTGGCGCCCGCGACGATCGCCAGGGCCACGCCGATCAAGCTGATTGGGTTCTTAATGAGCTCCCTGGAAACGGGCGGATGATCGCGTAGAGGAGCGCCCCCTTGCGTGTCCTCAGTCATGAGAGATTTCCTTCCTTTGCATCACCCCTAAGTTGCAAACAGCAAGTGCTGCAGTACATGCCCGTGGGCATCGTCCGGCAACGACTCGCTGCAAGGCAATCCCACAAAATGGGTGCGAGACCTCGACCTCGCACTCCGATTTCTACTTGTGGCTGCCGGTGGTCTCGACAGGTTCTTCTTCCACGCCCTCGGACGGATCGTCCGAACCGCGCGACCCCTCGATGGCCCCGACATCCATCGGATGTTCGTGTTCGTAATGCTCAATCGACATGCGGCCATCGAACCACGCCCAGTTCATCGGGTAGGCGTCGGGATCGAAGATCACGCCGTAGAGGTGCCACACGATGATGGCCAGCGTGGCCAGCACCGCTTCGTACCAGTGAATCGTGATGGCGACGTCGACCCACCATCCCGGTACGCGTCCGCCGACACCGACCTTGAACCACGCCATGAGGCCAGTAGTGGCCATGACGAACATGCCCCAGACCAGCGCCCAGTACTCCATCTTCTCGGCGTAGGTGAAGCGGCCAAACATCGGACGTTTGTCACTGTAACCCAGGTAGAAGCGGAATGCATCACGTGCGTCGGTGACGTCCTTCCAGTCGGGCAGCATGTCCTTGAGCAACTGGCGCCCATCGGGATTGGTAATGAGGTACCAGACGTGATACAGGCTCACGCCGATCAGCACCACGCCGGCGATGCGGTGGATGTAGCTACGCACAATCTCGTTGACGAAAATCACTGCCAGCCAGGAATTCGGATAGCGCAGCGCGAAGCCCGTGAGCACCAGCGTGAAGAAGCTGGTCAACAGTGTGAGGTGCTGAATGCGCTGAGCCAGCGTCATGCGGAACAAAATGCGCGGCTGTCCGATGCGGTGCAGGATCATCTTCTTGCGGAAGACGATCAGGTTGTGCAGCACCATGCCGCCAATCACCGCGAAGATCATCCACAGGTAAAACTTCTTGATCATGCCGATAATTTTGGAGCCGACATCGGCCTTGCTGGTGGCGTCCAGGTGGACCTTGGTAGTGATGAACTTGTCGTTGGCGCCCGGGTGGCACTGGCCGCAAGTCTTCGCCAGGTTGGCATGATTGATAGTAGACCGCGGATCGCTGGACGGCAGAATGTTATGTACGCCGTGGCAACTGGCGCAATTCGCTACCGTGCTGGAGCCCACCTCCGACGCCATGCCGTGATAGCTCGCCATGTACGAAGCCACGCGGCCGCCTGGTACGCCGAACTCGTCAGAGAGCCGCACGCCCGAGTGGCAGGAGCCGCAGGTGTCCTTCACATTCGCGGAGGCTACCGAGGAGTTCGCGTCCTTCGGTGCCTTGATGGTGTGAATACCGTGGCAGTCGGTGCAGACCGGAGCCTGCCAGTTGCCGCGCTGAATGGCCTCGCCGTGAATGCTCTGCATGTACTGCGTCTTCACGTCGGCGTGGCACTTGGCGCAGGTGGCCGGAACGTTGAACTTGTTGATCGGCGACTTGGGATCGCCCGCGCCCAGGATGTCGTGTTCACCGTGGCAGTCGGTGCAGACCGCGGCCTTCTCCGAGCCGGCAGCAACCGCTTTGCCGTGCACGCTCTCCTGATAGGAGTTGAAGGCGGCGGCGGTCATGCCGCCCGAGGCCATCACGAATTTCTGGCCGTGGCAGGCGCCGCAGGTTGCGGGAATATTGGTGCGCGCAACCTTCGACTTCGGGTCGGTCGACGGCAGGATCTCGTGAACACCGCCATGGCAGTCCTGGCATTTGGCGACATTGGTATTCCCGGCGGCGGCAGCCTTGGCATGGACGCCGTGATCGTAAGCAGTCTGCTGATCGGCGTGGCAGGTGGCGCATGCGGGCTTAGACGGCGTGGTCTCGTGCGGCGCGCTCTTCACATCTGTGTGGCAGTCGGTGCAGGAGAAGACGCTGTGCACGGAAGCCTTGAACTTTTTGTCGTCGACGCCCAGGCTGATCTGCTTGCCGTTCTCCTCTTTGGTCAGGGTCGGGTCGTTGTGGCAGGCCAGGCAGTCGTCGTTGCTCATCTTCGCGGCAGCCGCGGCGCCCTTACCCGACTTTTTCGAGGAGGATTGTTGTGCAGCTGCCGCTGTGAGGAGCAGCAAGGCAGAAAGGAAAATCAAACCGCAGCGTTTCACGGAAGCCCTCGCTTGTCATCCGGGCCAAGTACACACCGGGGAACCTTCCACCATCGCCCACAGCGATACCGAGGGGCAGTGAGTGTACTCACGTCCGGATGTGACTGGAGTCACATGGGCTCTGGTTATCACGCGGTCGCGTGAGACGGGTCACCGAAGGCCGGCCCGTTGTGAGCAACGGGTGAAGGCCATTGTTTATGCGGCGGAGAAGGATGTGTTGCAGGCTTGCGCGACGATCGAAAAAAGCTGCGGCAACGATGCGTGATCGAGAGCAAGGCGGAAGCTCGAACGTCCGTTCGGACGCAGGAAACGATGAAGACTTGTGTCAGGGCACGACTTCAGTCGTGCCGAAAGCTGCTGGAAGAGAGTGGGCTTCAGCCCCTGCACCCGGCCCGCAGCGGCTGAAGCCGTTCTATTTTGCAAGCCTGTACGGCACGACTGAAGTCGTGCCCTGACACAAAGCTGCTCCTGAGAGTGACGGCTTGGACGCGAGCCTGAAGGCCAGCGCTTCCGCCGACCTGATGCGAGGTCGGCTTGTAGGCCAGCTCTATCGCCTGCTACGCCGACGCACCAGGTAGAGCGCGCTGAGCGCCAGCAGCCACGGAATCCCGGACTCGAGCGTCGGGCGCATGCCCTCAACCCACCAGGTGGAGAGGATGATCGCTGCGACTGCAATTGCGCCGAGGATGGTGGTCACGGGAAACAGCGGCATGCGAACCGGCAATTTGCGACCGCCGTTCCTCAGCCATGCTTTGCGGAAATAGAGATGGGTGATGAAGATCATCATCCATACGAACAGTCCGCCGAAGAGTGCGATGCCGAACAGGTAGACATACGCCGAGTTCGGAAACAGAATCGCGAACAGTGTGGCGACGCCGAGCCCGGCAGCCGAGACCATGAGCGCGGGAATCGGCGCGCCCCGTTCGGAGACG
>DATHQX010000054.1:0-23362 GCA_035482295.1 Verrucomicrobiia bacterium
GGAGTTCTACGCCTTTGCGAACGTCAACAGCACGATTCGCCTGCGCGACGATGTGATCCACGTCCGTATTTCGGATCTGCTTGAGGGTGCACCAGAGACAGTCATCGAGGCGATCGCCCACATCCTACTCGCCAAGATGTATCGCAAGCCCATCGAATCGGTACATTCGGTGCGGTATCGCCGCTACGTGTCGAGCCATGACATCGCGACCAAGGCGCATCTCGTGCGTCAGGTCCGCGGCAGGAAGCGAATCGATTCTGCCAAAGGAATGTTCTATGACTTGGAAGAAGTCTTCGAGACGCTGAACCAGCGCTTCTTCTTTGGATTAATGGCCCGTCCGCAGATGACTTGGAGTCGCTTACGGGCTCGAAACAGCCTGGCGCATTACGACCCTGCCCACAACGCCATCGTGGTCAGCCGCATTTTCGACCATCCTCAGGTGCCGCGGTATGCGGTGGAGTACATCGTGTATCACGAGATGTTGCACCTGAAGCACCCAGTGAAGCTGCGCGGCAGCCGCCGCTGCGTGCATGGGCCAGAATTTCAGGCGGAAGAGAAGCTCTTTCCTGAGTTGGAGCCCGCCAAACTATTCCTCAAGCGCTTGTGACTAAGCAGCGGGAATCGAGACACGCCCAACAATCGCCGCCAGTACGCGGCTACTTACCTCGATCCGAAACAACTGCCGCGACGAGTTGGCGAGGCGGAGCTTGTACGAGTATTCGCCGGTCATGTAGTCACAGGTAAGGCCATCACCCAGCGACAGTGCTGTTGCCTCGTAGAGCAGCGCCTGCCCTGGCGAGTAATGCGACCATTGAGGATTGAGGTAGGTGGTGTAGAACCGCCGTATCTCTCCGTCGCGAAAAGTTACAAGGCCTGCGACCAGATCGGCCCCTTCCTCGAGTGTGTAAATTCGGCAAGCACTGCCTTCCAGCTTGGCGGCTTGAATCATGAACTCACAGCGCTGAGCGTCGAGAAAGAGGTTGGCGATCGCCTCCGCGGTGAAGTGCGAACGCTTACATTCGTACACGCGCTTTACGATGCCGGAATCACCACCGCCGTAAATGCGAAGTTCAACTCCGCGTTTCTGTAGGCGCCTCATCTGGCGTCCGAGCCGTGGATGTGCCATGCGAAACACGCTTTGGTCGATGGTGCGACGATCAACCTGAGGTGCGGTCGCGAAAGGTGTCAAGCTCCAGCCGCTCCAATTGCGATGGGATGCCGCTTCATCAACCGCTACGATCTGCAGTGGCTTGTCGAGCACTGTTAGCTCGCGCCAGGCTTGCAGCAGGATTTCTTCGTCGCCTGCGTGCAGCACGTCGCGGTAGTCGAATAGAGTCTCACCCAGCAGTTCAATCCTGTCGTCTTGAAGATTTACCGCGGCAGGGATGATTGCTGCTCCTCGGTCTGATTCAACGCATACTACGTACGGTGCGAGACGGTCGGAAAACATCTGCGCTGCCAGCCGATTCCAGGAGAATCGCTGAAATAAGCTGTGAGGTTGCTGGTTTAGAAGTTCCTCCCACAGCCGGGCGAGACGATCCATTTCCGTTGCGGAGCGTGCGATGAATGTCCGTAAGTGAGCCATCGAGATTGCGTCGCAGCAAAGAGGTTAGACGCGGCGCAACACAATCAAGTTGTGAGCTGCTACGGAACAACCGGGGCGGGCTCGGTGTGCGTTTCGCCCATGCCGGCCCCACGATAAGCACGCATGACATCATCGAGCGAAACAACTCCCAGTAATCGCCGCAGATTCGCTCGATGAATCACCGGCAGAAGGGGCCACTCGCCGATCAGGCGTAGCGCCGTATCCAGAGGATGGTCGGGATGCAAGTAGGGAATTCTTGCGGTGAGCACCTCGGACAGCGGCAGATCGGAGTCGGGCGTCATCTCGAGCAAATTTGTCCGGCTGATACCAGACCACTCGTCATCGGCCAATCCCACGACAAAGAACTCCTGCGCTGATCCCTGCACATGTTCTTGCGCTTCCTTCACTGTCATTCTTCCGGTGAGGTCCTGGCCTATGGGCGGCCGCATCGCGTCTTCCACGCGCAAGAGGGGTAGCTCGCGCTCCTCCTCGAGAGACGGCAGGTCGAGGCCGTCTTGTCTCGACAGCAGGTCAAAGATCGGCGTGGGCTGGAAGGTGCGGGAGATGAAATAGGCGATAGCGTTCGACAGGATGACGGGAACAATGATGCTGTAGTTGCCGCTCACCTCCAGGATCATGAACACCGAGGTCATTGGAGCTCTCAGAATTCCGGCGAACAAGGTTCCCATGCCGATGAGGGCATACGATCCGACAGGAATCGCGAGGTAGGGAACGATCTGGTGTTCAGCCATACCGACGGCGCCACCGATCATCGCACCCATGAAGAGCGTCGGAGCGAAAAGTCCGCCGGGAGTGCCGCTGGCAAATGAAAGGCCGGTACTGACGATTTTCAGCACGCCCAGCAGCGCCAGGATCTGCCAGGTGTACTGCTCGTGCATGGCTTGGTCCATGTAGCTGTAACCGGCACCCATCACCTGCGGAAACTTGATACCGATAAAGCCGATCAATAATCCGGCGGCGGCAGGTTGGAAATACTGCGTCCATGGCGGTAGCTCCCGCAACTTGGGCCGCAAGTAGGCGACGTACTTCACGAAGATTAGTGAGGCAAATCCGCCGATCACTCCCAGGCTGGCGTAGGCTCCCAACTCGCCTACGTGCTCCAGGTGGTAGGCGGGGACGCGGAACAAAGGCTCGTCCCCTAGGAACCAGCGTTCGACGACGGCGCTCGAAATCGCCGAGAGCACAACCGCACCCAAAATGCCGGCCGTCCAGCGTCCAATCACCTCTTCGATGACGAAGAGCACGGCGGTGATGGGGGCGTTGAAAGCCGCCGCCAATCCTGCGGCCGCACCAACCGGAGCGATCAGACGCAGCTTTTCTCGAGACAGTTTCAACCGGCGGCCCAACGCCGACGCGAGACCCGCGCCAATTTGTAGCGACGGATCTTCCGGGCCGAGAGACTGGCCGCTGCCGATCGCCAGCGCGCTGGTAATGAATTTGCCGACGACGGTCGGCATCGGGATGTAGCCGTCATAGATATAAAGCGCAGCCTTCGTTTGATTGACGCCGCTACCACGCGCACGCGGGAAGAACCGGATAACAAGAAACGCGATCACCAGTCCCGACAGCATAGGCGCCAGGAAGACGCGAGGCACAGAAGGTTGGAGTCCGCTCCCCAGCAGCTTCAGGTGTAGGAAGTCGATGCAGATACGAAAGCAGACAACCGAGAGTCCCGAGGCGATGCCGATCAGGACCGCCAGTAACAGAAAGAATTGCTCTTCGCGCAGACTGAATCGCTGCGGAGACAGCATGGTTCGCAGGGTGCTCCAATACTGCCGCCGGGTCGGCGTCGATACGCTGGGCTTAAGAGCGCTGCCGTCCTGTGGCTTGGCGATGGCCTCTTGTGGACTCATTTCACGCCCTCGTTCTCGTGCTGAGCCAGGAACAACAGTGCCTGATCGCTCAGGCCCATCTGCGGGCAAACCGAAGCGGTCGCACGCTCCACGTCAAACGCATATTGCATAGCGGAATCGATCGCGTCAGAATCTTCCCTCAGAGCTGTATCGGTTACCGTCGATTGCTTCTGCAAGCCGCCACTGTACAGCAGTTGGAGCGGACTTGGCGGAGTAACCGATGTGTCATCGACAACCGCCGCCGCAGTCGGCGAGGGTTGCGCACTGGTAGGAGAGGTAGGAGGGGCTAGGGTCACGCCTTGCTGTTTGACACAACTATTTAGTCGATTCCAGGCAGTGTGAAAAGCTTCCGCCGCCCGCTTGGCGCGATCTGTGCGGGAGAGCCCGCGTCTTGACGGATCAATTCGCAGCACTTCACGCAGAAGATCCAGTTGCCGCTGGGCGTCGCCCAAGTTCGGATTGTGTTCCACTGCTTGGGAGAACGCTTGTTCGGCATCGACGTATTTATCGAGTGCCAGCAGTGCCTGCCCTTTCTGTTGCCATGCATCGGCGCTCGAAGGATTATTCGTCAAAATTGCGTTGTCAATCTCAACAGTATGTTCAGGTTCGTTGACTTGTAGCAGCATCTCTCCCAAGCGAAGCTGGTCAGCCGGCTCGCGGGGACCGTCGGCTAGTAGCGCCATGAGTTCCGATTGCGCTTGCGTCGTCTTGTGCTGCTTCATCAGGTATTCAGAAAGTTCGAACCGTATGTCGACGCGCCTCTTGTGAGGGTCATCCTGCCAGATGCCGTTGATGGCATTGCTGTAATAGCGGGCCGCGTTTTTCAGATCGCCGCGTCTCGCATAGAGCCGGGCAAACGTCAGGTTGACTTCTCCGTTCGACGGAGCCTGCTCCCAAAGGCTGGTCAAATGTGCACGGGCTTCGTTCAAGCGATTGGCAGCTACCAACGCTTGCGCCAAGCGCAACCGATACTCCGGATTCTCCGGATCATAGCTAAGGGCTGTGCGATAGTCCTGGGCAGCGGCGTCCGGCAGGTGGGCTTGCATGGCTTCGCCACCGCGCACAAACCAGCGATTCGCCAACGAGGCCTCGGTTGCCTTGTGGAGGGCGACGAAATATTGCGTGAGTATCAGCCCTATCAAGATCAGGAGCAACGTTACGGCTAACACGATCTTGGTTGACTGCGTGCCGGCTACGCGGCCGCACGATGGACACTGCAGAGAATCAACGGGAAAATCGGCGCCGCAGCGGGTGCAACGGTGGGTGACGGGCGCGCTGTCGGTAACAACAGGCATGAAAGAAAGTTATTTCTACTCTAGCAAGAGATGCCGTAAATTGCCGGGGCGGCTCGATTGAGGTAGGGGGGATCGAGCGCGGAACGTAAAGGGTACTCTCGAACGGCCCAGTTTCACGGATCGCAACCCTCAACGGCAGGCATTTCCTGACCGCATCACAAGAATTTATAAATTGTTCTGGATTCAGCTGTCGGATTGGAGTTCACTCTCGTCCACGACGGGAGTGTCTCGTTCACCTTCTTCTTCCAGCATGAACTCCAAAACCTCCTGCGGAGCCGATGAGGTCCACACAGGAGCGAAGGACAGCCGGTGTAAAGGCGTCGGGCCTTTTTCTCGGAGCATCTTCAGATGCTTGGGAGTGCTATACCCCTTGTTGGAAGCCAGGCCGTAGTCAGGGAAGACCGGGTCCCAAGCGCTAATCATCGCGTCCCGTTCCACCTTGGCGATGATCGACGCCGCCGCGATTGAGGCTGAGAGCGCATCTCCGTGGATGATCGGCGTCTGTTGACACTCGTAGTTGATTCGCAGCGCGTCGATCAACAGATGATCCGGCTTCAGCGAGAGCATGCCAACAGCGTCTTCCATGGCGCGCTTTGACGCCCAGTAAATGTTGATTTGATCGATCGTTCCTACGTCAACGGCAGCAATAGCCCAGGCCAACGCATGTTCGCGAATGCGAGGAGCCAACTTTTCGCGACTTTCACGATCCAGCAACTTGGAATCCCGTAATCCACGAATGCGGTAGCTCGGATCGAGAATGACTGCTGCTGCTACGACTGGCCCAAACAGCGATCCGCGGCCGACTTCATCCACGCCCGCCACCAATTTGGCGCCGGTGGACCATGCCAGCTTCTCGTACTTGAGGGTGCACTTCAGCCTCTTCAGCAGGCGCAACTTCAATGTTGTCTTCGAAACATTCTTTGAAGGGGTACGTTTCTTCGGCGCTTTCGCGGGGGCAGACTTCATTGGACTAACTAGATTTTAGAGCACGCCAAGACCTGAGCAACTGGCAAGTGTATCTGGCTCGATCAGCAAATTACATTCGCGTCACATCCCTGTGGAAGACCGCCCAAAAAAAAAGAACTGCATCTCAGGAGGCCGAGGTTCAAAATGCCGGCCCTCGGATCTCGATCTTCGATATACCTGGCCTTGATTCTCACGTTCAGTCTCGCAATATTGCTTCTCAGCGTGGCCTGTGGGGGAGCGAGTTCCACTGGTGCCACCGGAGGTTCCGGTTCAGGTGGTTCGAGTGGGGGAAGCAACGGCGGAACCGGAGGTACTGGTGGCTCCGGTGGCAGCGGAGGGTCTGGAGGTAGCGGCGGTTCCGGAGGAAGTGGCGGCGGTGGTGGCAACGGGGGCGGAATTGCTCAGGTGCAACATGTTGTCATTGTTGTGCTGGAGAACCTCGACTACTCCGATGTTGTTGGGAGCTCGAGCGCGCCGTATATCAACAGCCTGATCCCACAGGGCGGGTTGGCTACGAATTACTTCGCCAACGTGCATCCTTCAATCGGCAACTATTTCATCATGACTACCGGCGAAGCTTACAGCACCGACGACAATTTCAACGGAGTTGTCCCAATCGACAACGTGGTTCGTGAGCTGCAGGCAGCGTCAAAGCCATGGCGAGTCTATGCGCAAAGCCTGCCGCAGCAGGGATATCTTGGCGGCGATGTCTATCCTTATCTGCGGCGACATAATCCTGTTTCGTACTTCTCGGATGTTCAGCCTCCGTCGCAGCTGAACATGAACATCTACAACTTCTCGCAATTTCAGGCGGACCTTTCCGCTGGGCAACTGCCGGCGTATTCCTTCGTGGTTCCCGATGCCGAGCACGACGCTCACGACTGTCCGGGCGGCGGCAACGATTGCGACGTGAGCGTAAGAGTGGCTGCGGCCGATACCTGGCTTTCGGCCAACATTGCGCCGCTCTTCACCAACCCGCAATTTCAGCAAAGCGGCCTGTTCATCCTCACTACCGACGAATCGCGCGACGACAACCGAAACGGGGGCGGACAAGTTGCGACCATCCTGGTTGGCACGGGCGTGAAGGCCGGATATCAGGGGACCGTCCAATACGACCATCGCAGCCTGCTAGGGCTAAGCATGACCGCATTGGGTGTCGGCACGATTCCTAACGGAGCCGGCTCGGCCCCACAGATGACCGAGTTTTACCAATGACAGGTTCGATGCTGTTGGCCAAGGTCTGAGAATCGCATGCCGCCGTCGCCGAATCCAATGAAACAGCTAGAATAGAGGCACACATGCGACGGGTGTATCTCGACAACAACGCAACTACCCCGCTTCTGCCGGAAGTCTTCGAGGCGATGCGGCCGCACTTCTTTGAGAAGTTCGGGAATGCCTCGTCCATTCACCAGCAGGGGCAGCAGGCGAGAGCTGCGGTGGAGCACGCTCGCGAACAGGTCGGGGAATTGCTGAATTGTCGTGCTGCCGAAATCGTTTTCACCAGCGGCGGCACAGAAGGCGACAATCTCGCACTCTTCGGCTTGATACAGCCGGGCGATCACATCATCACGTCGTCGATCGAACACCACGCGGTTCTGAACTCCTGTCACCGCCTTGAGCAGACGGGCTGCTCGGTGACGTATCTGCCGGTGGATGGCCGGTCGCTAGTCGATCCGGATGATGTGCGCCGTGCGCTGCGTCCGGAGACCAAGCTAATCACGGTGATGGCGGCAAACAATGAAACCGGTGTTTTGCAGCCGATATCGGAGATTGGCAAGATCGCCGCGGAAGCTGACGTTTACTTCCACACAGATGCGGTTCAGGCAGCTGGCAAGATCCCGGTCGATGTGAAGGAGATTGGTTGCGATCTGCTGACCATCTCAGCGCACAAGATTCATGGGCCGCAGGGTACGGGAGCGCTATTTGTCCGCAAGGGAACATTGCTTCAGCCTCTCTTCTATGGAGGCAGGCACGAACGCTCTCGTCGCGCGGGAACCGAGAACCTAGCGGGAATCGTCGGGCTAGGCAAAGCGGCAGAGATCGCCAGACTGGGATTCGAGGACGGAAGCGTTGGCAGGATGACTGAATTCCGCGATCGTCTGGAGAAGACGATCCTGCAAGAGATTGAGCATGTCGCCGTGAATGGCGATGGCGCCGAACGCGTGCCAAACACCACCAACATTTCCTTCGATTACATTGAGGGCGAGGCGATGGTCATCGCTCTCGATCTCAAAGGTCTGGCAGTGTCGACGGGAGCTGCGTGTTCTTCCGGGGCGATTGAGCCCTCGCACGTACTGACGGCGATGGGGCTGTCGGCCGATCGCGCGCGGGGCAGCATTCGTTTTAGCCTCGGCAAGCAGACTACGGCCGAAGATATAGACTTTGCGATGACACTTGTGCCGGAAGTCATCGGGCGACTGCGAGAGATCAGTCCGATGTACAAGAAGACCGCGGTTGGTTTCCAACCATCGTCTCAGTAAGACGCTCATAACAATCGGATCGAAAACAGAAGTGACAGAGAAGCACAACACGGTTGCTGTAGCTATGTCCGGCGGTGTGGATTCGTCCACCGTTGCGGCCATGTTGTGTAAGCAGGGCTACACCGTTGTTGGATTGACGCTCCAGCTCTGGAACCAGCGCCGTTTGGCCGGACATCAGGGTATGCCCGAGTCGGTGCAGGGCCGCTGCTGTTCGATTGACGACGTTTACGACGCGCGCCGCGTGGCGGAGACGCTGGGCATTCCGTACTACGTTGTGAATCAGGAGCAGCGGTTTGAGCACGATGTGGTCCGGCCATTTGTCTCTGAGTATCTTTCGGGACGGACCCCGATTCCATGCAGCTTGTGCAACAACCATCTTAAGTTTGACCAGTTGCTGATCACGGCTCGACAGATTGGGGCAGATCTACTGGCTACGGGCCACTATGCGCGCAATGAGTTTGACGAGCCGAGCGGCCGTTGGCTGCTGAAGCGGCCGGCCGATTACAGCAAGGATCAAACGTACTTCCTTTTCGGTCTCACTCAGGAGCAGTTGAGCCGCACGCTGTTTCCTCTCGGCCACATGTGCAAGCCCGACGTGCGCGAGGAAGCCAAGCGTGCCGGGCTGCGGCTGTTCGAGAAGCCGGACTCGCAGGAGATTTGCTTCGTTCCCGGCGGAGACTACAAACAGTTTCTCGACGCATATCTGGAAGAGCAGGGCGAAGAGATTCCCGATACCGCGGGCGAGCTGGTTACGACTACCGGTGACGTCGTCGGCACTCACGCCGGTATTCACAACTTTACGGTCGGGCAGCGCAAGGGACTCGGCGTCGCTACGGGATCGCCGCTCTATGTGCTTGAGATCCGCGGCGACAAGCGGCAGGTCGTGGTTGGCGGCGGCGAGGAATTGCTCACACGCACGCTACGAGCCAAAAGGCTCAACTGGATTGCTGTCGAGGATCTTCGTACTCCGATGCGGGTGAAGGCGAAGATTCGCCACCGTCATGAACCGGCGGATGCCATTGTTGAGAATATCGACAACGATGAGGTAGTGGCGACCTTCGATGAACCTCAGCGTGCGATCACGCCTGGGCAGGCAGTTGTGTTCTATGACGGCGATATTGTCGTGGGCGGAGGCTGGATCTGCTGACGTTGAATACCCATCCAAGCAAAAAGAGCAGCGCGCTGGCGCTGCTCGCTCTCTTTAGAGACCAAGAAGCTAGATAAACATTTCGTCGGAGGGCCCGCCGTTGCGGCGGCGGCGTTCGTTGTTGAAGTAGGCGCCCACGCCAGTGCTGATGGCCTGCACAATCCCCGAAACCTGTCGAACTGGCGACATCACCGTGTGCTGCACCTTTTCGGTGGTTTCTTCCACGCGGTCCATCGTACGCGTGAGCATCTCGTCGCCCCGGATCACCTGAAGGCGTACGCGATCAATCGCATCGTTCGCTGTGGCGTCGAAGCGTTCCACCGTCGTCCGGGTCGTGGTGCTCATGTGACTCAGGTTGTCGATGAGGGTCTCGATTTTGGGCCGCGATGTGTCCAGGAAGGCCTTGACCTCCTGCTGCATGCTCTTGGCATTGTCGACCAGCGGCAAGACGCGAGCCTGCACGACGCCGATCGTGTCTTCGACCTTGCCGGTCAGAGTCTCCACTCGCGCGCGGAGCTTGAGCATGACCAGAAGCATGCCGAGAAGGATCAGCATCTGCAGTACGACCGCAGCTGAGGTCACGGCAATGAAAATCGTTAACTTGTCATCCATAACGGTACCTACCAAACCGCACGGTGAGATGCGAATCCAGCGACTGAGGAGAGCTTACGGGACGTTCGGGGTCGTGCCTTCAACCTCAGAAGTAGTAGCTTCGCGGTAAGCCTGGCGTCCAGCTTCATAAGCAGTCCGGATCTGGTCCCGCTGCTGGTTCAGGTAATCACGTCCTTTGTCCGCCCACGTGCCTGCCTGTTCGCGCGCCTGACGCGCCCGTTCTTTCACGGTGTTGCGGCCGTCTTCGGCTACTTCGCGCAATTGCTGGCGCAGTTCATCGCCCGACTTGGGAGCATACAAAATGCCTACCGCCGCGCCGATACCCAGGCCAGCTAGGAACCACAGAAAACCACTGCCGTCACGATCCGACATAAGCGCCTCCTTGAAAAGCTCGCGAGTCCGGATGTTAGCACCCGTACTGGCTAAATTACAAACTTGCGAACAGCCTTCTGTCCAGCATGGGCGCGGCAATTCCAGACTCTTTACCAGATCACTGCGCGGCCCTTTTCAGCAGGGAAATCTGCCCTAAATGATAGACGTGATGCTCAATCAGTCCATGCGCTTCTTCGTAGAAAGTTCGCTTCCGTGCCGCGGTGAGTTGGTCCAACTGGCCGGGAGCAAGTCTCTTCAGCGCTTGGCGGAACAATTGGTTAGACGCTCGAAATTGCTCCAGTGTTTTCTCCCAGTTCTCCTGCGTTAGATTTGTTGGGACGGCGAAGTTGAGCTCCTCTACAAGTCCGGCTCGCTCACCCGCCAGGCGCTTAATCACGACGCCCTCCCAGAAGATCATGTGCGCCACGATCTCCCAGATGGAGTGGGCGCTGCCGACCGGACGGGCCGCAGCCGTGGTGAAGGAGATGTTGCTAAGAACGGTCCAGACCGGTTCGCCGTGCCACGGATCTCCGCTCAGGACATCGTCATAGTGTTTGAGAATTCGATCGACTTCAGACATTTGTATAACCTCCAAAACTGGATATAGAGGTTACAACAGATCGAAGGCGAAACGCCAGCCTGGGTTTCAAGATGTATGAAAATCCGCTTGCTTGTTGGCGATGTTCATATACCATCTTCCCGCAGGTTCTTAAGGAGGAGAGCATGAAGATCGTTCTCAGGGGTATGGGCGTGGCTGTGATGGCGGCTGTTTGCGTGACCGGATTGATGGCTCAGGACAAATCTGCGAGTGCAGATGCGAAGGCTGCCGCACCGACTATGCCGATGCCCAAGCCGGATCCGGAAATGACCAGGCTGATCAAGATGATGTCAGGCAACTGGACGGTGATCGAGAAGAGTCAGCCTAGTCCGATGATGCCCAATGGCGGGAGCGGGCAGGGAAGCGCGGTAATGACTGCTGGCCCCGGAGGCATGTCGCTAATGGAGAAGTATCACTCGTCAGGTTTGATGGGCAGCAACTTCAATGGCTTCGGGACCTTCTGGTGGGATCCAAAAGCGCAGGTCTACCGCGGGCTCTGGTGTGACACGATGACGCCCGGCGGCTGCGATGCGAGCGGAACCACGAAATGGGATGGTGACAAACTGGTCGGCACGATGGAAGGCGACATGAACGGTCAGAAGGTGGTGACTCGTTTCATCTATTCCGATTGGAAGCCGAACTCCTTCATGATGACCATGGAGATGGGGCCGGACGTGAATTCCATGAAAGAAGCGATGACGATCAGTTACACGCGGAGTAGCAGCGCTGCGAAGTCCGCGCAGTAGAGGTGTCATTGTTGGTAGTTCGACGTTGCTGGCGGGGTCAGTTCGTCTTCTCCGAGAACAGATATCCCGCCAGCATCTTTTTCATCTCGGAGACGATGCGGTCGCGCTCCTCGTGCGTAGGCTGCTCGTAGGCGTAGGCAATCAGCCGCTCGCCGGCTTCGCTGACCACGCGCAACATCAGGTCGACTTCCGGCGTGTTCGGTATGCCAAGCCGCTCCAGCATGAAGTTCTTCAGCAGAGCCGGCAGACCCACGGTCGGCGATGCCTGCCGTTCTTTGGTGGCTGCGCTGACGTAATGGCCAAACGAGATTGTCCGGAAGTCCGGATGCGCGTCGAGATACACCACGTAGGCATCGACAACGCTATCGAGGATGACAGTCGGATCGAAGGTCTCGAGGTTAGCGAACTCTCGCTCCAGAACCTTGATGACGGAGTCTTCCAGCGAAGCGCGAAACTGCTCGACGTGACGCACGGCGATGGCGTCGATGATGGTCTGTTTGTCGGGAAAGAAACGGTAGAGTCCGCCGATCGAAAGACCTGCCTCCGCGGCAATGCGGGTTGTCGTAACGTCTTCCAGCGGCATTTGGGTCAACAGGGAACTGGCGGCATCGAGGACCCGAGCGACCGTCTGCTGGCTTCGAGACTGCACTGGGGTACGTCGGGCCGCTGAGGACGTCTCAGCCGCTAAGGAACCGGTTTGGAGCTGTTCAGACATTCTGATCGGGCAACCACCCTTCACTTGACATAATCCCACAAAATAGATAAAAACGAAAGAGAGTTCGCGTTCTCATTTAGAGGTTCAACAGTATGCCTGTTCCCGTATCGCAGATGTGGACCGTCGCCACGTACGTCCTGAAGCAGCGCGTCAAGGGCCGCAAACGCTATCCCTTGGTTCTCATGCTGGAGCCGCTGTTCCGCTGCAACCTGGCTTGCGCCGGTTGCGGCAAGATTCAGTATCCCGCGCACGTGCTGAAGCAGAATCTCTCGCCTGAGGAGTGCTTCCGAGCGGTCGACGAGTGCGGCGCACCCATGGTGTCGATCCCGGGCGGCGAGCCTCTTATGCATCCTGAAATCGACAAGATCGTCGAAGGCCTGGTAGCGCGTAAGAAGTACATCTACCTCTGCACCAATGCGCTGCTCCTGAAAGAGAAAATCGATCTCTTCAAGCCGAGTAAGTACCTGACCTTCTCGGTTCACGTGGACGGTGAGCGCGAACACCATGACTTCTCGGTTTGTCGAGAGGGTGGATATGATGCCGCTCTGGATGGCATCAGGGAAGCGGTTCGGCGTGGCTTCCGCGTTACGACCAATACGACGCTCTTCGACGGGGCAGATCCGAATAGCGTTCGCGCATTCTTCGATCAGATGATGGACGCCGGCGTCGAAGGCATGATGATCTCTCCCGGATATTCGTACGAGAAGGCGCCCGATCAGAAGCACTTTCTGGGACGCGCACGGACTCGCCGGCTGTTTCGCGCCATGCTGGCGAATCGCAAGAAGAATTGGGTGTTCAATCAGTCGCCGTTGTTCCTCGAATTCCTGATGGGCAAACGCGATTATCCATGCACGCCCTGGGGCATGCCGACATTCAATCTATTCGGCTGGCAAAAACCTTGCTATCTGCTGCAGGACGGTTATGCCGACACCTTCGAAGAATTGATGCGCGAGACCGAGTGGCACAAGTACGGCACGGAGTCGGGAAATCCGAAGTGTGCGAATTGCATGGTGCACAGCGGATACGAAGCGTCGGCGGTACATGACACTTTCTTCTCGCTGAAAGGCTTTCTGGCAACGGTGAAAGCGACCTTCTCCAGCGATTACGAGGATGATGAGGCTCTCGCCATGCTCGACGAAAAGGTGAAGCCAGTCCATGCCTACAATCCGCTGATCCAGATTGGGGAAGCCCAGAAAACCGAAGTACGGGCGTAAGCGAAAGGCGGAAGGACTTATGAGTGAGCCGCAGCACAATTTGACGGTCGATCATCTGGAAGTGGTTCCCGGACGTGAACGCCAGCAGGTCGAAGGATGGGTGCCCGAACTGGCCAGCGAGGCCGAACTGCGCGAGGCGCTGGAGACTGCGTTCGATTATCGCGGTGACGTGACGATCACACGCAAAGACGGCTCTAAGGTTGAAGGCTATATCTTCGATCGCCGCACCGGAGCGTCGTTGTCACAGTCGGTCGTTCGGCTCATCCCGCAGAATTCCTCGCAGAAGGTTTCAATCCCGTACTCCGATATTGCTGCGCTTGCGTTCACTGGACGCGACACTGCCGCCGGGAAGAGTTGGGAAGCTTGGGTCCACAAGTATTGGGAGAAGAAGGCGGCCGGCGAGAAAGGCTTTGGACTGGAGCCGGAAAAGCTGGAATAGCAACCCTCCCGCTCGATTGTCGGCCTGGGCCCGGTCCCTGCGGTTCTATACTGCGAAGGCACGAACGAACCTGCCCCCATCGCCAGCCGCGAAAACCGCAATTGCGTCACGACAAACCACCTCGCACGCTTCGGCTAGTTTTGAAAATCCGACCATCAGCCTAGAATCCGCCGAATCGAGCGCGATGAGATCCACCAAGATTCTCTCTTCCACGTCCGGCCATTTTGTCCATTGCCGGACTTGAGATCGGCCGGTGAAGCGCATCACGTCTCTATCCCTACGAAACAATGCGGACGCCGCGTGCGTATGAAGCAAAGGGGGGATTCGGATGAGAAGCTTATTGCAGGACGTTCGCTATGGCTGGCGCGGATTGCGCAAGAACCCAGGCTTTACCGCAGTCGCTGTCCTGGTACTCGCGTTAGGTATCGGAGCAAACACAGCAATCTTCAGCGTCGTGAACGCTGTTCTCCTAAAACCGCTGCCGTTCGATCATCCCGAACAACTCGTGCAGCTCTACCACGTTCCACCGCAGGCGAGTTTTCCCGGCATTCCCCTCTTCGCTGTATCCCCAGCGAACTTCTATGACTGGCGTGCGCAGGCGCACAGTTTCGAAGCGATGTCGGCTTATGGCTTTGGCCGCTATACCCTGACCGGCTCTGGCCAGCCCATTACGGTGCCTCTCGTTTCGTCTACCTATGGGCTGTTCTCGATTCTGCGCGCCGAGCCGCTGTTGGGCCGCGGCTTCTTGGAAAGCGAGGACCAGCCCGGTCACGATCATGAGGTCCTGGTCAGCTACTCCTTCTGGCGCGATCATCTTGGCGCCAACCCCGCGGTTGTCGGCACCAACCTTCAGCTGAATGGGGAAGCGTACGCCGTCATTGGCGTCATGCGCCCGGGTTTCGAGTTCCCGTTTGTCAGCGACCCCAACTTTCGTCCAGAGATGTGGAAGCTGCAGGGCTGGACACCGAAGGAACGTGCCATTCGCGACAACCACAACTACAACGTAATCGCGCGTCTGAAGCCGGGCGTCACCCTGGAGCAGGCCCGCGCCGAGATGAACACCATCTCCGATCGTCTGGCGCAACAGTATCCGAAGGATGACAAAGGCTGGGGCGCAACCGCGATTCCCCTGCGGCAGGACATGGTTGGCGATGTGCGGAGTCCGCTGCTCATACTGCTGGGTGCGGTGGCGTTCGTGTTGTTGATCGCCTGCGCCAACATCGCGAACCTGGTGCTCGCGAGGACTCTCTCGCGGCGAAAGGAAGTGGCGATTCGGGCGGCGCTGGGCGCAAGCCGGCGGCGGCTATTGCAGCAGGTGCTAGCTGAAACTGTATTGTTGGCGTTGTCCGGCGGCGCCCTCGGACTCGTCTTCGCGCATTACGGCATTGTGTTCATCGTGAAGTTTATGGGTATGCAGTTGCCGCGAGCGAACACCATTGGGCTGGATGGCTGGGTTCTGGCTTTCACGCTCGGTATCTCGCTGCTGACCGGCTTGGCGGCCGGGCTTCTGCCCGCGCTTCGCCTCACTGGCGGAGACTTCAATGAAGCACTCAAGCAGGGCATGGGCCGCACCTCCGCCGATTCCGGTGGAAGCCGTACGCGTGGCGCTCTAGTGGTCGCCGAGGTCGCGCTCTCGCTGATGCTGCTGGTCGGCGCGGGTCTGCTGATTCGGAGTCTCTGGATGCTTCGCTCCGTGTATCCGGGATTCGACGCGAATCATGTCATCACCATGGACCTCTCGGTCTCGTCCAAGAAATTCAGCTCGCCGCAGCCGATGGTCAGCTTCTTCCAGGGCGTGCTCGATCGGGTGAAGGCTTTGCCTGGCGTACAGTCGGCCGGGTTCGTCGATGCGCTGCCGTTGAGCGGCGGCGGCTCGCATCAACCCGTGCAGATCGAAGGGCAGCCCGTGTTGCCGATGGCAGACCAGCCTGAGGTTGACGTGCGGCTCATGAGTCCAGATTACCTGCGCGCCATGCGAATTCCGCTGGTAAGCGGGCGCTACTTCGATGATTCCGATGAGGCCGGTCGGCCGGCAACTGTACTGATCAGCCAATCGATGGCTAAACAGTTCTGGCCACACGATGACCCAATCGGTAAGCAATTGACGTTGTATTTCTTCCCTGACAGTGTCCGCACAATCGTCGGCGTGGTGGGCGACGTGAAGGATGATGGGCTCAACCAGACCCGCTCTGCCTCGATGCTATACATGCCGCTGGCCCAGTTGACCAATCCTCGCGGCGACGTATGGCATTCCTTTGGTATGACGATGGCTGTCCGAACCCAGACAGCGCCTTCTAGTGTGGCTTCGGCAATCGGCAACCTTGTGCACCAAGTCGATCCCGACGTTCCGCTGCTGAACGTCAAGACCATGGAAGACACGGTGGACGATTCGTTGTTGCAGCAGCGTTTCACCATGTTCCTGCTCGTGGGATTTGCGGCGCTGGCATTATTGCTCGCGGCCGTAGGTATCTACAGTGTGTTGTCCTATATGGTGCGGCGGAGAGTGCGAGAGATCGGCATTCGCCTGGCTCTGGGAGCGCAACTCAGCGATGTGCTGCGCATGATCGTGGCCGAAGGCATGAAGCCGACTTTGCTCGGCGTAGCGATTGGCTTGGCAGGAGCATTGGCGCTGGGACGCGTCATGGCAAGCGTGGTCTATGGAGTAAGCGCGAGAGACATGATGACCTTTGCGTCCGTTGCGGTACTGATGACCGGCATTGGGTTGTTGGCCAGCGCGCTGCCGGCATATCGGGCCACGCGTGTAGATCCTATGAAGACGCTGCGGGACGAATAGAATTCCTTGTTAAAAAGAGTGGAGCCGCCGTGTTATTCGAGCAACGTTACGGCTCCTCTGGCCAGATCGTAGTAGGCCGAAACCACCTTCACCTTGCCTTGTTTCGCCATGGGTGCGAGGACGGTCGAGGATTCACGCAGCAGTTTTGCCTGGTATTGTGCGTTCGCTTTGATGGTCGCTGTCAGGTCGGGGCCGGCCTGATCGATCGCCGGTTGAATATGAGGGAATAGCGAACTGATCTGCCCGGGAACGCTCTTGCCCTGTATCGCTGCGGCGACTGCGCCGCAACCGGCGTGTCCGAGTACAAGAATAACTTTGGTTCCAAGCACCGCCGCCCCATATTCCAAGCTGCCAATGATCTCTGGTGTTATAAGGTTTCCCGCCACTCGCGCCACGAAAATGTGACCTATCGTCTGATCGAAGACCCACTCCACCGGTACCCGTGAGTCGGCACACGACAACACCGCGGCAAACGGCTCCTGCTTTTCTTCCGTATTCTGTTTCAGAAGATCCAAGTCATGTTGCGGCGACGTGAGAGTGTTCGAAACGTAGCGCTTATTGCCGTTCATCAATTCGGCCAGCGCTGCGTCAGGCGTGGAGACGTCTTGTGCCTCCGCGGGTGTGGGCAGTACAAGAGGAAAAGCTCCGCCCATGAGACCGGCAGCAGTCCCGGTTATACCCAGCTGCAATAAACGGCGCCTCGACAATGCAGAATCGGATGTGGAGCTATTCTTCATGGAGATATCCTCGAGGTAGTTTTCAGGAGACGCGCAGTGTATCGCGTAACGTGATCTGAAACAACCTGCAACTGCCAATGTGAAATAATGCGGCGCATGAGAGGCCACCATCGAAGCGCTTTTCTCCTGGTGTTCACAATTGGCTTGTTGTTTTGTGATCTTCGCGCTTTCGCGCAGGCGCAACCGGCTCCAACGCCGGCCCCTGCGAATCCACAGGCGAAGACCCAGGATGCGTCCGCGCTGGTAAAGCATGGAGAGAAACTCGCCGGCGAAGGTAAGCCGGATGAGGCGATGGCTTTATATCAGCAGGCGATCGATTTGGATCCGAACCTTTACCAGGCACAACTATTCTTAGGAGTCGCTCTCGATCTGCAAGCGAAGTACACAGACGCGCGGCAACACCTGGCTAAGGCGATCCAGTTGGCCTCTGAAGAGCAAGCGGTGCAGGCGCTGCGTGTCATGGCGGTCTCTTATGCGTTCGAGCGCAATACCGATAAGGCCTCAGAATACGAGCGTCGCGCGTTCGACATGCAGTACAACTGGAAAAAGTATGCGGATGCAGCAGGCACGGCGGACGAACTGGCTCGGATCTATCTGGAGTCGGGAGACTATGACAACGCCTTTCAGTGGTATCAAACCGGACATCTCACGGGTTTGAAGATTCCGAATCTGACGCCGGCGCAAAAGGACCTGTGGGAATTTCGTTGGGAAGCGGCGCAAGCGCGAATCGCTGCCCGCCGGGGCCAGGCCGACAATGCGAAGCAACATCTGGCGGCATGCAAAGCGCTGATCGATAAGGCCGACAATCCAGATCAGGCGATCTTTTATCCCTATATTGCCGGGTATGTAGCTTTCTACACCAACGACTATCCCGCCACGATCAAACAATTACAATTCGCCAACCAGAAAGATCCGTTGGTGCTCTGTTTGCTTGCGGAAACCTATGAGAAGCTTGGCGACAAGGCTCACGCTCGCCTGTATTACGAGCAGGTCCTGGCCATTAATTCGCACAATCCGGCAAACGCGTTCGCGAGGCCGATAGCCAAACAGAAGCTCGCGGAGTGGACTGCGGGCGCAACTCCGGCGCAGTGATGAGCGTGTTCCCGATTGAGATAGACCGCATCGTATCTGCCACAACCGCAAATGATGGCGGGATATCATTGGGCATTCGGATCTCGGGCGTAAGCGACCCACGCGCAGGAGCGGCGGATGCTGCAAGCGAATTCCGCACAGGCTGTACGGCTCAGTGAATCTGTCGAGACGCTCAACGGCAAACTGGTTCCGCGGCTCGGCCGTCTGGAATCGATTGACATCGTGCGCGGGCTGGTCATGGTGTTTATGGCCATCGATCACACCCGCGACTACTTCAGCTCCCTGCGTTTCGATCCGGAATCCCTGAGCCAGACGTATTACGCGCTATTTTTCACCCGCTGGATCACGCACTTCTGCGCGCCGATGTTCTTTTTTCTCGCCGGCGTTGGCGCTTATCTCTACGGTTCGCGAAGAACGCCTGCGGAACTCAGCCGCTTCCTCTGGACGCGTGGCCTGTGGCTCATCATCGTCGAGTTCACGATTGTCGGCTTCGCATGGTCGTTTGTCGTCCCATTCGGATTCTTTGGAGTCATCTGGGCCCTGGGGGCCTCGATGGTCATCATGGCAGCGGCGGTACGACTACCGATTCGTTGGCTGGGCACAGCAGCCGTCTTGATGATCGTTGGTCACGACCTGCTGGATCGAGTGCGGCCTGAAGCATTTGGTCGCGCAGCGTGGCTGTGGTCGCTCCTGCACGTGCGCGGCGGACTCTTGCTTCCAGGTCAAATCTTCGACTTCGTCTTGTTCCCGCTGATTCCGTGGGTGGGCGTGATGGCCGCGGGATACGCTTTTGGATCCCTCTATCAGCGTGGTCTGCAGCACAGACGGCGCAGGATGGCAATCCTTGGCGGCGCAATGATCGTCGCTTTCATCTTGCTGCGGCTGAGCAATCTCTACGGCAATCCCCCGGAGGGGCTGGGAGGCGAATCCCAGGGCCCTTGGCACGTGCAACCGACGTTCGAGAAAACTTTGATCTTGTTTCTCGATGTCGAGAAATATCCGCCTTCCTTGCAGTTTCTACTGATGACGCTAGGCCCGGGAATCTTGTTGCTCGCGTTCCTGGACGGAAAGACCGCATCAGGAATTTTCCGGCCATTGCTGGTCTTTGGCCGCGTGCCGATGTTCTTCTACATCCTCCACCTCTACGTAATTCATAGCCTGGCGGTGGTGATGGCCCTGCTCTTTCACCAGCCGTACGAATGGCTCCTGCACGGTGCGTTCGTTGCGAACCGCATGCCCGACGGCTATGGACACGGCCTGCCCTTCATTTACCTGATGTGGTTGACCGTGCTCCTCATTCTCTACTTCCCGTGCCGCTGGTTCATGGGGGTCAAGCAACGTAGGAAAGACTGGTGGCTGAGTTACCTCTAAACGCGGTTAGGCTTGACTTCCCCGACTAGTCCCGCGTGATGCGCGGCATGCGCTTTAGGAGGCGCCAAACATGGTAAGAAGCATGACGGCGTCGGATTTCGCGTACACCGCATGAGTCAGGTTCGCCGGCATGAATACCCAGGCCCCGCTGGAAAGCTCTTTTTCCTCGCCGTCTAAGGTAAGGCGAACCTCTCCTTGCACAATGTTGATCATGGCTGGAACCGCTGCGGTGTGTTGGGATAACTCTTGTCCGCCGGCAAATCCGAACAGCACAACTTTGACCTGGTCGTCACGATGAATGGTGCGGCTAAGAATACCGTCTTTCGGGATTTCGACGGCCCCTGCAAGGCTTTGGACTAGATCGTAAGTTGGCACAGACTCCTCCAGCCGAAACATCATAACGCCGCATAACGCCGCGTGGTTGGATCAGGGGTGGTGCTCGTCTGCGGGATAAGGATCCGACTGTCGGCGCACTTTTCGCCATACTTCTGGAACAAACTCGCTGAAAGCGTTGGAGAGCGCCCGGCCGCCAAACCCTTCGGCTGTTCGTATCAGGGCTCGCTGCCAATCCGAGTCGCTGGGCACGCGCCACGTGTTCGACAGGAAGTTACTGCCGGTTACAGAGACGTAGCGTGCGTAGGCGGGATGGCGGTAACCATCCGTTCCGTAGGCCCGAAACGTCAGGTCAACGATGTTCTTCACGCGGTTGCCGAATGTCTGATGAACCGTATGGAAATAGCGAGGATCCTCGCCCCATATCGATCCGATACTGGCTTCCATGGCGTTGCTTGTCGACACGCCGGTGAGGCGCATTCCGTAGCGCTGCCCGAAGCCTACCCAGTGCGTTCCGTACTCGTGAGGACTGTTGGCTGCGGTGCCGTATCCGGCCGAAAACAAGCCCCCCGTCAAGCTTCTGGGACCAACCGTGGAACGGACGAACCAGTAGAACCTGCCCTCCGCGGTGATCGCTTTGTAATCCTCTGGCGTGAGTGGGACCGCGTGGATGTAGTGTCGAAGGTCCGGATCGGGCTTTGGCTTCTGATCGTTGTCGGTGCTTTGTGTGGTTTGCGCCCCCGCCAGGTTTGAGAAAGCGAACGTTAGAAACAAAAAGAACGCGAGCTGCCGCCAAGCGGCGTTAGAAATTCGACCCATTTTGATCTGATCCCCCGGCGGACCGACTCGGCGTGACTTTTCGAAGCATAAAAGCAACTGCCCCGAATTGCCAAATCGACGACCGCGATCACATTGCTAGTGATAGGGATAGAAGATGAAGAAAAGCAGGGACAGGGTTGTGAGCGCCCACAAACCTGGTTTGAGTTGATGACCCTTGCCGCTGACCAGTTTACAGATCGGATACAACACGAAACCCGCGCAAATTCCGATTGCGATGTTGAAGGTGAAGGCCATCAGCGACACCACGGCGAAGGCCGGAATGGACTCCGTGTAGTCGCCGAAGTCGATCCGAGTGATGGGCGCAAGCATAAACAGACCAACAATGATCAATGCCGGACCGTAAGCTTGCGGTGGGATTGTGGCTACAAACGGCGCGAAGAACAAAGTGAGAAGGAAGCAGCTCCCGGTAACAAGTGCTGTGAGTCCAGTCCTGCCGCCAGCTTCGATTCCCGTGGCCGACTCCACGTAGGCGCCCGACGTCGAGGTCCCCAGCACCGGCGCCAGAGTGGTGGTGATTGCATCCACCAGCATGGGCCGCTCGATCTGCGGCAACTGACCATCGGCATCCAGAAAGCCGGCACGAGCAGAGAGACCAATCAGCGTTCCCATCGTATCGACGAAAGCCATGACGAAGATCGTCAAAACCACTGGGAAGGCCTGCCACGTCAGCGCGCTACGCAGATCCAGTTGCCTCAGAATCGGCTTGATGCTGGGCGGCATGCTGACGAATCCACGGGGCGCGGCCGCTACTTTTGTCACGAAGGCGACGATCGACGTCAAAACGATTCCGAGAAGGATGGCACCGGGAACCTTCCGGATGATCAGGATCGCCAGCAAGATAAGACCGAACATCGAAATCAGCACCGGCAGGGAGTTCAGTTGGCCCGCTTGGACTGGCGCCCCTGGTACCCCCAGTCGCACTAGTCCGGTCTCGTTCAAACCGATGAAGGTGAGGAATAGACCCATCCCTACCGCAAAGCTATATCGCAGCGAGGTGGGTACACCCTCCACTACCCATTTCCGCAAATGTAGTACGGTCATCAGCACGAACAGCACGCCGGCGATGAAGACAGCAGCTAGTGCAGTTTGCCATCGCATGCCCAGAGCTTTGCAGACCGTGAAGGCTATGAATGCGTTCTCGCCCATGTAGGGAGCGATTGCGAATGGTCGGTTGGCGTAGAAAGCCATGAAGTAGCAGCCGAATGTGGCCACCAGTACCGTGGCTACAAACGAAGGACCTTCGGGGATCCCGGCGTTGGCCAGGATCGCTGGATTCACGACCACGATGTACGACATGGTGGTGAACGTCGTGAATCCCGCGACCAGTTCACGAGCGAATGAAGTCTGGTGAGAATCGAATTCGAAGTAGCTTGAGATGGATGTCAAGTCAACGCTCCCGGCGATTTCAATCTATACCTACGTCCTCCGCGACTGTATTAACTAACAAAGGGACTGGGGCCGAACGTACCGCCATCGATTGTTTCCGCTTCGGAACATCCTTGTCACAATGCCGCAAGAACCTGCACTTGCAACGATTCCCGCAAATTGTAAGCTGCTGAAAATAGGAGTATTACTCTTGGCATCTTACATGCATTACGGTAACCGGGGTGTCCTAGGACACATCCAACTCCGGAGGAAGTATGCGACCCAAAACCCTGCTGGTCGTGGCTGCTTTGGCGATCGCTGTTCTTGTTACTGCGCCTAAGAGCTTCGCTCAAAACCTTCTTTCCAACGGCAGTTTCGAAACCGGCGACTTCACCGGTTGGACTACCGGTGGGAACTTTGAAGACACAGAAGTGGTATCCGGCCCCTTTGGTGAGTACTCTGGCGCCGAGGACGGCCAGTTTTACGCCGTTCTTGGACCGGTAGGTAGTGACGGAACGTTGAGCCAGACCTTCTCGGACACTGCCGGCGGACACCTTACATTCAGCTTCTGGTTTGCCGCGAACGGCGACAACCCAAGCGATTTCAGCGCCTCGTGGGACGGCACTCAGCTGCTGGCTCTGACGAACCCAACTACCAACGGTGCTTGGACTCAGTACAGCTACAACGTTACTGGTACCGGTACTGATACCATCAGCTTCGCGTTCCGTGACGATCCGGCCTACATGGCGCTGGACAACGTCTCGGTGTCGGCGTCTGGTGGCGGAAC